>CABVDR010000065.1 GCA_902497145.1 uncultured Oscillospiraceae bacterium
AAAAAGGGAGCTCGCAAACGGGCTGAGAGGAAGCTGTGCGCTTCGACCTGTGACCTGATTTGGGTAATGCCAACGTAGGGAGATATGTATTTGCGCACGCCGCGGGATCTTCTCTTTATGGAGGCTCCCGGGGCGATTTTGTTTGTTCGGAGGCGTTTTATGGCCCACTTTCTCCCTGCTGCCGCGATTTTTGATCTGGACGGCACCCTCACCGACTCTATGTACGTCTGGGACCGTCTGCCGGAGGAGCTGGTACGCCAATTTGGTGCGGTTCCCGCCCCCGGCCTGTCCCACACCCTGCGGGCTATGAGCTCGCCCCAGGCCGCAGAGTATCTGATCCGCACCTACCATCTCTCCGCCACCCCCCAGCAGCTGATGGAGGCCATGGAAACCCTGGCAGACCGGGAGTACCGGGACCGGGTCCCTCTCAAGCCCGGGGTCCGCACCCTGCTGGAGCACTTAAACCGGCTGGGCATTCCCTGCGCCGTGGCCACCGCCAGCCAGGTCCATCAGGCCAGGCAGGCTCTGGAGCGGCTGGGCGTGTGGTCCTTCTTCTCCTTTGCACTCAGCGCCACCCAGTACGGCCCGAAAACCCGCCCGGACATCTACCTGGAAGCCGCCCGACGGCTGGGCGCCGCTCCGGAGCGCACCCTGGTCTTTGAGGACGCCCTCCACGCCGCTCAAACGGCGGCCCAGGCCGGCTTTCCGGTGGTCGGGGTGTACGACGCCTTTTCATCGAAAGACGAGCAGAATCTGCGGACCGTGTGCCGCTGGTATCTGTCCCGGCTGGATGATCCGGCGTTTCTTGCTCAATTGGGCTGACCTTTTTCAAAAAGCGGAAGGCACAAGTTTTTGCGTATACGCGGAAACGGCCATATGCAGCACGCGGCGCCTTGGGGGCACCACCTGTCGCCGCGCTATAAAACTTCAATGCGTAGATCAGAAAGGAGTTTTCTATGAAAACAGCATTGACGATCGCTGGAAGCGATTCCAGCGGAGGCGCCGGGATCCAAGCCGATATCAAGACTATGACGGCCAATGGCGTGTACGCCATGAGCGCCATCACTGCCCTGACGGCCCAGAACACCACCGGCGTCTACGGCATTCTGGAGTCCACCCCCGAGTTTCTGGCCAACCAGCTGGACTGCATCTTTACCGACATCTTCCCTGATGCAGTAAAGACCGGGATGGTGTCCTCCACCGCCCTCATTGGGGTCATCGCGGACAAGCTCCGGCAGTACGGAGCAAAAAACATCGTGGTGGACCCGGTGATGGTGGCCACCAGCGGCTCCCGCCTCATCTCCGAGGAGGCGGTAGACGCCCTGAAGGAGCAGCTGCTCCCTCTGGCCACCCTGCTTACCCCCAATATTCCGGAGGCCCAGGTCCTCTCCGGCGTGACCATTGCCACTGCCGAGGATATGGAGCGGGCCGCCCAGGCCATCAGTGAGCGGTACGGCTGCGCCGTGCTGTGCAAGGGGGGCCACCAGATCCACGACGCCGACGACCTGCTTTGGCGAGAGGGCCAGGGCAAGTGGTTCCGGGGCCGCCGCATCCAGAACCCCAACACCCACGGCACCGGCTGTACTCTCTCCAGCGCCATCGCTTCCAACCTGGCCAAGGGCTTTGACCTGGACCAGTCGGTGGAGCGTGCCAAGGCCTACATCTCCGGCGCGCTGGAGGCCATGCTGGACCTGGGGGCGGGCAGCGGACCGCTGAACCACGCCTACGCCATCCCCACGGAATATCCGCAACACTAAATCTGGAAAGGGAGTATCTTGATATGGATCGCAATTATACCACACAGATGGACGCCGCCCGGAAGGGCATCGTGACCCCGGAGCTGGAGACCGTGGCCCGCAAGGAGCAGATGCGGGTGGAGGAGCTGCTGCCCCTGGTGGCCAGCGGCAAAGTAGCCATCCCTGCCAACCGCCTGCACACCTGCCTGGACCCCGAGGGCATCGGCTCCATGCTGCGCACCAAGATCAACGTAAATCTGGGCGTTTCCCGGGACTGCAAGGACTACGACGTGGAGATGGAGAAGGTCATGAGCGCGGTGAATATGGGCGCTGAGGCCATTATGGACCTGTCCAGCCACGGCAACACCCAGCCCTTCCGCCAGAAGCTCACCCACGAGTGCCCGGTGATGATCGGCACGGTGCCGGTCTACGACAGCGTCATCCACTACCAGCGGGACCTGGCTACCCTGTCCGCCCAGGACTTTATTGACGTGGTCCGCCTCCACGCCCAGGACGGCGTGGACTTTGTCACCCTCCACTGCGGCATTACCCGCAAGACCATCGACCAGATCCGCAAGCACAAGCGGAAGATGAACATTGTCTCCCGGGGCGGCTCCCTGGTGTTCGCCTGGATGTGCATGACCGGCGAGGAGAACCCCTTCTATGAGTACTACGATGAGATTTTGGACATCTGCCGGGAGTACGATGTGACCATCTCCCTGGGCGACGCCTGCCGTCCCGGCTGCCTGGCCGACGCCACCGACGTGTGCCAGATTGAGGAGCTGGTGCGCCTGGGCGAGCTCACCAAGCGTGCCTGGGAGAAGGACGTACAGGTGATGGTAGAGGGTCCCGGCCACGTGCCCATGGACCAGATCGCCGCCAACATGAAGGTACAGCAGACCATCTGCATGGGCGCCCCCTTCTACGTGCTGGGTCCCCTGGTCACCGACATCGCTCCCGGCTATGACCACATCACCGCCGCCATCGGCGGAGCCATGGCCGCTATGAACGGCGCCGCCTTCCTGTGCTACGTCACCCCCGCTGAGCACCTGGCGCTGCCCAATGTGGACGACGTGAAGCAGGGCATCATCGCCAGCAAGATTGCCGCCCATGCCGCCGACATCGCCAAGGGCGTCCGGGGCGCCAGGGACATCGACGACAAGATGGGCGACGCCCGCCGGGCTCTGGACTGGGAGGCCCAGTGGGCCTGCGCTCTGGATCCCGAGACCGCCAAGGCGGTTCGGGACGACCGCTCCCCGGAGCACGACGACACCTGCTCCATGTGCGGCAAGTTCTGCGCGGTGCGCTCCATGAACAAGGCCCTGAGTGGGGAGTACATTGATATTCTCTGATTTTATCCTCCATATACAAAACAGCCGGGACGCTCTCTTAAGCGTCCCGGCTGTTTGTTTTTCTGGGTCATCCCCCTGGCTGAGTCAGGATCGTCATGCGCTCTAGGCGCTGGTAGATGTCCTCCCGGTGCTCCGGGTGGAGGTAGGTAATGGTGATTACATATAAGGTATCCCCTACCGCCGCTTCACAGGAAACCCGGTAGAGCAGATCGTCATCTTTCTTCTTTGGGGGCAGCTCCTTCCAGCCCCAGTGTGCCTGGCCCTCCTCCAGTTCCTTGGTACGGACATCCTGCAGTTCCCCCATTTTCAATCCAAACTGGGCCTGCCCCATTCTGCTGCGTAAGGCAGTCATATGCCAGATGGGGCTCTCGCTCTCCTCATCCCGCCATACGCCGCCTACGCTGCCCATGCCGTCATCCGCCCACTCATAGTGGTACATTCCGGGCAGGGGCACTGCAATCCGGTCATAGGGCTGGAGAATCTCCCCCCTTCGGTAGCCAATGGGATATGGCTCCTCCATCTCTGTGATTCCTTCGGGTAAATCAGGCGTACGCTCGTCCAGGATACACAGCTCCCGGTACTCCGCCACTGGCTGGGGCAGAGAGGGGTCCATGGCAGCGGAGCGCTCCAGCGTGTCCAGAATGGCGGCATTGATCTGCTGATCCTGGGTACTGCGGTCGGAGGGGGCAAAATAGCAGTCCTCCCACAGCTGCTTCAGAGCTCGGTTGCGCAGCTGCCTGGCGTCTGTTCCCGGCGCGTCCCACAAAAACAACCGGTCGGCCAGCTCTTCCATATTTCCATGGTCCAGCTGCTCCCGCAGCCAGGCCACCGGAAAGCGTCCCATGGGGGTGACGATGGTGTCCGGCACCTTCTCCGGGCGGTACTGGTCCCAGTCCCAGAAGAGATAGCCCATCTCCCCCGGTATCGTCTTGTCCACCACTCCCCGCACCTGTTCCTCCAGCCAGGGGAGGAACCACTCCTGGCGCAGGGCTGCAAAATTTCGGTCTTCCCGGTAGTCCGTCCGGTCCTGGATGGTCCACTCTTTGATGCCCAGCTGCTCCAAACCCTCCAGCAGCTCCAGGGCCGCCTTATGAAATCCGGGCCCGGCGGGGGTGGTGTTGCAGCCCCCCTGCAGCTTCCATTGGCCAAACAGGCCCTTCTCTTTGGTCCAGGCGAAGTCCAGATACCCGCCCGGACACAAGACGATCCGCATGCCCTCCGCCCAGACGCCCAGGCGCAGGTTCTGCCGCCGGGCCAGGTGCTGGACCGCCTTGACCAAGCTGTCCTTGCTGCGGATCTTTCCGGTATAGGTCAGATCAATATTGCCCATGATCTATGCCTCCTCAGCTGCACTGCAAAATGAGCCACACCCGGTCAAACCGGCGCTGGGCCAGGTCCTCTTTCCGGATGTAGAAGTAGATCCGGCCGCAGTCGCCGAACATCAGCTCAAAGTCTCCCTGCTCCACAGTATCCAGCTGGAACAGCAGCTGCCACTCCCGGACGCTGGGGGTACGCAGAGCGCTGCGCTCCTCCAAGGGAATGTTCTCCCACCGTCCCCCCAGATAGTAGCCCCGGTCAATCAGTGCACACTCCAGGGTCATATTGTTCTGAATTATATCCGGCCAGCCCAGCAGCTGGGAGCGGTTGGCGGGGTAGTCCATTCCCAGCTCCCGCCGGGCCTGGTCAAAGTACCGGTAGTCATTGGCCGTCCAGTCGTACTCCAGTGCAGGACAGGCATCCTGGAAATCGGGGGCATCCACCGCTCCAGAAAGCTCCGCCGCCAGCTCTGGCAGACGGAACTCCTCGTCCAGCTCCGCCGGGAATTCTGCCGCAGCCAGAGGGCCCTCAAACCAAAATACCCGGGCGCAGCCCCGGTCCTTGGGATCATAGCCCCAGCGCTGGGAGTCCAGTTCATAGAAGAAGGAGAGCACCCCCTCCCGGGGCAGCAGACCTTCGGGGTCCAGGGGAGCCAGCTGGGTGCAGTCAAACTGGGCCAGAAAGGCCAGGGGCCGTTCCCTCACCTGGTCGTCCTCTGCTGTCTTCGTCTCAAACACCGGCCAGACAAAGTCCGCCGGCACATCGGGCTGTCCGCCAAACTTGCTGGCTCCCACAGCCAGAGCTCCCTCCGCGGGAAAAAACTTGGTGTCGATTCGGCTGCGGTAGAGCTGAGGCAAGATCGTTTTCCAATCCATGGCAGTATTCCTTTCCGGGGGCAGCTCCCCCTGTCAAAACGCTTGATCTCATCCTACCACAACTCCCCCGCTTTGGTCAAATCCCACAGTTTCCAGCAAATACGCTCTTTCTGCGCCGGATTGTTTTCTCTTTCCCTGCTCTCCCCTTGTTCTGACCATCTTTTGCCCCTTTCTCGGCCTTCTCCCCAGAGGGCGGATCCTCCGCGGAGCAAAAATTTCATGGTCAGGATGCAAAAAAATCTTGTTCTGTTTTTGACGTATCATCCCGCCCCTTCCGGCCTTAATGGCGTGGAAAAATGCCGTCAATTTTGCATTATTTTTTTGAAATTGAATTTTTTCCTTCATTTTTCCATTCCATTTTTTCGTGATTATGGCCAATAGATTTCCATTCTTTTCTCCTTTATCATGTGTAATATGTGGGAAAATTGCGCTTGCAGGCGCTTGAGAGGAAAGAAGAGGTGTAACACAATGTCCAAAGGGATCTCATTGGCCCGGGTGGAGGAGATCATCGACTCCTACGGCTGTCAACGTCATCATCTGATTGCCATTATGCAGGACGTACAGGCGGAGTTTAAGTATCTCAGCCCCCAGGTTCTGGAACTGATTGCCCAAAAGCTGGATATCGGCGTGGCAAAGGTATACAGCGTGGCCACTTTCTACGAAAACTTCTCCCTGGAGGCCAAGGGCAAGTACATCATTAAAGTGTGTGACGGCACTGCCTGTCACGTGCGCAAGTCCCAGCCCATCTACAACGCCATCCGCGAGTATCTGGAGCTGGAGGAGAAACAGAAAACCTCGGCTGACGGGCTGTTCACCCTGGAGACCGTGGCCTGCCTGGGCGCCTGCGGACTTGCCCCCGTGGTTACCGTCAACGACCAGGTCCACTCTAAAATGAGCCCGGAGCTGGCCATCGACCTGCTGGAAGAACTGCGAAAGGAGGAGGCCGCCCATGAACATGACTAAGCTTTCCCGGGAACAACTGAAAGTCCGTCAGATGAAGGCCAAGCGGGCGCTGGAGGCTCAGCGCCGTCAGGTCCTCATCTGCGCCGGTACCGGCTGCATTGCCGGCGGCTCCCTGAACATCTATGAGCGGATGAAGGAGGAATGTGAGCGTCGGGGCCTGAACGTCCACGTGGGCCTTCTGCGGGAGGACGAGACCCCCGAGACCAGCGCTGACGACATCAACCTCAAGCGCAGCGGCTGCCACGGCTTCTGCGAGATGGGGCCCCTGCTCCAGATCGAGCCTGACGGTATTCTCTACACCCATGTGCAAGTGGAGGACTGCGACGAGATCATCGAGCAGACCCTGCTGCGGGGCAAGGTAATCCCCCGCCTGCTCTATCAGTTGGACGGCGTGACTTACGAAAAGCACGAGGACATCCCCTTCTACCATAAGCAGCACCGGGTGGTGCTGGAAAACTGCGGCACCACTGACGCCGAGGACATTGACGAGTATCTGGCCAAGGACGGCTACTCCGCCTTTGAAAAGGCCCTGTTTGAAATGACCGACGAGGCCATCTGCAAAGAAATTTTAGACTCCGGCCTGCGGGGCCGAGGCGGCGGCGGCTTCCCCGCCGGACGCAAGTGGGAGAGCGTGCGCCAGCAGCCCAAGGGCAAGAAGTATGTGGTGTGTAACGGCGACGAGGGCGATCCCGGCGCTTTCATGGACCGCTCCATCATGGAGGGCAACCCCCACTCCATCATTGAGGGCATGCTCATTGCCGGTGTGGCAGCGGGCAGCGACGAAGGATACATCTATGTCCGCGCCGAGTACCCCCTGGCGGTGTCCCGCCTGCGCACCGCCATCGCCCGGGCGGAGGAGCTGGGCCTGTTGGGCGACCACATTCTGGGCACCGACTTTTCCTTCCATCTCCATGTGAACCGGGGCGCCGGCGCCTTCGTCTGCGGCGAGGGCAGTGCCCTCACCGCCTCCATTGAGGGCAACCGAGGCATGCCCCGTGTGAAACCGCCCCGCACCGTGGAGCACGGCCTGTGGGCGCAGCCCACGGTGCTCAACAACGTGGAGACCTTTTCCACCGTCCCCCTCATCATCCGCAACGGCGCGAAATGGTACCGCTCCATCGGTACGGAAAAGAGCCCGGGCACCAAGGCCTTCGCCCTCACCGGCAACGTGGTGAACACCGGCCTCATTGAGGTGCCCATGGGCACCACCCTGCGGGAGGTCATCTTTGACATCGGCGGCGGCATCAAGGACGGCAAGAAGTTCAAGGCGGTCCAGATCGGCGGCCCCTCCGGCGGCTGTCTCACCGAGGAGCACCTGGATATGCCCATGGACTTTGACTCTCTGAAGAAAGTAGGGGCCATGATCGGCTCCGGCGGACTGGTGGTCATGGACGAGGATACCTGCATGGTGGAAGTGGCCAGGTTCTTCATGAACTTCACCCAGAATGAGTCCTGCGGCAAGTGCGTCCCCTGCCGGGAGGGCACCCGCCGCATGCTGGAGATCCTCACCCGCATTGTCAACAACGAGGGCTCTCTGGAGGATCTGGATCTGCTGGAGACCTTGGCCTGCACCATCTCCGAGACCTCTCTGTGCGGCCTGGGCCAGAGCGCCTGTAAGCCGGTGCAGAGCACCTTGAAATACTTCCGCAACGAGTATCTGGCCCACGTAGTGGATAAGCACTGCCCCCACTGCAACGGCCGCAAGAAGGAGCTGCAGATCGATCCCGAGCTGTGTAAGGGCTGCGGCAAGTGCATGAAGCAGTGTCCCATGGAGGCCATTTCCGGCCAGATCCGGATGCCCCATGTCATCGACACAGAGAAATGTATCAAATGCGGCGCGTGCTGGGGCTGCTGTCCCTTCGGCGCCATTCGGGAGGAGTGAGCACTATGGCAAAGGGAATCATGTACATCGACGGCCAGCGGGTCCCCTTCGACGGGGAACCCAACGTGCTCTCCGTCATCCGCAAGGCGGGCATCGAGCTGCCCACCTTCTGTTACTACTCCGATCTGTCGGTCTACGGCGCGTGCCGGATGTGCGTGGTGGAGGACGAGCGGGGGAAGATCGAGACCTCCTGCTCCATGAAGCCCCGGGACGGGCTGTCCATCCGCACCAATACCTCCCGCCTGCTCCAGCACCGGCGGATGATCCTGGAGCTGCTGCTGGCCTCCCACAACTGCAGCTGCACCACCTGTGAGAAGAGCGGCGACTGCCGCCTGCAGGAGCTGGCTATGCGCTTCGGCGTGCGCCGGGTGCGTTTTGGGGACAGCCGGGAGGAGTCCACCCTGGACGACAGCAGCCCGGCCGTAGTCCGGGATCCCAGTAAGTGCATTCTGTGCGGTGACTGTGTGCGGATGTGTGAGGAGACCATCGGCATGGGCATCATCGACTTTGCCCGCCGGGGCTACAACATGCGGGTCTCCCCTGCCTTTGGCCGCAAGCTCTCCGAGACCCACTGCATCAGCTGTGGCCAGTGCGCCGCCGTGTGCCCCACCGGCGCTATCACGGTCTACAACCAGATTGGCAAGGCCTGGCGGGCCATCCACGACCCCCAGAAGCGGGTGGTGGTCCAGATCGCTCCCGCCGTCCGGGTGGCGGTAGGCGAGGCCTTCGGCCTGCCTGCGGGGCAGAACGTGCTGGATCAGCTGGTCACTGCCCTGAAATTCATGGGGGTGGATGAGGTATACGACACCACCTTCGGCGCTGACTTTACCACCATCGAGGAATCTCAGGAGTTTCTGGCCCGGCTGGAGAAGGGCGGTCCCTTCCCCATGTTCACCTCCTGCTGCCCCGCCTGGGTCAAGTATCTGGAGAATGAGAACCCCAAATATTTAAAGCACATCTCCACCTGTAAGTCCCCCATGGAGATGTTCGCCTCCATCATCCGCAAGCACTACCAGGAGAAGGACGCCGAGGACGGCCGCACCACTTTCCACATTGCCATCATGCCCTGCACCGCCAAGAAGATGGAGGCCGCCCGGCCCCAGTTCTACCACAACGGCAAGCCCGATGTGGACTTGGTCCTCACCACCCTGGAGATCATCAACATGATCAAGGAGTCGGGTATCCAGCTGCCCCAAATGGAGCTGGAATCCCCCGACCTGCCCTTCGGTCTGGGCTCCGGCGCGGCGGTGATCTACGGCTCCACCGGCGGCGTGGCCGAGGCGGTGATACGCTACTGTCTGCCTGATAAGAGCAAAAACACCCTGCGGGAGCTGCAGTACTCCGCCCTGCGGGGCAACGCCTCCATCCGGGAGGCCACCGTACAGGTGGGCGAGCGGGAAATCAAGCTGGCGGTGGTTCACGGCCTCATTAACGCCCAGAAGCTGCTCAAGGAGATCGAGGCGGGCACCGCCTATTATGACCTGGTGGAGGTCATGACCTGCCCCAACGGCTGCGTAGGCGGCGCAGGACAGCCCTACGGTCTCAAGCAGAAGAAACAGGACCGGGCCTCCGGCCTGTATGCTGCCGACCGGGCCGCTCCCTTCAAGCGGGCGGAGAAGAACCCGGTGGTGTTGGACTATCTGAAAAACTACACCCCCGAGGAGCGCCACGAGCTGCTCCACGTCAGCTATACCGACTGACCATCCGACAAAACAAGGCGGACCATCCCACTGGGGATGGTCCGCCTTTTCTTATCCTTGTTTTTGTACCGACACCCGGGGCAGGGTAACGGTGAAGCAGGTACCGCTCTGGGCGTCACTCTTCACCTCGATCTGTCCCCGGTGGGCCTGGACAATGGTCTGGGCAATGGCCAGCCCCAGACCGTAGCCTCCCTCCTTCCGGCTGCGGGAGCCGTCCACCCGGTAAAACCGCTGGAACAGGTGCTCCAGGTGCTCCTGAGGGATGGGGGCACCGGTGTTGGTCACCGACAGCACGGCCCGCTCCTGGCGACGCTGGAGCTCCAGCCGCACCCGGCCCGGATCCCCGGCATACTTCACTGCGTTGTCCAGCAGGATCATCACCAGCCGTTCCAGGCAGTCCAGATCCCCCTGGAGGGTCAGCCCGGGCTGGATCTCACTGTCCAGCTCCACTCCGCTCTCAAACGCCACCGATTCAAAGCGAAGCACACAGCCAGTAGTCAGATCGCTGAGGTTGCACAGCTGAGACTTAGTGGGCCGCCTGGCGTCGTCGTGCTTGGCCAGAAACAGCATATCCTCTACCAGACCCTTCATCCGCTGAGCCTCCTCCCGGATATAGCGGATCCACTTGTCCTGGGATGCCACGGTGTCCTGGGCGTGCCCCTCAATAATGCTTGTATTAGCCAAGATCACGGTAAGTGGGGTTTTCAGCTCGTGGGAGGCATCGGCTACAAACTGCTGCTGCTGCATCCAAGCCTCCTCCACCGGCTTGAGGGACAGGTGGGAGAGAAACAGGCTGATAAGGAAAAACACCACCAGCGCCCCCGCTCCGATCAGCAGGGAGTTGACCACCAACCGCCACAGGGAGCTCCACTCCCAGCTCAGGTCGGAAAAGGCAATGTGAGTGTCCCCCTTTTGGGTGGTCTCCTTTAAAAAACGCAACCCCAGGTCGTTCAGCTTTCCCCGCTCAGCTCCGGAGGCCAATACCTCCTCCACCGCCTGCTCCACTACTTCCTGGGAGACCTTGACATTTTCCCCGGCCTCCAGGGAGATCTCCCCCTCCTTGTCTACCGTCACACAAAATGCCGGGATCACAGACTGCCACTCCCGCTCTGCCCCTGTCACAGGCGCTTTAAACTCAAACTGGGGCGGCATCCCGTCCCGGCGCAGCATCAGCGTCATCACCGCCATGCTCTCCCGCTCCAGCTGACTGGCCGTAAAGTAGACCAGCGCCCCAAATACCGCCAGCAGTACCAGGGTCACCAACAGCATGTTGGTCAGAATAAACTTTACTCGCAGTCTGTGCAGCATTCTGCCGCCTCCTTATCCCTCTGGATACTCCAGATAGTAGCCCACCTTCCGCACGGTGGAGATGGCCACATCGCTGCCCAGAAAGGCCAGTTTCTTGCGCAAAAAGGAGATATAGACCTCCACGTTGTTATCCTCCGCCTCGGAATCCAGACCCCAGATCTTGGCGATCAGGGTCTCCTTACTCACCACCGAGCGGCTGTTCACCATCAGCAGACGCATCACTTCAAATTCCTTAAAGCCCAGGCGCACGGAACGCTCCCCCACACTGAGCAGGCGGCTGGAGCACTCCAGGCTCAGTCCCGAAACCTTTAATACATCCCCGATCACCTCGCCCTGTCGGCGGGTCAGCGCCCGCACCCGGGCCATCAGTTCCCCACTGTCAAAGGGCTTGGTCATGTAGTCGTCCGCTCCGCAGTCCAGGCCGCCGATCTTGTCGCTGACATCGTCCCGGGCGGTAAGCATCAAAATGGGTGTGGAGATATGGGCTGCCCGCAGCCGACGGGCCACCTCAAACCCATCCACCTTGGGGAGCATCACATCCAAGATAATCAGGTCATACTGACCGGTCAGACCGTAGTCCACGCCGTCCGCTCCGTCTCCCACGGTGTCTGCCTGGTAGCGCTGATCCTCCATCAGCTGCCGTAGGGTCTCGGCCAGCCGTGTCTCGTCCTCTACAATTAAGATCCGCATACTGGGTTCCTCCTGTCCGTTTTCCCCATCTTACCCTAGGAAACTGAAATCTGTCTGAAAGGAGTGTATCACATCTGGGCCGGAAAGGCAAAAAGATCCGGCACCCTGTCTTTTCAGGATGCCGGACCGCAGATTTTTTAACCTCCCACCAGGGCCTTCAGGTTGTCCAGGATCTTAAACTTGTCGTTGTATCCAAAGACAAAGATGATGAGCATAATGATGGGTAGAATGTAGGTCACATAGAAGCGGACCCCCTTGGGGAACTTCAGGCCGGAGCCGGTGTTGGCCTCAGCCAGGAAGTTATCCCAGCCCCAGCCTTTCCGGCTGACGCAGAAGAGCAGGTACACCAGAGATCCCAGGGGAAGCAGGTTGTTGCTGACGATAAAGTCCTCCAGGTCCATCACGCCGCTGCCTGAGCCAAAGGGCTGGAAGCCGGAGAGGACGTTAAAGCCCAGCAGGCAGGGCAGAGACAGGATGATGATGGCCACGGTGTTCACCGCCACCGCCTTCTGTCGGTTCCAGCCCCACTTGTCGATGCAGAAGGACAGGATGTTCTCAAACACCGCGATCACGGTGGACAAAGCGGCAAAGGACATGAATACAAAGAACAGCGCGCCCCACACCTGACCCATAGGCATCTCGTTGAATACGTTGGGCAGGGTGATGAAGATGAGGTTCGGGCCGGAGTCGGGGGCCACATCAAAGGCAAAGCAGGCGGGGAAAATGATGAGGCCTGCGGTAAAGGCCACGAAGGTATCCAGCACCCCCACCCGGATCGCCTCGCCGGCCAGGGAGTGCTCCTTGCCGATATAGCTGCCAAAGATGGCCAGGGCACCGATGCCCAGGGACAGGGTAAAGAAGGCCTGACCCATGGCGGCGTAGACTGCCTCACCCAGGATAAAGTTTCCGTTGGCGTCATAGGTGAGGTTATGGAAGTTGGGCATGAGGTAGAACTTCAGGCCCTCTTCCGCCCCATTGAGCAAAATGGAATTGACCGCCAGCACCACCATCAGAGCCAGCAGGCAGAGCATCATCACCTTGGTAACCTTCTCCACGCTGTTCTGCAGGCCGCGGGAGCAGATGAGCATGCACAGCACCACCACAATGACCATAAAGACAGCCATCAAACCGGGCTGGCCCATCAGGGCATTGAACTCATTGCTCACTCCGGCAGTATCCAGACCTACAAAGTCGCCCTTCACCATTTTTACAAAGTACAGCAGCAGCCAGCCAGCAATGGTAGTATAGAACATCATCAGCAGGTAGTTGCCTGCAATACCAAACCAGCTGTAAATGTGCCACTTGCTCCCCTTGGGCTCCAGCACATTAAAGGACAGGGCAATGCTCTTCTGGCTGGCCCGTCCTACGGAAAACTCCATGACCATAACAGGCAGACCCATGATGATCAGAAACAGCAGATATACCAGCACGAAAGCCGCGCCGCCGTATTTACCGGTAATGTACGGGAACCGCCACACATTTCCCAGGCCGATGGCACACCCCGCTGAAATCAGCAGGAAGCCCAGCCGGGAGGAGAAACTCTCTCGCTTTTGCACACACAAAACCTCCTTAAAAATCGAAGCAGTCCTCTCAACCTGCTTCGGAAACAGAAGTTATTTTAGCAGTATCTTTCCCCTGGGTCAATCATTTCCCACTATTTTCCCCTGTTTTTCTGCACAAACGCATAAAATACCTGTCAGATCTGCACATTTTCGTATGGATTTTTCTGTCAAAAAAATTTTTTCAGTTTTTTTGCAAAAAACTCTTGCCAAGTTCTTTTTCTTGTGCTATACTAGCGTAGCTGTCAGGGACAGCGAACAAGAAACAATAAAATCTGATATGCGGCTGTAGCTCAGTTGGATAGAGTGTTTGGCTACGAACCAAAAGGTCGGGGGTTCGAATCCCTTCAGCCGTACCAAAATGTGTAGACAAAAAAGATACACGGCAGAAACACCGCACAGAAGTGCGGTGTTTCTGCTATTTCGGAAGATTTTATAGAAAAACAGCACAAAAAAGTTTATTTTTAGAAAACGGAGCAAACTTTTTCAAGAAGGGCCCTGGGGGTGATGCAAAATACAGTTTTTAGGGGAGTGAGTGTTTCGAACTCCCCCGCATTCGGCCAGGGCATACAAGAACAAAAACCAAGCCGCCTGTTGGGCTCAGAATACCTGAAGCCCACGGGCTGTTTTTTTCATTCCTCGCGGCGCTGTTCCTTTTAGTGATTATGATTCGTCTGTTCGCCATTCCTTGGTGGTGTTGGTAATAGCTTTTCCCTGGCTTTCCGGCTATACTTGCGTTGCAAACGA
>CABVDR010000066.1 GCA_902497145.1 uncultured Oscillospiraceae bacterium
CCTGGTCGGCGGATTTCTGGTACCACTCCATGGCCTTGTCTAAATCCTGGGGCACACCCCGTCCCTTGGCCAGCAGCTCGGCCAGGTTATTCATGGCCGCGGCGCTGCCCAGCTGAGCAGACGGTTCGTACCAGTGGGCGGCCTGGGCGTAGTCCTGCGCCACCCCCTGCCCCAGCTCATAGCTCAGACCCAGGGAGAACATGGCCTCCCGGTCCCCCTCGCCGGCGGCCTTTTTATACCACTCCACCGCCATTTCCGGGTCGGCGGGAACCCCGATGCCCTCCATCAGGCAGTCTCCCAGCTGGACCATGCCCCGCAGGGAGCCCATCTGGGCCGCCTTGCGGTAGAGCTCCACCGCCCCTGCCGGGTCGAGGTCCACCCACTTGCCAGACTGCTTGAGCCAGCCCAGGCAGCACATGCCGTCCGGGTCGCCCTCCTGGACGGCCTTCTCATACCAACGCACCGCCAGATCTTTGTCCTGCTCGGTGCCAATGCCAAACTCATAGTGGCGGGCCAGAGCGGTCTGGCTGGAGGGCTCTCCCTGGAGGGCGGCGGTACGCAGCCACTCCACCGCCTTGGTCTGGTCCTGCTCTACCCCCACGCCCTCTTCATAGCAGTGGGCCAGCAGCCTCTGTCCCCGGGCGGAGCCATGCTCCGCCGCGGCAAGGTACAGCGCGGCCGCGGCTGCCGGGTCCTCCGCAATTCCGATCCCCTGCTCTACACATACCCCCAGGTTGCACAGGGCAGCCACGCTGCCCATTTCCACGGCCTGCTTGTAAAGCCAAACTGCCTGTCGGGAATCGGCCTCAATGCCAATGCCCTGTTCCATACACAGCCCCAGGTTGCAGGTGCCCCAGCCACTGCCCAGACCAGCGGAGCGGCGGAAACAGGCCAGGGCCTTCTCCTCCTGGGGAGGCTCTGCCTCCGTCCAGAAGAGACCCAGGCGGCACCACTCGTCTCCGGTGAGATCCTTCTCTTCCCGCTCCTCCACCGCCTGGCCGCAGTGGGGACAGGCCTGGGGGAGCGTGTCTCCCTCCCCGAACCAGCGGCACTCCTCATTGGTACAGCAGTAGATCATGCGTCACACCCCTCGCTCTACAATCTCATAGATCTTCTCCAGGTCCAGACTCCCCCGCAGAATTTGGGCCAGCTTGTCGTACTGGCGCTGTTTGTAGCTCCACAGGGACTCTTGGGACTCTTCTCCCTGCCAGGTGAGCCCCTTCTCCTCCATCAGCAGCCCCACCAGCCGCTCCACCAGCTGAGGGGAGTCAAACAGGCCGTGGAGATAGGTGCCCAGCACCGAACCGGACACGGTAAACAGCGCCTCGCTCTGCCCCATGTGGATTTCATACCCTTCCAGAGGACAATCGGACAGAGAGGCGAACAGGCCCCGGCACGCCGGGAAGGAGCAAGCGGTGCGAGTGGTAGTTTTTTCCGCGGAAAAAACAGTAGTGGTTTCCAACAGGCCCATGCCGTCCAGGCTGCCGCCTCCCTCCACCCCCAGGGGGTCGGAGAGGGTTTCGCCCAGCATTTGATAGCCTCCGCAGATACCGATGACCGGGGTGCCCCGGCTGGCCAGCTTTAAGATCGCCGCCTCCAGGCCACTCTGGCGCAGCCAGCGCAGGTCGGCCAGGGTGCTCTTGGTGCCGGGCAGAATCACCAGGTCGGGCCGCCCCAGCTCTTCCGGCTGATTTACGTACCGCAGGCCCACCGCCGGGTGGCGCTGGAGGGGGTCGAAGTCGGTAAAGTTGGAGATGCGGGGCAGGCGGACCACCGCCACGTCCAGGGGTGCCTTACCGCCCCGGGCGTCCAGTCGGGAGGACAGGCTGTCCTCCTCGTCCAGATCCAGCTCCATCCAGGGCACCACCCCCAGCACCGGCACCTGACACAGCTCCTCCAGCTGCTGAAGGCCGGGTCGGAGCAGCGCCACGTCCCCTCGGAACTTATTGATGATGGTCCCTTTTACATAGGGGCGCTCTTCCGCCTCCAGCAGGGCCAGAGTGCCGTACAGGGCGGCAAACACCCCGCCTCGGTCGATGTCCCCCGCCAACAGTACGGGGGCCCCTACCATCCGGGCCAGGCCCATATTGACGATGTCCTGGGATTTCAGGTTGATTTCCGCCGGGCTGCCGGCCCCCTCCAGCACAATGATGTCGTACTGCTCCTGCAAAGTGCGGTAGGCCTCCAGCACCTGGGGGATGAGCTCACTTTTCCGCCGGAAATACTCCGAGGCGGTGAGGTTGCCCAATGCCCGGCCGTTGACAATTACCTGACTGCCCACGTCGCTGGTGGGTTTTAACAGGATGGGGTTCATCTCCACGGTGGGCTCCACCCCCGCCGCCTCCGCCTGCATCACCTGGGCCCGACCCATCTCCAGGCCCTGGGCGGTGATGAAGCTGTTAAGGGCCATATTCTGACTTTTAAAAGGGGCCACCTTGTAGCCGTCCTGGCGGAAAATGCGGCACAGCCCCGCCGCCAGCACGCTCTTGCCTGCGTTGGACATGGTCCCCTGGATCATAATGGATTTTGCCGGCATGTTACACTCCTCTCAGCAGCTCCTGCAGCGCGGCAATCAGCCGCTCATTTTCCTCCGGGGTGCGCAGCCCCACCCGGTACCACCCCGGCCCCAGGCCGGAGTGGCCGGCGCAGCTGCGCACCAGAATTCCTTTTTTCTTCAAATGCTCCCCCAGGTCCTTCGGACCACGGAAAAGCAAAAAACAGCTCTCCGACGGGCACACCCACAGCCCCAACTCCGTCAGGGCGGCTTTCAGCTTCTCTCGTTCCCGCTGAATGGCAGGGAACTGCTCCTGCGGCCACTGGGGAACGGACTGAAACGCACACTCCCCTGCCATCTGGGCCGGAATGGATACCGACCAGGGCTGCAAGATCCCGGCCATCCAGTCCAGCAGTTCCCGCTGGGCGCACAGGCAGTATCCCAGGCGCAGCCCCGCCAGGGCGTAGCTCTTGGTCAGCGCCCGGAACAATATCAGGTTCCCCCCTGTCAGCTCCCGGGTCAGCCGGTCAGGCCGGGCGGCGGTGAGCTCCAGAAAGCACTGGTCCACCGCCAGCATCGCGCCAATCCGGCGGCAGCGCTCCAGCACCTGATGCAGCAGTCCCTCGTCCATCAACCGCCCAGTGGGATTGTTGGGGTCGCAGAGAAACACCAGATCCACCCCGGGGACAATGGCCTCCAGCAGGGTTTCATCGGGCAGGAAATCCCTCTCTTGGGAGAGAAATACCTCCTCTACCTGACAGCCTACCCCCTCCAGGGCCCGGCGGTACTCCCCAAAGGTAGGGGCAAGGAGAATTGCTTTCTTAGGCCTCAGGCTCAGGGCAAAACGGTCAATGAGGTCGGCACAGCCGTTGCCCCACAGTACCATGTCCTCCTCCACCCCATCCCGCCTGGCTGTGGCCCGAACCAGGGCTCGGCTCCGAGGATCGGGGTAGCCCTGGCGCAGCACTCCCTCCTGGGCGGCCCGCAGGACCGCCTCCGGGGCCCCGGCGGGGTTCAGGCAGATGGAGAAATCCAGCAGGCCGGCGTTGCCGCCGTATACATCCCCGCCGTGGGTGATCTGCTCCATGTTCTCTCCTCCTTACAGCAGCACGGGCAGTCCCGCGAACATCAAAAGAAACAGCCCCGCTGTGGCGTACATCAGCCGGCAGGCCCGGGGAATGTCCTCCGGCTCCACCGGGCGGGTGGGATCACCCAGGGTGGGCTTGGAGACGATTTTCCCAAAGTAGCTGGCGTCCCCTGCCAGCTGGACGCCCAGAGCCCCGGCGCAGGCGGCCTCTGTGTGGGCCGAGTTGGGCGAGGCGTGCTTGCGTCGGTCCCGCCAAAAGACCTTCCAGGCCCGGCGGCCGGAGCAGCCGGGCAGCAGGGCCGCCCCCAGGCACATGAGAAGCCCGGACAGCCGGGCGGGAATGAAGTTCAATACGTCGTCCAGCCGGGCGGAGGCCCAGCCAAACCAGCGGTATTTTTCATTTTTGTAGCCCACCATGGAGTCCAGGGTACTTACCGCCTTGTAGGCCATCCCGACGGGCAGTCCTCCCAGAAAGAGGAAGATCAGCGGGGCGGTCACACCGTCACAGGTGTTCTCTGCCACCGTCTCCACTGCTGCCTTGGCCACGCCTGTCTCATCCAGAACCTGGGTGTCCCGGCCCACAATGCGGGACACCGCCCGCCTGGCTCCCTCCAGGTCGTGTTCTTTTAAGGGGAAGCAGACCGCCATGCTCTCCTTCTGTAAGGATCGGGCGGCCAGAAGCTGGTAGGTAAACCACAGCTGCACCGCCCAACTGAGCCAATGGGACAGCTGCCCCAGTCCCCACAAAATCAGGGCGCTGCCGCCCCCAAACAGGGCGGGCAGAACCAGAGCCAACACGATGCCAGCTCCCCGTTCCCCGGCAGGAGTTTTCGGGAGCAGTCGCCGGAGTGGCCCCTCCAGGGCGGAAATGGTCCGCCCCATCCACCGCACCGGGTGGGGCATCCAGTGGGGGTCCCCCAGCAGCAGGTCCAGGACCACGGCAGGCAGCAGGACAGTCCAGAAGAAGTGGGTCATGCTTAAAACTCCTCCAGCAGAGTTAGGGTAAAGGGATCTTCCTGGACAGAGACTCGGAAGCCCCGGCAATTTTTCATCTGCCAATCGTGGAGCTTACGCTCCGGGCGGCCGAAGGAGCCCATTACCACGATCCAGGTGCCCCCGTGAGCCACCACCGCCGCCCGCTCCAGGCCCAGGTCTTTGGCCTCCCGGGCCACCTCCTGGATCCCCCGGCGGCAGCGGGAAATGAAGGCCTCCATAGATTCCCCGTGGGGGAAAGTGATGCTAAAGTCCCCGCTGATCCAGGCGCGGTAGATTTCCTCGTCCTTCAGCTCCTCCCAGGTCTTGCACTCGTAATCGCCGAAATCGCACTCCTGGAGGTCTGAGACAATGTGCTGTTCCATGCCGGGAAAGAGCAGCTCCGCCGTCTGGCGGCAGCGCTTCAAGGGGGACACCCACAGGCCGTCTACGGGGGGCATGGTCTCCCGGCGCTGCCGGGCCAGCGCCTCCCCCTCCGGGGACAGGGGCTGGTCGGTGGACCCCACATACTGTTTTTTCAGATTGCCCGGCGTCATGCTGTGCCGGATGAGAAGTAGTTCCATGGTTGCTCCTTTGCGTCTTACTTATTTTAATTGCATGGCCAGGCCGCACTGGAGGCGGTACACCGCCTTGGCCTCCCGGGCCAGCTGACAGCACAGCCGACCGATGGCCTCCCGGCGCTCCCGGTCCTTTCGTTCCAGCGGGACCACTCCGCAGCCCACCTCGTCGCAGATCACGGCCTCATAGCCCAGCAGCTCCTCCAGAGGAGGCAGGGGGTCCAGCTCGTGGAGGGCGGACAGGGTTTTCTTTGGATCGCAGCCCAGAGTTTTGGCAAACTCCCGCTTGCCCGCGCCCCGGCCGCCAACAATCAAAATCATAACACCGCCTCCAAACGCTGGGCAAGTACCACTCCAGCCAAACAGCCCAGTTCGCACAGCTGTAAAAACCACCCCGCCAGGTCGCCGGTCACGCCGCCAAACTCCTTGAGGGCGGTGTGCTTGTAGTAGAAGTAAACGGCCAGTCCCGCCGCCGCCGGGAGTAAGTACCAGGGGCTCAGCGCCCCCAGGGCCGCCGCGCACAGCACACCGCCTATCACCAGGTTCCAGGGGAAGCCCGTCCCGGTCACTGCCGAGAGCATCCCCTCTCCCCGGGCGTTGGGCAGCCGCAGGGCCCCATAGCCGGACAGGCAGCGGCTGTATAGAGGCAGCAGACATACCGCCGCCAGGGTTTTATTGTCAGGAAATTTCACTTCACACCACAGGCCGAACAAGGCCAGCAGATAGCACCCGCAGCCCAGCACCGCGAAGGCTCCCACCCGGGAGTCCTTTAAGATCTCCAGCTTCCGCTCCCGGCTCTGGTGGGAGGCCAGGGCGTCGCACACATCACAGAAGCCGTCCATGTGGATGCCTCCGGTGACCAGAATGGGCAGCAGGGTGAGCCCCACCGCCCGCAGAACAGCGCCCAGCTCCAAAGCCCAGCACAGGGCCAGCCAAATAGCCCAAGCTGCGCTCACTGCCAGCCCCACCAGGGGGAAGACATACAGGGTGAGGCGGCGACTCTCACTCTCCCAGTCCAGAGGGGGCATAGGTACCCGGGAGTAGAGGGCAAAGGACATGCCAATGGCCCTCAGCCACTTCATATTGCTTCCCCCTTCCAAAACACCGGAATACCGCACACCAGTTCAGCTACCAAGTCGTAGCGTTTGGATAGCGCGGTCTGTACCTGGGTGAGCACCTCCAGGTAGGCCATAGTCTCTGGGGGGTAGTCCTCCCCGTCCCGGAACAGGTCGTTGCCCACCACCACCAGATGCTCCGCTTTTTCCTCTAGAGCGGTGAGCCCGCGCTCCAGATTAGCCAAGGCGGCGGCTTTGTCCACGTTTTTTTCGGAAAAAATCTCGTTGGCCACCAGATTACCTAGGTCCTCCAGCAGGACGGTGGCGTGGGGTGGGATAGAGCAGCTCTCCAGGTGCCGGGGCTGCTCCAAGGTATGAAAGCCTTTCCCTGCCCGGGCCTGCCGGTGGCGGGCGATGCGCGCTGCCCCCTCCTGTCCCCAGGGCTCCATGGTGGCCAGGTAGATGAGGGTGCCGCCCAGGCGGCAGGCCAGATCCTCCGCCCAGCCGCTCTTTCCGCAGGCAGAGCCCCCCAGCACCAGGGCCCTCAGGGGGTTACCCCCGTCAGGGCGGGGCCAGACACCGCCCGGCCGTCCGGATGGTAAGCCTCGATGCCCATGTGGTCAAAGGTGGACATATTTTGATAGACCGACAGGGCCATGTCCAGCAGGGGCATAGCGGCCACCGCGCCGGTACCCTCTCCCAGGTGGAGCCCCGCGTCCAGCACCGGCTCCAGCCCCAGCTCGGTGAGCAGCAGCTGCCCACAGGGTTCGGCGGGACGGTGGCTGGCCAGCATGGCCTTCCGGGCGTTGGGGCACAGCCGCACCGCCAGCAGGGCCGCGGCGCAGGAGATGGCTCCGTCCAGCAGCACCGGACGCTTCCGTGCCGCTGCACCCAGGTAGAATCCAGTCATGGCAGCAATGTCAAGTCCACCCACTTTACTCAGAACGTCCAGCGGGTCTTTCCGGTCCGGCTGGTTCTGGACCAGAGCCCGCTGGATGACGGTCACCTTGTGCACCAATCCCGCGTCGGACAACCCGGCTCCCCGTCCGGCGGTCACCGAGGCGGGCAGATCCAGCAGTACGCTGGTCACCGCCGCGGCGGTGGTGGTGTTGCCGATGCCCATCTCCCCCGCCGCCAGCAGGGCGATCCCCTGCTCATCCAGCTCCTGGGCGATCTGTGCCCCGGCCATCAGGGCGGTCTGGGTCTCCTCCCGGCTCATGGCCGGACCTTTGGTGATATCGGCGGTGCCGGGGCGGACGGACAGATCCCGCACCCCGGGCACCGGGTCGTGGGCCAGCATGCCCACATCCACCGGGATCACCTGGGCTCCCGCTACCCGGGCCATGTGGCACACCGAGGAGCGGCCCTCACCCAGGGCCTGGGCCACCGCCAGGGTGACCTCCTGTCCGGTCTGGGTAACGCCCTGAGCCACCACACCGTTGTCCGCGCAGAACACTGCCACCGCCTTGGTCCCCAGGGCCAGGTCAGTCTTGCCAGTGGCTCCTGCTACCCGCACCAGCATCTCCTCCAAATGGCCCAGGCCATTGAGAGGCTTGGCGATGGCGTCCCAGTTTTTCCGGCAGCGCTCCATGGCGGGCTTGTCCGCCGGAGTAATTTGGGCCAGCAGTTCTTCCAATTCCATCAAAATCTCTCCTTCCACCGGCGGCATGCGCCGGCAAACCGCCGGGCCACTTGGGGGCAGGACGGCAGATACAGGTGGGGAAATCCCGCAAGGAGATTCCCCTTACAGATTATACAGTCCCAATGTTTTTCGCTCTCCGGCTTTTGTGCCAGACAGCTTTGTCCATTCTGAGTACAGTCCCAGCGGTGAAACTCATGGGCAGCGAACCTCTCCCCTGCCCGCAGGTAGGCGCTGTCCTCTTTGGGGTGAAGTGTCACATAGCCGAAGCGCTGCAGCCGCCCGGTCTGATAGCCCCGCCCCTCCAGAATCCCGGCCATGGGCCAGGGGTGACCCTCTGGGTCCTCCAGAGACTGCTGCAAGTAGAGAAAGCCTCCACACTCGGCCAGGATAGGCAGATCCGCTGCGGCAGCCTCACGCAGGGCGGCCAGCATGGGGGTGTTTTTGCTGAGCTGCCGGGCGTACAGCTCCGGGTAACCGCCCCCCAGATAGACCCCGCAGGTCCCTTCCGGAAGCTGCTGGTCCGTCAAGGGACTAAACTTTACGATCTTTAGGCCGCAGTGCTCCAGCAGTTCCAAATTCTCCTGGTAGTAGAAACAGAAGGCCGCGTCCCACGCCACCGCCAGCACCCCGGCGGGGGCGTTCGGTGCCCCCTGCTCCTCTGGTACGTCCAGGTCTGGTGCGGACCGGGCCAGCTCCAGTAGTCCGTCTACGTCGGCGTATTGCTCCAGGGCGTCAGCCAGCTTGTCCACCCGCGCTCCCAGGTCCCGGATCTCCGCCGGGGTGTACAGCCCCAGGTGGCGGCTGGGAATGGAGCACTCAGGCAGTCTGGGCAGGCAGCCCAACACGGGCAGGCCGGTTTCCCGCTGGATGTCCCGGCTGAGCCGGGTGGCCATGGCGGGGGTAGTGCCGTTGAGGAGCACACCCCGCACCTGACTGGGCTCCCGGAACCGGGCAAGCCCCTGGAGTACCGCCGCCAGGGTAAGGGCGGAGCCTTTCGGCTCCGCCACTAAAATGGCCGGGGTTTGGGTGACTTGGGCTACATGCCAGCTGCTGGCCCGGTCGCCCCCTCCTACCCCGTCGTAATAGCCCATGACACCCTCGATCACGGCCGCGCCCCGGCCCTGAGCACCCAAAGCCAAATTGCGCAGTACTCCGTCCGGGGTGCTGAAAAACAGATCCAGATTTCGGCTGGGCACCCCCAGCACGCTGCGGTGGAACATGGGATCGATGTAGTCCGGCCCGCACTTGAAGGCACAGGGGGTAAGCCCCCGGCGCTCCAGCACCCGGAGCAGGGCGCAGGTGAGGGTGGTCTTTCCGCTGCCGCTGGCCGGGGCGGCCAGCAGCAGGCGGGGAATGTGACAGGTCATGGTGCACTCCTTTTAAAAGGTATCCTCTTGGGCCCGGTCCACCCCGTCATCCAGATCGAAGGGGGGCGTATCCTGGGCAGGTGCGGGAGCAGGCGGAGGCGTCGGTTCGGAGGCGGCCCCCGGAGCATCGGAGACGATGCCCTGGCGGTACTTCATCTCCTGCCACTGCTCCTTGGTGATAAGCAGCTGCCGGGCCTTGGAGCCCTCAAAGGGGCCTACGATGCCCTTCTCCTCCAGTTGGTCCACCAGCCGGGCCGCTCGGGCGTAGCCCAGCTTCAGCCGCCGCTGGAGCATGGACACCGAGGCCTGCCCGGTCTCCACCACCACCTCGGCGGCGGCATTGATGAGCTCGTCGTACTCCTCGTCCCCATGGTCCGCGGGATTGGAGCCGCCCACGCCCTTGGAGCCCTTCTCCTTCTCGGCGGCGTGGTGCTCGATCTCCTGCATGACCTGGTCGTCATACTGGGCCGTGCCGCTGTTCTGCTTGACAAAGCCTACCACCGAGGCCACTTCGCCGTCGGAGATAAAGCAGCCCTGAACACGGGTGGGCTTGCCGCTGCCCAGGGGGGCAAAGAGCATATCGCCCCGGCCCACCAGCTTCTCGGCGCCCTGGGTATCCAGAATGATGCGGGACTCCATGGCGGAGGCCACGGCAAAGGCGATACGGCTGGGGATGTTGGCCTTCATCAGGCCGGTGATCACGTCGGCGGAAGGACGCTGGGTGGCGATGACCAGGTGCATCCCGGCGGCACGGCCCATCTGGGCCACCCGGCAGATGGATTCCTCCACCTCCTTGGCGGCCACCAGCATCAGGTCGGCCAGCTCGTCGATCACCACCACAATGGAGGGCATCTTCTCCATGCCCTCGGTCCTGGCGGCCAGGGCGTTGTACTCCTCCAGTTTACGCACTCCTACCTCGGAGAAGGTGCGGTAGCGCTTCATCATCTCGGTCACCGCCCACTGGAGGGCGCCAGCCGCCTTTTTCGGGTCGGTTACCACGGGAATCAGCAGGTGGGGGATGCCGTTGTAGATGCCCAGCTCTACCATTTTTGGGTCTACCATGATGAGGCGGACCTCCTCCGGGCTGGCCTTATAGAGCAGGGAAATGATCAGCGAGTTGGTACACACCGACTTACCGGAGCCGGTGGTACCGGCGATGAGCAAGTGGGGCAGCTTGCCGATGTCTCCCACGATGGCCTGTCCGCTGATGTCCTTGCCCACGGCGAAGGACACCTTGGACTTGCTGCTGGTGAAGGCGGCAGAGCCGATCACCGAGCGGATGGATACCGGCGAGACTACTTTGTTGGGCACCTCAATGCCCACCACCGAGATCTTGTCGGGGATAGGGGCGATGCGCACGCCGGTAGCGCCCAGGGCCAGGGCGATGTCATCGGCCAGGTTGGTGAGCTTGTTCAGGCGTACGCCCTGATCCAGCTCCAGCTCATACCGGGTGACCGAGGGACCGCGTACCACATTGACGATGTTGGCGTCGATGCCGAAGGAGTGGATTGTGTCGCTGAGACGCTGGCGGTTGGCACTGAGCTCGCCCAGGGCCTCTCCCCCCAACTCTCCCTTCCCCTCCTGGAGCAGCTCCAGAGGCGGGTACTGGTACGGGGGCGCCTGTTGGGCCAGGCCCTGCTGAATGTGGGCAGACACCTCCTGGGCGGCCTGCTGGCTCTCCTGCTGCGTCATCTTGGACACGGCGGGTTCCCGAACGATCTCCGGCATGGCCATGGGCGCGGGGGCAGGCGGTACAGCAGGGGCTGGTTCCGATGTGAAAGGAGTTTCCTTTACAGGTTCTGCTATCTCAGGCTCTGGGGAAAAAATAGGATCAGGCTGGACGGGCGGCGGCGGAGTGGTAAAGATGGGATCGGCCGCCGGCTCCGGCTGAGCCTGTACCGGTTCAGGCGCGGGTGCCTTCTCCTCCGGAACTGGGGCGGAGGCAGCTGCGGTGAGCAGCTGGTCCGGGGCTGGCACTCGGGATTTCCGATTAAAGAAGCTGCCCTTCCGCTTCTCCAGGCCCTCGGCGGGGGCAGGCTCAGGCTCCTTGCCCACCAGGGGTCCGTCCTCCACCGGGATGTCGATATCGGCGGAGCGGCTGCGGGTAGCTTTGGTCGCCAGACGGGCGCCGGGGGCGGGCGCCTGACGGCGGGGCCGCTCCGGGATCTCCTGGGGCTCGTACTCCGGACGGTTAAAGATCCAGTCCGCCACATCCACGATGGTGCGGTTGAAAGCCCCCAGAGCCAAAAGCAGGAAGGCCAGCACAAAGACCACCGTGGCCCCCACGCTGCTGAACACCTGGACAAAGGCCTGAGCCACGGTGCCGGACAGGGCGCCGCCGCTGGTCATGGCCTCGCCGCTGGCCCACAGGGTCTTCAGCAGGGCCCCGTCCCAGGGCAGTACCCCGTTAAGCAGACCGTGGAGGGTGCAGGCAAACACCCCGGGCAGAGACAGAGCGCAGGTGAGACGCAGAGCCACTGGGCGGCCCCGGTGGAAGGCCAAAATGTAGCTGGCCAGCAGCAGAGCCGGAGGAACCAGGTAGAAGCCGTAGCCAAACAGCCCCCGCAGCAAGCCGCAGAAGAAGTCGATGAACAGGGCCTTCACGTGAAAGTAGCCAAACGCGGAGAAAATGGCCAGCAGCAGACAGATTACCGCTCCCGCCTCCCGGCGGAAGGGCTTAGGAGCTGGGGCGCTGCTTCTCCCCTTCCCGGAAGCTGGTTTTTTGCTCCGGGACGAGGAGGATGTGGTTTTTCGCTTTCCAGCCGTGGAACTCTTCCGGCTGGTGCTGGATTTCTTTTGGGTTGCCATGGACACACGTTCCTTTCGGATGGATATGGGAAGGCGCGGCCGAATGCCGCGCCGGAAGCTTTGGATGGATTGCCTTCTTGGGCAGACACGTTTATAGTACCATATCCCAAGTTACAATTCCAGTCCCTTTCTCTCCCAGGAACAAAAAATGCGGGGAACGGCAGTTGCCGTTCCCCGCAGATGGGGCTTGAACGATTAGGCCTTGTTGTCGCAGCCCAGAACGTCGATGATCTTGTGCTTGACCAGCTCCTTGATGTTGGCGCGGGCAGGCTTCAGATACTCACGAGGATCGAACTTGTCGGGGTGCTCGTTGAAGAACTGACGGATGGTACCGGTCATGGCCAGGCGCAGATCGGAGTCGATGTTGATCTTACACACGGACATGGAAGCGGCCTTCCGCAGCTGCTCCTCGGGGATACCCACGGCGTCTGGCATCTTGCCGCCGTTCTCGTTGATCATCTTCACGTACTCCTGAGGCACGGAAGAGGAACCGTGGAGGACGATGGGGAAGCCGGGCAGACGCTTGGAGACCTCCTCCAGCACGTCGAAGCGCAGGGGCGGGGGAACCAGGATGCCCTTCTCGTTGCGGGTGCACTGGTCGGCGGTGAACTTATAGGCGCCGTGGCTGGTGCCGATGGCGATGGCCAGGGAGTCACAGCCGGTCTTGGAGACGAACTCCTCGACTTCCTCAGGACGGGTATAGGAAGCGGCGTGAGCGGCCACCTTAACATCATCCTCGATGCCGGCCAGAGTGCCCAGCTCAGCCTCGACGACCACACCGTGATCGTGGGCGTACTCGACGACCTTCTTGGTGATCTCGATGTTCTCCTCGAAAGGCTTGGAGGAGGCGTCGATCATGACGGAGGTGAAGCCGCCGTCGATGCAGCTCTTGCAGGTCTCGAAGTCGGGGCCGTGATCCAGGTGCAGAGCGATGGGGATGTTGGGGCACTCGATAACAGCGGCCTCAACCAGCTTCACCAGGTAGGTGTGGTTGGCGTAGGCGCGGGCACCCTTAGAGACCTGGAGGATCAGGGGGGCGTTGACCTCGCGGGCAGCCTCGGTGATACCCTGAACGATCTCCATGTTGTTGACGTTGAAAGCGCCGATGGCGTAACCGCCGTCGTAAGCTTTCTTAAACATCTCAGTAGTGGTGACCAATGGCATATTGACCATCTCCTTAATTATTTTTACGGCCCTTATTGTACCATTAACGATTGCAAATTACAAGGGTGCGTGTTATTATTTAGTAGAGAATTTTCTACTAAAACTCTTTTGAAGTCTATTAAAGTTGTTTAGGAGGAAGCAAACATGAATCAACTCACCGGTGCATGCATCATTGGCCAGTCTGGCGGCCCTACCGCCGTCATTAACGCCAGCGCTCAGGGTGTAATCCAGACCGCTTTGAAGGCGGACTGCATCACCCGCGTTCTGGGCGCCGCTCACGGCATCAAGGGCGTGCTGGAGGACAAGCTGTACGACATGAGCCAGGAGGATCCCGCCGAGCTGGACCTGCTGCAGTATACCCCCTCCTCTGCTCTGGGCTCCTGCCGCTACAAGCTGGCTGATCCCGACGTGGATGACACCGACTATAAGCGCATCCTGGAGATCTTTGAGAAGTACAATGTCCGCTACTTCTTCTATAATGGCGGCAACGACTCCATGGACACCTGCAACAAGATCTCCAAGTATATGCAGAAGGTGGGCTATGAGTGCCGCATCATGGGTGTGCCCAAGACCATCGACAACGACCTGAACGGCACCGACCACTGCCCCGGCTTCGCTTCTGCCGCCAAGTATATTGCTACCTCCTGCGCTGAGGTATGGCAGGATGCTCACGTGTACGACACCGGCATGATCACCATCGTTGAGATCATGGGACGTCACGCTGGCTGGCTGGCCGGCTCCGCCGCCCTGGCCTCCCTCACCGGCTGCGGCCCCGACCTGGTGTACCTGCCTGAGACCGACTTCGACATGGATAAGTTCCTGGCCGAC
>CABVDR010000067.1 GCA_902497145.1 uncultured Oscillospiraceae bacterium
ACCATACTTCTCCACGGCCTCGCCGGAAGCCAGGATGATGGCGGCAGCGCCGTCGTTGATGCCGGAGGCGTTGGCGGCGGTGACGCGCTGCTCGTGCTTCTTGGTGTCGGCAGCGTGGACCTCGGTGGGCTCAAAGGTGTGGGTAATCTCGTCCTCCACGCCCTCGGGGCCGACGGGGAACGCGCCGCGCAGCTTGGCGATGCTCTCGGGAGTCACGCCGGCGCGGGGGAACTCGTCCACCTTAAACTCCACCATTTCCTTCTTCTTCTTGATCATGATGGGCACGATCTCGTCGTCGAAGCGGCCGGACTTCTGGGCGGCCTCTGCCTTGTTCTGGGAAGAAGCGGCGAACTCGTCCAGCTCCTGACGGGTGATGCCCCACACGTCGCAGATGTTCTCGGCGGTGGTGCCCATGTGATAGTTGTTATAAGCGTCCCACAGGCCGTCCTTGATCATGGTGTCAACGACCTTCTTGTCGCCCATGCGGGCGCCCCAGCGCTCAGCGGGCAGAGCGTAGGGAGCAGCGGACATGTTCTCGGTGCCGCCGGCCACGATGACGTCGGCGTCGCCGGCCAGGATGGTGCGGGCGCCCTCAATGACGCTCTTCATGCCGGAGCCGCAGACCATGCCCACGGTGTAAGCGGGAACCTGATAGGGGATGCCAGCCTTGACAGCGGCCTGGCGGGCCACGTTCTGGCCCAGGCCAGCGGTGAGGATGCAGCCGAACATGACCTCGTCCACCTGCTCGGGCTTGACGCCGGCGCGGTTCAGGGCTTCCTTAATGACCACAGCGCCCATCTCAGCGGCAGGCACGTCCTTCAGGCTTCCGCCAAAAGAACCGATGGCGGTGCGGCAGCAGTTGACAACATAGACTTCTTTCATCGCTCTGTTACCTCCAAAAATGTGTTGTGGCGTCATAAGGCGCCCTTCGTTCCGCTCTTGACTGCATTATATCGAAGGAAACTAGAAAAATCAATACAATTTTTTGAGCTTTCTAGCCCCCTTTCTGTCTGAGAGTGACAAATTTACCCCGATTTTACCGAAGTTGAGAACTTTTCCCCGGTGAATTCGTTAAATTTTTGACAAAATATTTTTTTGCTGATTTTTCCCGGTTTCCAAAAAAGAACTCCGGCCCCCTCCGTCAGGCGGAGAGGACCGGAGAAAGGGGAACTTATTCGTGGGAAATAGGGAACACCGTGGTGCCCCACCCGGCGTGCTGGGTCAGCCAGGAGAGGGTGTTCTCCGCGTTGGGGGTGAGGGTGATGCGCAGCTCGGTGGTAACGCCCACGTCACTTTCCATTCTGGTAAAGCTGTCGTTGGCCGCGGTGGGTACCTCAAAAACAAAGACCAGGTCGGTAACATAGGTGTTCTCCCGGCGCTGCTCATCGTCAAAGAGGTAGCGCACCCCAATGGTGCCCGCATCAAAGTCGGCCCGCACAGCCTGCCACAGCTCCTTGAGCTGGTCGTTGGAGGCCCCCTCCAGGTAGTAGGGCTCGGCGGTATCCGCCTCGCTCAGACCGCTCTGGGCGCCTGCCCGGTCCAGGTAGGCCTCCACCAGGCGGCACTGCTCATACTTGTCAAAGTCGTACATGGCCTCCACCATATCCCGGTCCTGGGCGATCTGGCTCAGGGCCCAGGTCACGGTGCCCTGGGTCCCCATATCTTCCACGCGGATGGGGATATCCATGTAGCTGCGCTCCACCACGGAGCCGTCGGTGAGGGTGTAGGTCACATCCAGGCGGGTGTACTCATTGCCGGGCCGGAAGCTGGAACTGCTGCTGTCCACCGTGTCCCGATTCTCAACGATGGCCTGATGCAGGGCCACAACCTTCTCGATTTTCTGGGGGTCGGTCACGTTCACCAGAGCGGAGTTTCCGCCGTCATAGGGGTAGTTGATGCGGTACTCCACCGTAACCGAGGCCACCTCACTTGTCTGGGGCACCCAGGTCGTAATTCCCATTACGTCGGCAAAGCAGGCCGCGCACAACAGGGCCATGACCACAAAGCTGGCGGCCGCTCCCTTCCAGTACTTCAACACCCGGAAGGACTTGCTCAGCAGCATCCGGGCCACAAAATAGCCCGCAACTGCCCACACGACCACGCACACCGCCAGAGCCAGGCGATTCTTCCAGCCAAAGAAGGCGGTGGTGAACATCCCCAGGCACAGGCCGGAGCAGAAGGCCACGCCGTATTGAAAGACTGGCCGCACCAGGCGCACGGAGACCACATCCCCCGCCGACTCCACCTGCCGCTTGCGGTACACCAGCAGGGCCAGCACCGCCAGCACCACCCCGGCGACGGCATAACCGGCCACGGTGCCGGGACTCAGGAGATGCCAGTCCCCCGTAGTGGCGGTCATTCCGTTTACCGTCTCTTGTACCGGATCCCAGTCCACCGCCTCCGAGAGAGACCAGATGGGGGTGAAGATTTGGGTCAGCTCGTTTCCCCATCCTCCTCGAATGGAAAAGCCGAAGAAGAAGTCATTGAACAGCTGCCGGATGAGGGTGTACAGGGTATAAACCAGGAGATTGAAAATGCCGTAAAACGCCGGCAGGGCCAGGATATGGCCGGTAAACATGGCGCAGAAGGCGGCAAAGGAGAAGAAAAACAGATTGACGCCGCTTTGCGCCAGCAGCCAGATACCCAGGCTGCCCAGGCAGGTGCCCCAGCTGTCCTGGGGAATCAGGGGCAGCTCAGCGGCCAAGGTAAGCCCGGCCACCACCAGGTTGGGCACCAGGGCAAAGGACAGCCCCGCCAGGTATTGGGTGGTAAACAGGGTCTCCCGGCGCATGGGCAGGGCGTGCATCATACATGCGGAGCGGCTGTTGTACAGATAGCCAAACACCGCCATGGCGCACAGCACCCCGTAGCCACAGGCCACAAACACACCGAATTGCAGGGTATCGGGGAGGTCCCTGGCATTTTGAATCAGGGCCTGAGCCCGCTCCGCCGGGATCACGCTGCTTCTTCCCATAGCGAAGTAGTTGTTCAGCAGGTTGAAGGGGAGCAGAAACAGCCACATCAGGCCGTAAGCGGCCCACAGAGGCCAGAACCGCAGCACCGTCTTGCGGTAGAGGGTGGAATTAAAGTACGATGTCCCGGACCGCATAGTCCTCACCTCCCAGTTCATAGATAAAGATCTCCTCCAGGCTCAGGGGCAGCATCTCCAGCAGGATGGGGTTCAGGGTGGCCATACGCTCCTTGATCCGGGCTGGCTCCCCCCGGACAATGAGGGTATACACCCGGCCGATCTGGCTGGTGTGCAGTATGTTCAGGTCGGCAGGCAGCTCGGGCAGGCCCGGCTCCTGGAAGGCCAGCTGCAATTTGATGATGTTGTCCTGGAGATCAGTGAGGGAGCGCTCCAGCAGCACCTTGCCGTGGGACAAAATGCCCACGTGGTCGCACACGTCCTCCAGCTCCCGCAGGTTGTGGGAGGACACCAGCACGGTGGTGCCCCGCTGGGCCACATCCCCCATGAGCAGCGACCACACCTGCCGCCGCATTACCGGATCCAGGCCGTCCACCGGCTCATCCAGCACCAGCACCTTGGGCTGGCAGCACAGGGCCAGCCAGAAGGCGGACTGCTTCTGCATACCCTTGGACAGGCGGCGGATAGGCTGGTTCTCGTCCACCTCGGGGAAAGCCTCCCGCAGGGCATCGTAGCGCTTGTCGTCAAACTGGGGGTAGAGCCCGCGATAAAACTTCATCATGTCCCGGGTGGAGGCGGAGTTGAAGTAGTAGAGCTCGTCGGGGATGGCCGCCATCTCCCCCTTGATGGCCGGGTTCTCATAGACCGGCTGGCCGTGGACCAGGATGGAGCCGGAGTCGGGGCGGTAGATACCCATAATGTGGCGCAGGATGGTGGATTTGCCCGCGCCGTTGGGGCCAACCAGGCCGTAGATGGAGCCCTCCTCCACCTTCATGGTCAGGCCGTCCAGAGCCCGGAAGCCGTCAAAGGTCTTGACCACGTCATTAATTTGGATCATTGGGCCGCGCCCCCTTTCAGATTTGCAATGCGGGCACACAGGGTATCTCCCGCCACCCCCAGATACAGCAGCTCCGCCGCCGTCTGGTCGAAGGTGAGCAGCAGCCGCTCCTGCCGCCCCCGGTCCACCCCGGTGTTTTCTGAGACAAAGGAACCCTTCCCCGGCACCGAGTACAGGTAGCCCTCCGCCTCCAGGGCCTCATAGGCCCGCTGGATGGTGTTGGGGTTGATGGCCAGCGTGCTGGCCATGGAACGCACGGAGGGGAGCTTCTCCCCCTGGGCCAGGGCCCCCGTCACCACCAGGCGGCGCAGGCCGTCCCGCACCTGTTCATAGATGGGGCGGGCGTCCCGATAATCTAAGCTTAACATCACGCCCTCCTTTCCGTCTGCCTGCGGCAAACTGTATGGACTGTCTTAGTACACTAAGTGTATGTGTCACCCTGTGGAAAGTCAATTAAGAAGCATTTAAGATTTCTTTAGGATTCTATGCCTGGGGAAATAATGTTACTTTGCCCACAGCAGAACGGAGAGGTCCCGCCCTGTTGGGCGGGTTCCTTTTTGTTTGCCCAAAAAGGAACCAAAAATGCCCTGGGGGGAGCCGCAATCGGACCGGCGGCAAAGCCGCCCGGTCCTCCATGCCGTCTCCCCCCAGACCCCCTTTTACGGGGGACGCCCTCCTGTTTTTAGGCAATCTCGTCCGGCGGGCAAAACTTGAGTGGCTGGCCCTTCTTGCCCCGGCCCACTGGGGCCTGTCGGTGCAAAATTTGGCGGAAACGTGCGCTGAAATGACACCGCCTCCATCGGCAAAGCTGTGGCAGCTGGCCCACCGCCGATAAAGGACGCACCCAAACGGAAGGCAGGCATCAGGCGGTGTGCGTCAGCGTGTAAATCCTTATAAATTTCGATGGCAGTAGGCCCCAGTGGGCCGAGAGTAAGTAGGAGCATGGTCATGTCTTTGCCCGCCGGAAAGTCTGTAACAACCGAAGGGACACGCCCCCGTAACATGGGGGTTTGGGGGAAAGGCGACTTTGAGCGCCCGCTGCGCGAAGGCGCTCATCGGAGCCGTCCCCCAACGCATCTTTGGTTCCTTTCTGTGCGAGCAGAAAGGAACACCCTCTCCCCCTGCGGCCGAGGATCGCTAAACCACAAATCTGGTGATTTATCCCCCCTCCCCCTTTCCCCGGGAAAAAGAACGTGTTATCATAGGAACACCGAACAAAAGGAGGTATTTTCCCTATGTTTTCTTCCATTGGTCTCATCGGCACCGGCACCATGGGCTCCGCCGTCCTCCAGGCGGCCGCCAAGGGCGCTCCCGGTGCGTGCCTGTATTGCTCCAACCGCACCCCCGCCAAGGCTCAGGCCCTGGCCGAAGAGCTGGGCGGCCAGGCGGTGGACAACGCCGCCGTGGCCCGCTCCTGCTCCCTCATCTTCCTGGGGGTGAAGCCCCAGATGATGGCCAGTGTCCTGGCCGACCTGGCCCCCATTCTGGCCGCGCGCACCGACCGCTTTGTCCTGGCCTCCATGGCCGCCGGACTGGACGGCGCGGCCATCCAGAACCTGGCCGGAGGCAAGTATCCGGTGATCTGCCTGATGCCCAACACCCCCGTAGCCGTAGGGGCGGGCGTGGTCCAGTACTACGGCGTGGACACCACCCAGGAGGAGCTGGACGCCTTCCAGGCGCTCATGGCCCCGGCGGGGCTGGTGGACCCCATCGAGCCCCACCTGCTCTCCGCCGCCAGCGGTGTGTCGGGGTGCGGCCCCGCCTTCTGCGCCCTGTTTATTGAGGCCCTGGCCGACGGCGGGGTGGCCTGCGGCCTGCCCCGGCAGAAAGCCCTGGCCTACGCCGCCCAGATGGTGGAGGGCACCGCCAAGCTGATGATGGAGAAGGGCCTGCACCCCGGTCAGCTCAAGGACGGGGTCTGTTCCCCCGGCGGCACCACCATTCAGGGGGTGCGGGTGCTGGAGGAGCGGGGCTTCCGCGCCGCCGCCATGGACGCGGTGATCGCCACCTATGAGAAGAACCAGTTCCTGGCTAAATAACCAGGATTTTATTCCACATAAGGGGGATTTTACCATGCGAATTGTTGTGAAGGTGGGCACCTCCACCCTGGCCCATGCCACCGGGCGGCTGAACATCCGCCACGTGGAGGAGCTGGTCAAGGTGCTCTCCGACCTGAAAAACGCGGGGCACCAGATCATCCTGGTCTCCTCCGGCGCCATCGGCATGGGCGTGGGCAAGCTGAACCTGCCCGGCAAGCCCGCCGACATGCCCACTAAGCAGGCCGCCGCCGCGGTGGGCCAGTGTGAACTGATGTACACCTACGATAAGCTGTTCCTCCAGTACAGCCACACCGTGGCCCAGGTACTCCTCACCGGGGAGGACGTGGACCACCCCGAGCGCCGGGAGAACTTTGAGAACACCATGGAGCGCCTGCTGGAGCTGGGCGCCCTGCCTGTCATCAATGAGAACGACACCATCGCCACCGCCGAAATCAAGGTGGGCGACAACGACACCCTGGGGGCCATCGTGGCCTGCTGTGTGAAGGCCGACCTGCTGGTGCTTCTCTCCGACATCGAAGGTCTCTACACCGCCGACCCCCGGAAGGATCCCCAGGCCAAGCTCATCCCCGTGGTGGAAGAGGTCACAGAGGAGATCGAGGCTCTGGCGGGCGGCGTAGGCTCCAGCCTGGGCACCGGCGGCATGGCCACCAAGCTCCGCGCCGCCAAGATGGTCACCGCCCAGGGCTGTGACATGGTCATCACCAACGGCGAGCACCCGGAGCGGCTCTACAACATCGCCCAGGGCAAGGACGTGGGCACCCGGTTTGTGGCCCGGAAGGGCTGATATTTCCCTACTAATGGTATAATTTAATCAATAATCTACATTTCTCAATCGCATCTTGGGGGCAAAACCGCCCCAAGACGCGGTAAAAAGGAGGCCGCAAAATGACCACATTGGAACTGCTCAAACAGGCCCGGGGGGCCAAGGGGGCCATGGCCCTGGCGGATACTGAGACGAAAAACCGCGCCCTGCTGGCCATGGCCAACGCCCTGCTGGAGCATCAGCAGGCCATTTTAACGGCCAACGAGGCCGACCTGGAGGCCGCCCGGGGCACCATCTCCGAGGTGATGCTGGACCGGCTGGCCCTCAGCCCCGAGCGCATCGCGGGTATGGCCCAGGGCATCCGGGAGGTAGCCCAGCTCCCCGACCCGGTGGGGGCCGTCCTCCAGCGGGTAGAGCGCCCCAGCGGCATCGTGGTGGAAAAGACAGCGGTGCCCATGGGGGTCATCGCCATCATCTACGAGAGCCGCCCCAACGTCACCTCCGACGCCGCCGCCCTGGCCCTGAAGGCGGGCTCCGCCTGCGTGCTCCGGGGGGGCAAGGAGGCCCACCGCTCCGCCGCCGCCATTGTGGAGGCTCTAAAGGAGGGCCTCACCAGGGCTGGCCTGCCTGCCGACGCCCTTCAGCTGGTGGAGGACACCACCCGGGCCTCCTCCAACGAGCTGATGACCGCCACCGGCTATGTGGACCTGCTCATCCCCCGGGGGGGCGCGGGTCTCATCCGCGCCTGTGTGGACAACGCCACCGTGCCGGTCATTGAGACGGGCACTGGCATCTGTCATGTGTATGTGGACGGCCAGGCCGACCAGGCCATGGCCCTGGACATTTTGGAGAACGCCAAGTGCTCCCGCCCCAGCGTGTGCAACGCCTGCGAGGTGTGCCTGGTGGACCAGGCCATCGCCGGAGAATTTCTCCCCAAGCTGCAAGCGCGGCTCACCGCCGACCGGGCAGAGCGGGGCCTGCACCCCGTGGAGCTGCGGCTGGACGAGGCGGCTCAGAAAATTATCCCCGGCACGCCCGCAGGAGAAAAGGACTTTGACACCGAGTTTTTGGACTACATCCTGGGAGTAAAGGTGGTAAAGGGTGTGGGCGAGGCCATCGCCCACATCGCCGCCCACTCCACCGGCCACTCCGAGGCCATTGTCACCAAGGACGAGCAGGCCGCCCGGGCCTTCCTGGCCCAGGTGGACTCCGCCGCCGTCTACTGGAACGCCTCCACCCGCTTTACTGACGGGTGCGAGTTCGGCCTGGGCTGCGAAATGGGCATCTCCACCCAGAAGCTCCACGCCCGGGGCCCCATGGGGCTGCAGGAGCTGTGTACTTATAAGTACATCATTCGGGGCACCGGTCAGATCCGCTGACCTTTTGCCGTGTCGGCCCTTTCCGCCATTTTCCGGGTGACAACATCCCCCATTTGGAGGTATAATGAAGGTGGGACAATGTCCCGCAATACCCGGCTTGGACGGCCTGCCGTCCAACGGCGTATGATTGTACCATCCACCCTTGTGATTTTGGAAAGGACTGATTCCAATGAACCATTACATGAAGGAGTTCTGCCAGACCACCGGGGAGCTGCTAGGCTCTGAGCAGGTACGGATGATGGGCCGCTGGTGCCACCATAACCGCATTACCACCCTGGATCACTCCCTGTTTGTGGCCTATTGGTCGTTCCGCGTCGCCCGGGCTCTGGGCCTGGACGAGACGGCGGCCGCCAGAGGCGGACTCCTGCACGACTTGTACCTCTACGACTCCAAAGATAAGTCGGCCCACCCCGGCTGGCAGTGCTTTGACCACCCCCGGGCCGCCGCACGCAACGCCCAGGAGGTTACCGACCTGAGCGACAAGGAGCGGAACATTATCCTCTCCCACATGTGGCCCTTGGGCGGACAGCTGCCCCGGTCCATGGAGGCCTGGCTGGTGGACGTGGTGGATACCCTGTGCGCCGGTTTGGAGCTCAGCGGCATCTATGACCCCAGCCGCCTGCGCCGCCGCCTGGGCGTGGAGCCCATCACCCAGGAGAACGAGCAGCCTTCTCCTGCTTTCTCCTGACCTACTTTTTTCGTGAAAAAAGTAGGCAAAAAAGCTTTGTGCGAAACTTTGTTTCGCCTCTGCGCCCATAAGGAACCCTTTCGTGGGAGTGACGCTTCGGCGTCACTCCCTCTTTTTTGTCTCTTCTCTCCCCGGGCGCGGCAGAGGGGAAGCGCAGCTTCCCACCACGTTCTTTGCCCAGCTTTCTTACAAGAAAGCTGGAAAGTGCTTTTTTTCCTAAAAAATCGGGCAGACTAAAAGAAAGGATATTATTAAAAGAATGCGCTTTTCACAAAACGCCTCGTCGCTGTGCACAGTTTCCCCCGAGTTTTCCACCTCTTTTCCCGGTGTTTTTGGAGGAAAGTGAAGAAAACGAAAGTTTTTGAAAAAAATTCACCTGGGGGGGTCAAATTTTTCGTCCAGGTATGCTATAATGGCCTTGCAAATCCCGACCTTTTACCTGGTCTGCGGCCGGGGAGTCTCAGGCTCCGCCGCGCTGCGTGGATCGAGAGCATCTCCGGCAATCGGCGGGTTGTCATTTGCCGGTTCGAATCATGTCCGCCGGAATCCCCAAAATCTGCGGAGCACAGGGGCGATTCCGGCCCGCGTTTTTACCGCCGTTCAGCGCGGTCTCCCCGGGGAGGCCGCCTCATACGCCCATTCACAGGAGAAGGTACAGGAACAGGAGCCAAGCCCGCCGGGCCGCCTCCACGAAAAACGGAAGGAAGTTGATTATGATCACACACGGGAAGAGCATCAAGATTTTCACGGGCAACTCGAACCCCAACCTGGCCAAGGCCATCTGCCAGGAGTTGGGGGTTCCCCTGGGCAATTCTGAGGTAGGTTCCTTCGCCGACGGCGAAAACTTTGCCTCCATTTACGAGACCGTCCGCGGGTCTGACGTCTTTGTGGTGCAGTCCACCTGCCCCTTTGAGAAGGACGGAAAGATGCACACCGTCAACGACGCCCTGATGGAGCTGCTTATTATGATCGACGCGCTGCGCCGCGCCTCCGCCGGCCGCATCACCGCCGTCATCCCCTACTTCGGCTACGCCCGTCAGGACCGCAAGACCAAGCCCCGCGATCCCATCTCCGCCAAGCTGGTGGCCAACCTCATCACCCGCGCCGGCGCCGACCGGGTACTGACCATGGACCTGCACGCCAACCAGATCCAGGGCTTCTTCGACATCCCGGTGGACAACCTGCTGGGCTCCCCCCTGTTCGTCAGCGAGTGCTTCCGCAAGTACGCCGCCGTCCAGGACGACACCATGGTGGTCTCCCCCGACGTGGGCAGCGTGGCCCGCGCCCGCGCCTTCGCCCAGAAGCTGAACATGCCTCTGGCCATTGTGGATAAGCGCCGTCAGAAGGCCAACTCCTCTGAGGTCATGAACATCATCGGCGACGTGAAGGACAAGCACGTCATCCTTCTGGACGACATGGTGGATACCGGCGGAAGCCTGTGCCACGCCGCCAAGGCCCTGGTGGACATCGGCGGCGCCAAGGACGTGACCGCTGTGGCCACCCACGGTCTGCTCTCCGGCCCCGCCGTGCAGCGCATCAGCGAGAGCGTCATGGACGAGGTGGTCTTCCTGGACACCATTCCTCCCAAGCCCGGCATGAAGTGCGACAAGATCCGCTACATCTCTGTGGCCCACATGTTTGCTGAGGCCATCAGCCACATCTACGAGGAGACTTCCGTTTCCCGCCTGTTTACCTGATTTACCGTATCCCACTGGGGCGGGCTTTTGCCCGCCCCAGTGTATTTTACTGAGCAAGTGAGGGATAGCATGTTTTTCCATCGCAGTGCCGGGGGCGCCTCCTGGCTGCTGGTGTGCCTGGGCAACCCCGGCGACCAGTATGAAAACACCCGCCACAACGTGGGCTTTATGGTGGCCGACCAGCTGGGCGAGCGGTATGGCCTGCCCATTCAGCGGCTGAAATACAAGGCTTTGACCAACATCTTCCCTATTTCCGGGGAAAAAGTGCTGGTGATGAAGCCGGTGACCTATATGAACCTGTCCGGCGAGGCGGTACGCCCTGCCGCTGACTTCTATAAAATCCCCCCGGAGCATATTATCGTAATCTCCGACGACACCGCACTGGATGTGGGAAAGCTGCGCATCCGCAAAGGCGGCTCCGCCGGAGGACACAACGGCCTGAAGAGCATCATCCAGCAGCTGGGCACCGACCAGTTCCCCCGCATCCGGGTGGGCGTGGGCAAAAAACCCCATCCTGACTACGACCTGGCCGACTGGGTGCTGGGCAAGTTCCAGGGCGAAGATAAAAGGGCCATCGACGCCGCGGTGGAGCGGTGCGCCGACGCGGTGGAGTGCTACATCAAAGAGGGCCCCGACCGCGCCATGAACAAGTTTAACGGCTGAGCGCCGGTCCAATTTTTGTTTTGCCTGGCCATCCCATTCACGCAGGCAGGAGCACAAAACGTGGCAAACTTTTCTATTTCTTAAAAATTTGTATGGGTATATTTAAATGATGTGTGGTAGGCTTACCTCACATCATTTTCTTTGGGGGACATCGTATGCGGACATTTCTTTTGACCCGGGCCCGTCTGGCTTTCTGGCTGTGGTGCGTGCCCGCCATCGTGTGGGCACTGGTGGGGGCCGCCGTCCATCTGAACGGCTGGACGCTGCTAGTCTGGTACCTGTTTGCGGTGTGCTGGATGATAGCTGGAGCGCTCTTCATCAATTTTCAGTCTTTCATCGCCCTGCGGCCCGCTCTGGCCGCCCTGGACAACCAATGCGACCCGGATCCCCTGCTGGAGCTGAGCCGCACCATCTGCCGGCAAAACCCGGACAGTCTGCTCTTTCAGGTCTACGAGGGCTACGCCCTTTCCCTGCTGGGCCGCATTAAGGAGGCATCTCAGGTACTGGACCGGGCAGCCAACCACCCCAGGCTGGCAAAAGACGCCCAGGCTCTGCTCATTTGGAGTGCCGCCCTGCCCTCCGGCGACCCACGACAGGAGTGGGCGGCGGAAAAGCTCACCGCCCTAAAGCCTAAGATGCGCTGCAAGCAGCGGGCCCTGGTGGACCGGGTGCTGAACCAGCGGCGCTCCTTCGCCCTGATGCAGGCCGCGCCTCCGCAGCTGGAACCTCTGCTCCAACAGGATCTGGACCGTGCGGGCTGTCTGCGGGAAAAGGTGGGGGCCCATATGTCTCTGGCGGTCTACTATCACCAGCGGCAGGAGTGGCGCAAGGCGCAGATGCACCTGGAGTTTGTGCTGGAGCACGCCAACAAGCTGTATGTCCGGGTCCAGGCGGAGGAGCTGATGTGCAAGCTGCCGGCGGATTTATAACAAAACCAGGTGGGAGCGACGCAGGGTGTCACTCCCACCTGGTTGTTTTCGTACGGGCGCAGAGGCAAAGCGAAGCTTTGCAGAAAGTTCTTTGCCAAGCTTTCTTTCAAGAAAGCGGCGGGGGCAGACGCAAAGCGGAGCTTTGCAGGAAGTGCTTCGCTAAGCCTTCTTTTAAGAAAGCGTATCGTTCTCCAGAAAGTAGCTGGCCTCCATGTCGGCGGTGGCCAGGGCAAAGGCCAGAGGATATCTCTGAAACGCCTGCCCAATCGTCCTTGGGTCCTCCGGCCCCGAGAAGCCCATATGCCAGCGGATGGCCATGGCCTCCTCCCGGGTCAGGCGGATGTAGCCGTTGGCGATGTACACGCTCTTCTCCCCATGTCCATAGGGCAGGGGGTCCTCAAAGGTGTAGGTGGGCACCTTTTCCCACTGTCCGGTGGTATCGTTTTTCACGTTGCGGAACCCCTTCTTGTAGCACCCAATCTTGCACAGATCATGGAGCAGAGCCACCACGGCCACCGTCTCCTCGCTGTACTCCAGGCCGTAGAGCTCCTGGACGCGCTCCCGCTGGAGGTAGTCCACCAGGCAGTGGTACACATTCAGGCTGTGCTCACACAGTCCCCCTTCGCAGGCCAGATGGTACCGCGCCGAGGCCGGAGCCACAAAAAAGTCACTTTTATGCTCCAAAAAGTTCAGCAATGCGTCGGCGCCGGGGCGGGTGATCTTCTCTTTGAACAGCTCAACAAATTCCTCTCTTCCGGACATAGGCTCCTCCTGTGGCCCGCTGGCGGGCAGATTTGCCTACATTGTACCACACCCTCGCCCCAAACGGAAGAGCTGTGGGCTACCACTCCATATTCCGCAGATAGGCCTCCGCCCCGTAGCGCAGGCAGCGCTGGAGCCGCCGCTCCCCCCGCTTGATGGTGCGGGAGATGGTGGACTTATCCACCCCCAGCTGCTCCCCGATCTCCCGCATATTATACCCCTGGGCGTAGTACATGAGCAGCGCCTGACGCTGCCGCTCGGTCACGTCCTCCTGCAAGGCCCGGATCAGGTTGCGCTTGAGCCGGTTAATCTCCTTGCTGTTATCCGCGGCCATCTGCATACTGTACAGGGCCATATCAGCGGCATAATGTTTTCCTCTTCTATAACGTGTATTTGGCATTGCGGCGGTACCCCCTCTCATAGTAGCGCTCGGTGAGGACCGCCAGCTCTCTGGCCTCCCGCAGCATGGTGGACAGCATATGGATTCGGTGCTCCAGCATTAAGCGCTGCTTCTCGTTTCGGGTCCGCTCCAGCACCGCTTCCAACTGGCAGATCCGCAGATCCAGCATCCGGGCATGTTCCCGGTACTCCACAGACAATTCTAGCAAGGTCATGCTTCTCCCTCTTTCTCCTCTTCCTCCCGCGCGGCACACTCCGCGCAGATCCTTGCCCCCTCCCGCCAGACCATCCGGTCCCAGCCATACTGTTCGTCCCCGCACCGGGGACAGTAGGCCACCGGCGGGAGCTGCTGCACATCCCGCAGCGGCAGGAGCAGGGGCTGTCGTTGGCTTGCTGCCGTGTAAGAACACTCCTTTCTCCCTGTCCTAAAAAATTTTTTTAAATTTCAAAATCAGACTTGACAAGTTGTACGTTCTTTGGTAAAATAACACCTGCTGTTGGACAGCACTCTTGATACGCTGGTGTAGCTCAGCCGGTAGAGCAGCTGATTTGTAATCAGCAGGTCGGGGGTT
>CABVDR010000068.1 GCA_902497145.1 uncultured Oscillospiraceae bacterium
AATGTACCGCGGGAGTTTAGTTTATGTAGAAAGAGAATCAGCCCAGACGGCGGGCGCCCACATAGGTGTTGGTGTAGTAGGAGGAGTTGAGATCGCTGATGATCACGCCGGTGCTGGGGGTGGAGGCGTGGACGAACTGGCCGTTGCCCAGATAGATACCCACATGAGTGGCCAGCTTGCTGGAGTTGCCGCTGTTGAAGAACACCAGATCGCCGGGCTGCAGCTGAGCCTTAGAGACGGCGGTGCCGTTGCTCATCTGAGCGGAGGCGGTACGGTTGACGGAGATGCCGTTCTGATTGCACACATAGGTGACAAAACCGGAGCAGTCAAAGCCGCTGGGGCTGCTGCCGCCGTACACATAGGGGTAGCCCACAAACTGCTTGGCATACTGAGCAATAGCCGCACCCTTGGCGGAACCATTCACCACGCTGGCATCCACCATGGCCACATAGTCGGTGCTTACATAGCCCTGGGCGATCTTATACCAGCCGCCCATGCCACCGATGGTGTCCAGAATCTCCACCACAGTGCCGTTGCTCAGAGAGCCGCAGGTAGCATATTCGGTACCAGGGCCGGTGCGAATGTTCAGGGCGTCCGCAACTACCTGACCGTAGACCTTCTCAGCCACCACGGAGAGGTAATCCCCGGAAACGTAGCCGGTCACACCTAAGTAGGAGACCTGGTGCCAGGCGCCGTCGCTGGTGGTGCTGAGTACATCCACCTGGGTGCCGTAGGGCAGGACAGACAGGACCGAAGAACTGGTGCTGGCCTGAGAGCGAAGATTCAGGCCGGAATCACTGGTCACGGTACCCACATTGGCAGCCAGAGTGGGAGTTACAAGGGCGGAGACCACCAGCATAGCGGCGGCCAACTTTGCAGTCAGGGCTTTGGACAAATGCATAGGAATGCTCCTCCGTTTCTCTTTCGTCATTTATTTTGGCACGCGAGGCAATTACTTGCCGCTCAGCGCACGCTCCAGCCAGACGGAGGCCACATCCATGGCGGCGTACAGGCTGTCCTTTTCTGTTTTCTTAACCACCCGGTCCCGGCTCTTCAGGTCGGGGTCGGTGAGCTGCAGCTGAACGCTGACCTTGGTGGCCACGTCCATATCGTCTACCTTCTGGTTGGCGAGGATCTGAAGCATGATAATGTATTTCTCGGCCATCGTGCCGTAGTAAATAAGGTTATCTTTCCGGCGCAGGGGATGTCCCTTATAGGAAAGAGGAATCTTTTCTGAAGCCATTGTGTTCCTCCTGGAAGTTTGATGTTGTAACCGAATTGTAACACATTCGTAACCAGTTGTCAAACCCTTCTGGCAGTTTTTTAAATCTTTCTTTGGTTTGTTTCAATTTTTCATTAAAATATCAAAAGATTTTTGCAAAAGGCCGCTGTTTTTACAATTTATTCTTTGACATTTTTTCGAAATCCATGTAAAATGTAAATCCTGCGTAAATTCTATGTTAAAAGAGGAGACTGTCCCAATGAACCATCTGATCCGCCGGCTCCCGCTGCGGTTGGACAGGGCGCTTTTGCTCCAGGCTGCCCTGCTCCTGATTCCGCCGGTGACGGCCTTTTATTTGATGCAGTTTATTCTTGGAGCATACTTTTGGCAAATGTCCCTGGGGATTGTAGCCGCCAACGCCATCTGTATCGGCGCGGTCTACTACCTGCTGTGCGCCCTCACCGGTCGCTGGGTCATCAGCTGTATTCTGATACATATGATCAGCGGCATCTGGGGCGCGGCCAACTACTTCGTCTCGGTTTACCGGGGCACTCCCGTCCTCCCCTGGGACCTCACTGCCCTGGGCACCGCATCGGCGGTTTCCGGCAGCTACGACTTCACTCCCACCTGGCAGATGGCCCTTGCCATTGCCGCAGTGCTGCTCTCCTGCGTGCTGCTGTGGCGCAAGGCAGGCTCCGGCCGCCTTGCCATCCCCAGCCGGCTGCTGTGTGTGGCAGGGTGCCTGCTGTGCCTCATTCCCATTCTCCAGCCCAACCGGCTGGCACGCTTTGGCGTGGAGACCGATGTGTGGGACCAGACCGGCGCCTACCGTACCAGCGGCGCCCTGGCCACTTTTCTGCGCAACACCGAGTTTATGGAGGTGGAAGAGCCTGAGGACGCCTCTCTCGAGCGGCTTAGTGAGATCATGGATCACGCGGGCAACGCCTCCATCCCCCTGCAAACTTCGGTAGATCACCCCAACATCATCGCCATTATGAATGAGTCCTGGGCCGATTTTGAGGAGTTCGGCAACCTGGAGCTCACCGAAAGTGTCACCGACTACATCTCCTCCCTGGACAACGCCGTCTGGGGCCACGCCTACACCTCCGTGTTCGGCGCGGGCACCAGCTGCAGTGAGTTCGAGTTTTTGACCGGCAACTCCATGGCCTTTCTGCCCTCTGGCAGCATCCCCTATCAGCAATATATTTTAAAGGATACCGCCTCCTTGGCCTCTCTGCTTCAGGAGGAGGGCTATGAGACCCGGGCCTTCCACCCCGGCGAGTACACCTCCTGGCAGCGTAACCTTGCCTACCCCCTGCTGGGCTTTGAGCAGTTCAAATGCGGCGACGATATGGATGTGCCCCAGACCCTGGAGCACGGCTACGTCAGCGACCAGTCTGACTTTGAGCAGATCATCTGGGAGTTTGAACACAAAGAAGAGGGACAGCCCCTCTTCCTCTTCAATGTCACCATCCAGAACCACGGCAGCTACACCGTGAAGGACTATCCCGCCCAGGTGCAGCTGACCGATCAGCCCGGTGAATATCCCATGGCCGAGCAGTATCTCACCCTGGCCAACAAGACTGACGAGGCCTTCCGGACCTTGGTGGACTACTTCTCCCAGTGCGACGAACCCACTCTCATCGTCATGTTCGGCGACCACCAGCCCTCGGTGGAGCAGGAATTTCTGGACAAGGCCTACGGGGTCACCCAGGATCAGATGACCATGGAGCAGTATATGAACAAGTACCGGGTCCCCTTCGTCATCTGGGCCAACTATCCCCTGGAGCTGGAGGGTCCCAAGGAGACCAGCCTGAACTTCCTGTCCCAGTATGTACTCTCTTACAGCGGCATCCCCACCGACTCCTACGGCCGCTTCCTCTGGTCGCTCCAGAGTGTTGTACCTGCCCTCACCTTTGTGGGCTACCAGGACACTCTCGGTGCGGCTTACAGCCACCTGGAGACCACAGATTACACCCCCTTCATTCAGGACTATCAAGCCCTCCAATATGACCGGCTCTTCGGCGGAGAAGATTCCTACTTCCACGCTCAGACCTGACATACCGCCCCCTTTCCCTCCATATGATATTGGTATGGGAAAGGGGGCGGCGGCATGCGTACCAGGATCGCGGAGCTGCGTTGGAAAGAGGTTATCGGTATGGGGGACGGCAGCCGCTTTGGATATGTAGAGGATCTGGAGGTGGACGTGGAGAGCGGACAGGTCCGCTCTCTGGTGCTGCCCGGGCGGCGGCGGCTGTTCGGCCTGCTGGGCCGGGAGGAGGACCGGTACATCCCCTGGGAGAGCGTGCGCCGCTTCGGGGAAGATGCCATCCTGGTGGAGCACGCCCCTCAGCCCCGTCCGCCCCGCCGGGGACGGCGGTAACCAATCACTCATGCGGTCCGGGCCAGTTGGCCCGGACTTTTTTTGTGAAAATTCGGAATGAAACGGCAATTTTTTGAGGAAACTACTTGCAGTTTACTATCTCCTGTGATATACTACCAGGGCATCATGCCTGGGAGTGCTGATTTTTCGCCCAGTGCCCGGTTCCAATGAGCCGGGTTGGCGAGGAATATGACGCGCCCGGAAAGATCAAACTGAATTTTTAGGAGGAAACAATCATGGCAGTCGTATCTATGAAGCAGCTGCTGGAGGCCGGCGTTCACTTCGGCCACCAGACCCGTCGGTGGAACCCCAAGATGGCCACCTACATTTACACCGAGCGTAACGGCATCTATATCATCGACCTGCAGAAGACCGTGAAGAAGCTGGAGGAGGCCTACAACTTCGTGCGCGAGCTGGGCGAGAAGGGCGAGACCCTGCTGTTCGTCGGCACCAAGAAGCAGGCTCAGGAGGCCATCAAGGAAGAGGCCGAGCGCGTCGGCATGTACTATGTCAACGCCCGCTGGCTGGGCGGCATGCTCACCAACTTCAAGACCATGCGCGGCCGCGTGGAGCGTCTGAACCAGCTCAAGAAGATGCAGGAGGACGGCACCTTTGACATGCTGCCCAAGAAGGAAGTCATGAAGCACCTGGGCGAGATCGCCAAGCTGGAGAAGTACCTGGGCGGCGTGACCGAGATGAAGAAGCTGCCCGGCGCCCTGTTTGTCGTTGACCCCCGCAAGGAGCGCAACGCCATCAACGAGGCCCGCAAGCTGCACATCCCCATCGTGGCCATCGTGGACACCAACTGCGATCCCGACGAGATCGACTATGTGATCCCCGGCAACGACGACGCCATCCGTGCCATCAAGCTGATCTCCTCTGTCATGGCTAACGCCATCCAGGAGGGCAAGCAGGGCAAGGACGAGGCTCCCGTGGAGACCGCCGAGGCTGCCGAGTAATCAATTGGTTTGACGGCTCTGAAAGCGCCCGCCAACAGGGCGGGCGCTTTTTTAAACCGCTCCCGAACATTTAAATGGAGGTAATTCATTATGGCTATTACTGCAAAAGACGTACAGAAGCTGCGCGAGATGACCGGCGTTGGCATGATGGACTGCAAGAAGGCCCTCACCGCTTCCGAGGGTGACATCGACAAGGCCATCGAGTGGCTGCGCGAGAAGGGCCTGGCCGCTCAGACCAAGAAGGCCGGCAAGATTGCCGCCGAGGGCGTGTCCTACGCCATCGTGGCCGACAACGGCGTGGGCGTTGTCATCGAGGTCAACTCTCAGACCGACTTCGTGGCCAAGAACGAGGTCTTCCAGAACTTCGTCAAGGACGTGGCTCTGGTTGTCGCCAACGAGAATCCCGCTGACGTGGAGGCTCTGAAGGCCTGCACCTATCCCGGCACCGACCGCACCGTGTCCGATGTCACCGCCGACAAGGTTCTGGCCATCGGTGAGAACATCCAGATCCGCCGCTTTGTCCGCTATGCCGAGGGCGTGAACGTGCCCTACATCCACATGGGCGGCAAGATCGGCGTGCTGGTGAACATGGAGGTTGAGGGCATCGAGCCTTCCCAGGTCACCGAGCTGGGCAAGGACGTGGCCATGCAGATCGCTGCCATGAACCCCGCTTACCTGGACAAGTCCGACGTGGATCAGGCCACTCTGGACAAGGAGAAGGAGATCCAGCTGGCTCAGATGGCCAACGATCCCAAGATGGCTGCTAAGCCCGAGAAGGTGAAGCAGGGCATCGTCATGGGTAAGCTGGGCAAGTACTACGAGGAGAACTGCCTGCTGCAGCAGGCCTTCGTCAAGGAGAACAAGATCTCCGTGGAGAAGCACGTGGCCGAGGTTGCCAAGCAGCTGGGCGGCAAGATCACTGTGAAGGCCTTCACCCGCTTCGCTACCGGCGAGGGCATCGAGAAGAAGGAGGACGACTTCGCTGCTGAGGTTGCTTCCATGATTAAGTAATTGGGCTGTACTTGTCCCCCCGCAAACAAGCACATTGTCCCTAAATAATGACTCCCATAAGAGTCCGAGGAAATTCGTTTCCCCGGGCTCTTTTTTTATTTCTTTTCGCTTCTTCTCCCGGGTTTCGGCTTGATTTAGAACTAATTTTGAACTTTTTTCGAAAATATTTTGGTGAGCGTCCGGTTGCTAAAATGGTTGGACAAACGACCAGGTTGGAGTGGGACGATCACATGGTATCTAAGTAGAATGCGAATTATTCTGAGATTTTGCAGATAAAAAATGAATTAAACTGAGATTTTGCGGGTCCTGTTCGTCAAAATCTCAATTTAATTCAAAAACGAGTATCAAAATCTCAGCTTAATTCGATATGAATCATCAAAATCTCAAGATAATTCTTTTGGGGGCAGCAATGGATAAGGCGGTAATGAAAACAAGGGACATTCGATTTTTCAGCAACAAGAACGATCAGATCATCTGTATCCACTCAAAATGGGCACGGGATTACGCGAAATATCTGGAACAGCAGCCCTGGGTCCAGTCCTATCAAGCTGTGGTACCATTGGAACCCGACTACATGCAGCATGTATCTCCTGTTGATATCCGCTCACTTTATTTCCAAAGTGAGTGGGCGACCGATTTTCTCCTCACATTTGCCGATGGAAGAAAGGGTGTTCGGGAATTGGTACACAGAGAGGATCTAACAAAGCGCGCAATAGTCGAGCGTCTGGAGCTGTCCAGAAGATATTGGGCAACACGGGATATTGACGAGTGGAAGGTGGTGCTGGTCGATGACTAAGGCACTGCGCTTTGTGAAACGGTTAGGCGTCATCTATCGAGTTTTACTTGAGACTCCGGTCGGTTGCTGGCTCATCGACTGTAACAGCCCCTCTCCCCCGTTCTTTGCAGCTAATCTGGACAGGTATGAGCGGGTGCCTGCGCCTGATGGCTGGATGGACGACAACCAAACCACTCCGGCGCAAGAAGCCCGCCTGCAGATGATCCAGCCGTTGCTCGATTGCGATGACTGCATCTCGGACAAATCCCTGCGCTACAAGATGGCGGCAGATGCGGCCCAGCAGCATCAGACCACAACACGCCGTATCCTGCGTCTGTATTACCGGTATGTTGCTACAGGACAGGTCACAGCAAAAAGAGAGCCAAGAAAACGAACGCAAAACAACCAAGCGATAGAGCGAGCCATTCGGCGGTATTACTATGGTTCCAAACGCTTATCCCTACGGGCTGCCTACGAGATGATGCTGCTTGAGGATTATGTGAGCCATGATGGAGAGATAGACAGTGATGCTCCGACATGGTCTCAGTTTAGGCACTATTACTACGATAAGGGATACCACAAGGACCCGCAAAAGGTCATTGCACGAGAGGGCCTTACCAAATACCAGAGAGATCATCGACCTGCATGGGAATCGTCTGCCGGATGGCGGTCACAGCCTGGGAGCTATCAGATGGATGCCACACAGGCGGATATCTATCTGGTGTCCCGACAGGACCGATCTATTGTGGTAGGTAGGCCGTATATCTACTTGGCGGTAGATACGGCCACCCACCTAATCGCTGGGGTCTATGTTGGGTATAGCTGCGATGAGACTGCTGTGATGGCTTGTATCTCCCAGGCCGCATCTGACAAAGTGGAGTATTGTGCCCGCTATGGAATCGAGATCACGCCAGAGCAATGGCCTTCTGTTGGAATGCCGTTGGAGATCATCACTGACAAGGGGCGTGAGTTTTTTGGCCCCAGAATGTCGGAACTATGCCGCCGGTATGGGCTGGAAGTACTGACCTTGCCGCCATTTCGGCCGGACTTCAAAGGCACGGTGGAGAAGTCGATTGACCTGTTACAGCAGAGGTACAAACCGCTATTGCGAGGCAAAGGCGTCATTGAGGATGATGCCCAGGAGCGATGGGCCACCGACTACCGCATGCAGGCAACCCTGGATCTTGATGATTTTGCACGGGTTGTCATCCACTCAATCTTATATCTCAACAGTGGCAGGCTAATTGAAGGTAAGACACCAGCGGAAAGATGGCTGGAGCTATCGCCCCGATTGATGGCGGTTGATCCGCAAGAGCTGCACATACAGACACTGCCCCGGGATGTCGCCAAGCTGACCCGTAAGGGCATCCGGATCAATCGCATGTGGTACGCCCCGGATGATGCAGATGGGTTGACCATTGGAGACAGCTATACGATTGCCTATGATCCATCTGACCTGCGCTGCATCCATATCATCCTGGCTGACAAGATTTTCCCGTGCCATGCAGTTGAGATTGGCCAGCCGCTCTCTGTTTGCGAGATCAATACAGCTCACGAAGTCGCTAAGACACATGCACAGGCGGCTCGACTGCGGGAGACTGCTGTCAGTATCACAGCCATGAAGGCCATCCGATCGATTATTGAGCAGGCAGACAGCAGACGGGAGCCAATCAGGCAGGTCGACGGGGATAAAATCAATGAAGATAAGCACACAGAAAGGGGGCAACTGACATGAGCAAGTATCCACCCGGCCATACGGTCGGGGCCATCTATGAGGGCTCATCAGGCAACCCGTATCTGGACGCCATGCCTGACATGCTGCCGCCCGAACAATTTGCCCGGATCATCGCAAGCTACCCCCCTATCCCACATGACTTAGCAGAAATGTCACCCGAGGAACGACGGGGGCTGCTGCCGTCTCTGGCATCCATCTATGTGCCGATGCCGTACCAGTATGCCATCTATGACACGCTATACCGGGCAATCGCCACGACGTACCGTACGGCCGATGTGGTGGAGTCGACCAGGGCAATCAATGCCTACTACTGTGGCCGAGACACCAACTATGCCACGCAGGCAGACAGCGGGTCCATCTTAGGGATTCCCGGCTGCGGCAAGACAGCCACCGTGCGCCGGTGTTTATCCACGATGCCACAGGTGATCGAGCATGTGGAGTACCAGGGGCACCCCTGTTACTGCAAGCAAGTGCTGTGGCTCCATGTGGAGTGTCCTTCCGATTGCTCGGTTAAGACTCTTGGATTTGGGATCATGGCCGCACTTAATCGGGCTATTGGATCACATTATCTGGAGTCAACGCAAGGTCTGCGATCTGCCTCAGCATCGGCCATTGCAGTACAGACAAAAATTCTACTCACAAACCATCATGTGGGGCTATTGGTAGTCGACGAGATTCAGAACGCAGTTCTGACCGCACGAAAAAACCGGCAGGAGAAGCCGCTGCTCCGATTTTTAGTTGAGCTAACGAATGAGACGATGACCTCAATCTATTTTATCGGCACCCCAGTCGCAGAAGAGCTCTTTGTCTCCCAGGAACATCTCAAGAGGAGAACAAGAGGTATCCGACTGGCACCATTTCGGCCGGACGGGACATATCTCGATTTTTTGAGCAAGATCTGGCCCTATCAATACACCGCACAGTCTGCACCGCTGACTACCTCGATTACCAATAAGCTGTACGATTGCAGCGGCGGTATCCCGGCCTACATCATCAAGATTTTTGCAGAGTCACAGGCTCAGGCATTGCTCACTGGCCGCAACTGCATCGATGAAAAAGTGATCCAGCGGGCGGTCGAGCTGCTGGCCATCAAGGTGCTGCGGACTTATGCAGCCGGAATCCATATTTCTGACTTTGAAATTGGGTCAGCCATGCCAGAGCCACCGCAAGAGCAGGAAGAAATACCCCGGCAATACGCAAACAAAAGAGGCCGCAAGGCAGCACAGCGGGATGATGGAGACCTGCTCGTTGCGTACAACGATGGAGTGGACATTGAGGCACACCTAAAGGAAAGCGGATATCTGGAGGCGGATTATCATGGGTAGCCATAAGACGCACTGGGGCCCTGATGCGCTTGTACATTTGATAGGGTTGCACCGATGCTGACCTATTTTCCGGCCCCTCTCCCCGGTGAGTGGTGGTACTCCGTCCTCTGCCGCTACCATGTGAGATCCGGGAATTCCAAGCACGCCACTACCATCAACGAGCTGTACGGTGGCCACCCTATGGTGCATGGACGGCTTATCCCTGGGGGCGACTGCGCAGCAATCATTGCACAGTTACCACCAGGGGTGCTGTCGCTCAATGATGTATTGGCCAATCATACTCTGCTCCCCTACTATACCCGCTTCTTTGAGGCAAATAAAAAGCGGCAGGTATGGGAGGCATTACGGGCTGGCCGTGGATCAGGCATTACCAGTGTGCGGACGCAGATGCCAGGCAGTATAGAGGGTCTCAAATATTGTCCTTCCTGTTATATCTTAGATACCAGAAAACATGGAGAGCCATTTTGGCGCAGAGTGCATCAGATCCCTCTCTTAGGCTACTGCCCGATGCACAAAATCCGACTTGTTACTGTACCCATCAGATTTGCGAGGTTATCTGAGGTGTTTCTCCCACTTGGATCTGTTCAATGTCAGGAAGTTGAACACGGCGAAAACACCCCGTGGATGGAGCCGCTGACGGATATGCTGACAGCGCTATTATGCGGAGACTATGCCCCAACGGTTGGATACAACAATCTGCATACCGCATTGCTCAACGCAGGATATGGGGTGGACAAGATCAGCAAATATCAGACCCTGAGTGTTGTTAAAATCCAGGAGGCGGCAAGGGCGTATTATGGCAAGCAAATCTATGAGCAGTACTTTGCCAGCTTGTCTGCCACTGTACTATCACGGCTCACTAATTGGCATCTATCCGCGCCAGAGCGGTATGCGCTGCTCGCCGTGATGGTTGGCCTGGATGCTGACACTCTATTTGGACCGGCGCTCGATGTCACAGACCCACTGTTGGAGAGGCTCTTGTCCTACAAGGAGGCAGGTGTGGTATACGGGAAAAGCGATTCGGCTGCAAAGATGGGCATACAGCCCGGACAGCTGGACTCCCTTGCTCGAAAGTACAAGGTACAGCCATTTTGGAGGCAAATCCGGCAGGAGCGCAATCGGTGTATCCGGTTGTTACTAACAGACAATGAGTATGATGTTATCTCACAAGCGGCAAAAGAAAACGGCAACACACCACTTGCTGTGTTTGCACGTACAGTCATTTTGGATGTTTTGAAAAACAAGGAGGAATTCTGATGAATAGCTACCGAAAAATTCTAAAGGAAGTGCTGGCCCAAGAAGGTGAAGATCGTGAGCGCAAGGTCGAGTACCTGATGCCCAGGCTGTGCGGGTTGGTCGATGATGCCCCGTATATCTACGCACTGGACAACGGCGTAGCTGCATTGACGGCACTCTACATCCTGTGTACCAGTCACAATATCAATACCGTTAATCATTACCAGGAGATTAAAAACCGCTTGGTACATCTGATCGATGACCTGCAGGACAACATGTTGGATCAATTCCCTCCTCAAAACCCGATGGGAGAGGACTAATCATGGACAAGTATCGTAAAATTTTGCAGGAAGTCAGAGGAAAACAGCAGAAAAAAGGCCAGGAAAAACAGGCAAGGGACATTGCTGAGACTATGTGCTTATCCATTGATGAGAGCCCGCACATGATTGCTATGGAGGATGGGGCAGCAGCAGTTGCAGCTATGTATACCCTGTGCGTAGATGATGGCCTCGACACTGTCATGGAGTATCTGGAGCTCAGAGAGCACCTTGATGGGCTCTTGGGTGACATGTACGACAAGATGCGAGAGATATACCCAGTACCCGTCCAAAGGGAGTCAGAGGACAAGTTCACGCCGCGCATTGGCGCCGATATGGGCCAGGAGGATTGCCCATGATATGGATGGATAGTTACGCCAGGATCCACGCGCTCACCCTCAGTTGGGTTGCCTGCGATGACGACTTGACCGATTGGACAGATGAGGTCCTATGGCCTTTGGTATCCCATGCTGATTTGGAAACCATGCTGTGGGCTATGTCTGCGTTTGTTGTGATCACCTCCACGCATCCCCCTGCTGGTGTTACCCCTGGTACCTACCGGCTGGCATGTAGGATCATTGGAGACAAAATTGAGCAAGTAATCAAGGCAAAGCTCAAAGCGGCAGAGAGCTGTCCGTAAAACAACTGTTTGCCGTTACACACGGGAGGCCCCGATTTTGGGGCCTCCCAGAGGGGATAAAACAGTGAAAAATGCAACGAAAAAACAAGAGGGGATTATCGTTACAGATAACGCCGGTACTGTACACGGCTACGCACGGTGCTCGACCAATGAGACCCGCCAGGATATCGACCGGCAGGTGAGGGAACTCAAGGCAGCCGGGGCAACCAGGATATGAATGGAGTACGAGCATGGGGATGCGCCGACCAAGGAGCAGCAAGATATGATGTGGGATACAGTCCGCTCAGGAGACACGGTGATAATCACAGAGCCATCCAGATTGTCCCGCTCGGTACAGCAATTTTGTGAGATCGTGGATGTTATCAAGTCCAAGTGCATCAGGCTACAAATATTAGGCAGTATCACCATCGACTGTAGGACAGCTGAGCCGGACCCGATGACTGTGGCATTTTTGCAGCTGATTGCTGTGTTTTCCGAGTTGGAGCTTTCTATGATCCGGTCCAGGGTGAGGTCTGGTGTAGCCAATGCCAAAGCTAAAGGTAAGCAGTTGGGCCGCCCGCCCATCACTGCCGAGCGCATCCCAGACAGTTTTTATCGCTACTTTGTCAAATTACAAGCTGGAGAAATCAATGTGACAGAACTGGCCAGGTTGGCACAGGTAAGTCGCCCCACAGTCTACCGATACCTGTCAGCCATTCGCGCCAACAATCTAAGAAAGGAACGGTAACTGAAATGACTGAGTGCTATCGTTATGCTTTAGACACCTACGAGCAGATGACAGATGCCGAAAAAGCGAAAATCTCGCTGGAGTTGCTGTACAATGCTATCTGTTATTTTCACGGAGACGCCTTGGAAATCGTCCAAAAACTGCTCCAGATGGATCAGATGACTCTCAATCAATTTGCAGACTCGTTAGCTGCAACGAGACAGCATGTCAGACAAATGCATCAGGCCGCGCTGGCTGCAATGCCTTCCCTGCGCCAGTCTGCATTTGCATCAGGGGATGTCGAAGATATTCTGTTTTTCCGGATCGCCAATGGTTTACCGATCGAATAAGATCAGGAAATCAATAAAGACCAGAGATACATGACCTAAATCTGAGGATTTACTAAACGGAGGAGGATTATTATGAGCACAGGATGCAAAACCAATAATATCGATGTAGATGAAATCCTTGAAGAGATCGAAAATGCCGGCTTGGATACCCCGAAGAGCAAATGCTGTATTTGTGGCAAAGATAAACCGGCCCATGCTGTATATACCTTGCCTGAGGTCTGGCGCCATGCGAGACGGATGGCCTTGTACATGTTGGGTAAGGCCCCCAAGCCTACGCCAGTAGATGAGCAGGCGCTGGTGCGTAAATATGGGTATACGATCCATGATGTGTTTTGCTGCGACTGTTGGTTAGATCTCATCTTGGACGGCCGTAAAACGGACGGCTAATCTTATATACAGCAAAAATTAAATTCAACTTGGCCGACAAATCCTGCCTCTGCCCACAATATCCCGATGCTGAGTACAAAGGATATCTGATAGCTTGTATCATCCAGCAACGGGCAGTTTCATGTAGCATACGGGTTGTATGAAACCAGATGGACCGTGGGCTTACCTTTGTATGTAAGAGAAAACACAGTGCACTGCTGATTCCATCGCAAGGTAAGAAATGGTAATCGGGCTCACCATTCGAGGTGAGCCCGATTACCATATTGTTGTGTCTATCACGGAAATAGGTTCACTCCTTATGCCATAGCATCACTTTCCTAAATGTTAAAGCCGACCCGAACCACACTCCGTCTCACTGACCTCGGAGATCAAACAAAAATATCAATCCACTTAAAATGTCAAAAAATAAATTTTACAAACAGATTAACAGGTCAATTTTATTATTTCCCTTAAAAAGCACAACAGAAATCAGGCAAAACACCTACATGTTGTATCAAACATCGAATTCCGCAAAATAGAAAATAAATCTACCGCATATAACACACATAGACAACGCCTGCAGCGCGTGGAGATGAGGGATACGGACGGGACCAGACCCATGATTCCTGCCGGAGTCCCCCATAGCGGACAGGCTGCATATTGAATTTGCCGGCCCTGCGGCCGGCAACGGGGGTCTATGCGTGTTCCAGCCCACGAGATCAATAATTGGAACCTGGT
>CABVDR010000069.1 GCA_902497145.1 uncultured Oscillospiraceae bacterium
GCAGCTGCGCGCCGATTTGCTGCGCTCCATCTCCCACGACCTGCGCACCCCCCTCACCTCCATTTTGGGCTACCTCCAGCTGCTGCAGGGCGATACTCTGGATCAGGAGCAGCGGGAGCGCTATCTCCAGGTGGTGGAGGGCCGTGCCCGGGTGCTCCAGGAGCTCATCACCGCCTTTTACGACCTGTCCCGGATTGAAGGGGGCGAGTATCCCTTGGAAATCCAGCCCGTGGACCTGCGCCGCCGCCTGGAGCCCCTGCTGGCCAGCTTTTATGACGACTTCCAGCAGGCCGGCTTTCAGGTGGAGGTGTCCCTGGAGGACAACCTGCCCCCCGTGCTGGCCGACCCTGGGGCCGTGACCCGGGTACTCACCAATTTGCTGAGCAACGCCCTCAAGCACGGCAGCCAAAGCCTGTCCATCCGCCTGGAGCGGGAGGGGGACTGCCTGGTCACCGCCTTCTCCAATGACGCTCCCCACCTCACCCAGGAGGATCTGCCCCGGGTGTTTGAACGCTTCTACACCGGCGACCAGATGCGCACCGGCCAGAATACCGGTCTGGGTCTGGCCATCGTCAAGGCTCTGGCTCAGCGCATGGGCCACACCGCCTTCGCCCAGCTGGAAAATGGGGTATTCACCGTGGGGGTGCGTTGGCATATGTACCGTTAAAGCCAATCATCCACCACGTCCCGCAGCCCTGCCGGGCCCACTTGGTTGTCCACCAGCAGAGTCATCAGCTCGTCGATGCGGGAGGCGCTGGTGGTGATTCCCGAGACGGTCTCGTCTCCGCCCTGCTCCTCCCACACCCGCACCCCGTAGTTCTCGCAGCAGAAGCCTCCATGCTCCACCGTGTCTACGGTCAGGGCGTAGTGAAAGGTACGCGGCTCTCCCGCCTGATCCCGGCATGTCCGGGACGCAATCTTCAGTTCCATCATCTTGTGTTTCCCCTCTCAATTACAGAAATGCGACCACATTATATAGAGGCATCGCAGGAAGAAAAAGAGAAAAGCGTCGAAGGGCTTTCCGCCCTTTTTGGGGAAAAACAGAGAAAGAGCGTCCCCTTTTGCACAACGGAGTCGAAGGAGTTTGCACACGGTAGAATATTTTCAGTGTGAAAATTATTTTCATGAAAAAACCAGCCCGGAAAACGCCACCGCTTGACGTTCTCCGGGCTGGTTGCACAAGATATGGTATTTTTCTCCAGGGTCGGCCGCTGTCACTTCACCCGCAGCCGCTTGGCCAGCTCCCCGTCAGGGGTGACCCAGGCGGTCTCATAGGTGGTGTAGGTCACCATGCCGGGGCGGGCTCCGTTTGGCTTTTTCACGTACTTTACCGGGGTGTAGTCCACCGGCACCTTACTGCTGTCACGGGCCTGGGAGAACCAGGCCGCAAGGCAGGCCGCCTCGTTGAGGCTCTGAAGGTCCGGGGTCCCCCCTTCTGTCCAGAGGATCACGTGGGAGCCGTGGATCTTCTGGGTGTGGAACCAGATGTCGCTCTTAAAAGCCTGCTTACAGGTGAGCAGGTCGTTTTGGGTGTTGTTCTTGCCCACCGAGATACGCAATCCCGCCGTGGAGCGAAATTCCATGGGCTTGGAGGACACCCGCTTCTCCCGCCCCTTGGCCTTACTGGCCCGGCGGAGATAGCCGGTGTCGGTGAGCTCCTGGCGGATCTCCCCTAAATCCTTCTCCCCCTCGGCCAGGGTGATGTTCTCCAGCACACTGTTGAGGTAGTCCAGCTCCCTGCGGCCCTTCTCCAGCTGCTGGGTCAGCATCTCCTGGGCGGTCTTGGCCTTGTTGTACTCTTTATAGTACTTGGCGGCGTTCTGCTGTGGGGTGAGCAGGGGGTCCAGGCGGATGTCCACCTCCGCCCCCTCCGGGTCGTAGAAGTCCACGGTACGCAGACACCCCATCCCCCGGTGCATGAGGTGGAGGTTGGAGGTGAGGATGTCCCCCAGCTCCCGCAGCCGCTCCCGGTCCTGGGTGGCCTCCAGCTCCTGCTCCTGGTGGGCGATCTTCCGGGCGGTGCGGTCCCGGGCGGTGGTCACGGACCGGATGAGGTCCTGGCCCCGCTGCTTGATACGCTCCAGGTGCTCCCGCTGCTCGTAGAAGCGGTCCAGCAGCTCGGAGAAGGTGGAAAAGTCCTCCAGCTCCAGGCTGCCCTCATACTGACCCGGGGAGAAGAAGGTAAAGTCAAAGGGCTTACCCTCTTTTACCATCATCGTAGCTGTCATGTGATTTCCCTTCACATCATTCAGCAGCTTCTCCAGGCCGTCCAATAGCTTTGCCCGGCCTGTCTCCCCCAGGACGTTCAGCCGCACGTCGGTGCTGCCCCCCGCCCGCCAGGCAAGCTCCCGGCACACCAGCGGGGACAGCCCCCCAAAGGTATCCAGCAGCCACTTGTCCGCCTGGGCCTCCTCCGGGGCCTGGGCCAGCAGCTCCTCCAGGGCCGCCCGGTCCTGGGCGGTGGGGTCCAGCTTATCCTGGGGCGGGGGCAGGCGGTAGAACATGCCGGGCAGCAGGGTGCGCTGGTTTCCGCTGCCGGAGCCCAGGTTGGAGTCCACCCGTCGGAGACAGTCTAAAATCCGTCCGTCCCCGTCCAACAGCAGCAGGTTGGACCGGCGGCCGATGGCCTCCAGCACCAGCTTGCGCTCCACCCGGTCCCCCAGCTCGTTGAGGGCCTCCAGAGTGAAGGTGACCACCCGCTCCAGATGGGTCTGCTCCACCGACAGCACCCGGCCTCCCGCCAGGTGTTTGCGCAGCAGCATACAGAACATGGGCGGCGTGTCCGGGTTCTCCCGGGACAGCCGGGTGAGCTGCGGCCGGGGATGGGTGGGGTTGGCGGAGAGGAGCAGGCGCACGTTGCCCTGGGTGGGGCTGCGCAGGGCCAGCACCACCTCGTCCCGGCCGGGCTGGTAAATTTTATCGATTTTCGCGCCGGCGGCGGCCTGGCTCAGCTCGTGGACCAGACCGGACAGGCACAGGGCGTCTAACGGCATTTCTTCTCCTCCCCTTCTTTCCCGGACATGATGATCTCAAACAGCTCGTTGAGCCGCTGGGTGCGGCCCTGGAGATACAGCCAGCCAAACAGGGCCTCCAGACCGGTGGCCGCCTGATACTGGGCCCGGGAGGCCGCCTTGGGCACCGAGTGGGGGGCGGTGTTCCGGCCCCGGCGGTACACATCGGCCTCCTCCTCACTGAGCTGAGGCAGCAGCTCATCCATAGCGGCGGCCTGGGCCGGGGCGGAGACATAGGCCACGGTGGCCCGGTGCAGATCTTTGGGCTTTGCCTTGCCGTGCAGGGCGATCCAGGAACGCACCATCACCTCGAACACGCTGTCTCCCAGATGGGCCAGCCCCAGGCTGCTCATAGCCAGCAGCTGCTCCCGGTCGACATTTAAGTGAAAATAGTCCATTCAAATCCCTCGTTTGAGTCTTAAAATCATTTGATGATACCACATTTTACCCTGAAATTCAAGGATTCCCCCTTCCCCCCGCTCTTGACAAGGCCAATGCAAAATGGGAAAATAAAGAAAATCCTGTTCCCGCTCCCGGGGACAGACAGCATCTAGGTTTATGATCGATGTGAGGAGCGAGCAGCATGGCAGGCAGTCCTCTATGGAGGCCGGGCCGGATCGGCCCCATGGAACTGAAAAATCGAGTGATCCGCTCGGCCACCAACGAGCACCTGTCGGAGGCGGACGGCCAGCTGACCACCGCCTGGATGGACGCCCTGGTGGAACTGGCAGAGCACGAGGTGGGGCTGGTCATCACCGGCCACATGAGCGTGGACGGGCAGCAGCGCTCAGACAAGGGGCAGACGGTTTTGGATGAGCGGACGGATCTGGGGCTGCTCCATGAGACCGCCAGCCGGGTCCATGCGGCGGGCGGCCGCATTGTGGCCCAGCTCAACCACGGGGGCAAGAAGGCCCCTGAGAATGTAAACGGCCACCCCCCTAAGCTCCCCGCCGACTTCTCCCTGGAGGAACTGGACCGAATCGTGGCCCAGTACCGCTATGCCGCCATGCTGTGCCGCCGGGCCGGGTTTGACGGGGTACAGATCCACAACGCCTACGGCTATCTGCTGGCCAGTTTTCTCAACCATGTGGACAACCGCCGCACCGACGGCTATGGCGGCAGCGTGGAGAACCGCTTCCGCCTCACCGGGCGGATCATCCGGGAGGTGCGGCGGACCTGTGGGCCGGACTTCGCCATCCTGGCCAAGATCGGCGGCAACGGCTACGGCAGCCTCCACCGCCTGTTGGAGCTCTATCGGGACACCGGGGTGGATGGGGTGGAGATCTGCACCTCGGACTTTGACCCCCGCATCTGGCAGAGCCGCTCCTTCTGCATGGAGGAGCTGCTCCGCGCCTGGGAGGGCGTGGACCTGCCCATCAGCCTGGTGGGGGGCATTTTTTCCCAAAAGGCGGCCGAGCACATCTTAGAAGCCGGGGTGCCCTTTGTCTCCTTCAGCCGGGCTTTGCTGTGCCAGCCGGACTTTGTCCAGCGGCTGAAAAGCGGACAGCAAGACGAGAGCCCCTGCACCGCATGCAACCAGTGCTACCAGAGCTTCCGGCGGCAGTTTGTGCGCTGCATTCGACACGCCACGCCCATTCCTCAGCTGGAGAAAGTGTTCGGAACAGCAGAAAATACATAAAATTTCCCCTGATTGAAAACAAAAATGGCTCATTTTCAACCAGGGGAAACTTTTTTAAAAAATTTTCAAAAAACTCTTGACGAACGTCGAAAATCTGGTATAATACGTTTTGTTGTCACGCAAGAGACCACGTGAGAGCGCCATGGAGAGATGGCTGAGCTGGTCGAAGGCGCACGATTGGAAATCGTGTAACGGCTAATACCCGTTCGAGGGTTCGAATCCCTCTCTCTCCGCCATAAGAAAAAGGACATCCAAACGGATGTCCTTTTTCTTTTTTATTTCTGCTGGCTCAGACGCCAGAGCATCTGCACGATCTCTTCCCGGGTGGCAAAGGAGCCGTACCGCTCCCCCTTGCCCTCTCCGCCGGCGATGATCCCCGTCTGCTCCGCCCAGGTGCGGGCCTGCTTGGACCAATCGGCAGGGGCAGCTGCCCCGATCTTCTTTAAATATTCCGTCATCATGGCGTTAAACTGTTCCTGTGTCACGTCTTCTTCCTCCTCCATCGCCGCTTTTACCGCGGCCCGGAAATCATCCATGCTTACCCCGTGCTTGGGCCACCAGTGGAGCACATCGGCGTGGTTGCTGGCAATCCCCAGCTTGTTGCCCTCGGCGTGGCAGATTATGACACCCGGTTTTAGAGGGTCCAGCTGGAACTGGCGGCACAAATCGGCACACAAAGCCACGGCGTTATGATAGATGGCCTGGAAATAGGCCTCGTTCTTGGCCGTATCATAGCCGATCATGGTGCCCCCCTGGTAGGTGTGGCCCGCCGGCTCGCAGCATTCAAAGGAGATGTGGGTGTTGTTGGCGCTGCCCTTCTCCCCTTTTCCCGCGTGCCAGCCCCGCATGGTCCAGGGCAGGGTCTGAATTACTTTGTCCCGGCTCACCACTGCGTGGACGCAGGCGTCCTTGCCTGGCTGGTTCCAGCTTTTGATAAACACCTGGGGATCCGGTTGGGCCACTCCGGTGGAGTGAACCATGATTCCCATGGGGCGGATGGTTTTTCCCGCGCGGTAACAGTCGCTCTGGGTGACAAGCTGTGTCTCCTGTCGGTATTCCATATCATTCCTCCTCTCCGCCGCTTCCATCCTATGCCCCATCCCATCCATTTGGTTCCACCCCTTAAAAATGTCTTTTTAGTTGACAGACAGGTGGTTTTTTCATAGAATAATGGAATAGTTGTGTGCGCTGTACTATTTTGTAGAACGAAAAAGAGAGGGAGGTTCTTCCATGAACCAGCAGCAGTCTGCCGCAAAGAGCAATCCTGCGGCGCTGGCGCCCATTCTGGTATTTCTCGCGCTCTACCTGGGCTCCGGCATTACCTTTGAGTACATCTTAAAAATCGAAAACGGCTTCTACCAGACCCCGGCCATCGTCATTTTCCTCATCGCCCTGGCAGTGGCCTGCTTCCAGAACCGAAAGCTGGACTTCAACGCCAAGCTGAAGGTGATGGCCAGCGGCGTGGCCGATGAGAACATTTTGACCATGTGTCTGGTGTTCCTGGCTGCCGGCGCCTTCTCGGGCGCCATCTCTGCCGCCGGCGGTGCGGACAGCACCGTGTTTTTGTTCCTCACCTTCCTGCCCAGCCAGTTTGCGGTGGCCGGTCTGTTCCTCATCGCCTGTTTCGTGTCCATCTCCATGGGCACCTCGGTGGGCACCATCTCCGCCCTGGCCCCCTTCGCCGTGTCCATGAGCCAGGCCACCGGCTTTGATGTGGTGCTGTGCATTGCCGCCGTGGCCTGCGGGGCCATGTTCGGCGACAACCTGTCCATGATCTCCGACACCACCATCGCCGCCGTGCGCACCCAGGGGTGTGAGATGAAGGACAAGTTCCGCATGAACTTTCTCATCGTTCTCCCCGCCGCCATCATCACCCTGATCCTGTTTATCATCATCACCTGGGGCGGCAGTGGCCAGGTGGAGCTGCAGCCGTACAGCCTGTGGAAGGTCCTGCCCTACCTGGTGGTGCTGGTGGGCGCGGTGGTAGGCGTCAACGTGTTCCTCATTCTGATGATCGGCACCGTGCTCAGCCTCATTGTAGGCGTGGCCACCGGAGCCTTTGCCTGGACCCAGATCTTTGCCGTGATGGGCGACGGCGTCACCGCTATGTATGACATCACCGTCATTTCCATCATCGTGGCCTGCATCGGCGCGCTGGTGAAGGAGTACGGCGGCATCCAGTGGCTCATTGAGTTCATCGGCCGCCGGGTCAAGACCGCCAAGGGCGCTCAAATCGGCATCGCCGGTCTGGTGGCCGCCGTGGACGTAGCCACCGCCAACAACACCGTCGCCATCGTCATGACCGGCTCCATTGCCAAGGACATCAGCGCGGAGTACGACATCGACCCCCGGCGCACCGCCTCCCTGTTGGACATCTTCGCCTCGGTGATGCAGGGCATCCTCCCCTACGGGGCCCAGCTGCTCTACGCCGCAGCGGGAGCTGGGGTATCCGCCATGCAGATCGTGCCCTACATGTTCTACTGCTACCTGATGGCGATTTCCGCCATTGTCTTTATCATCTTTTTTGGTAAAAAGTCTGTTATCCAGAAATAATAGTATTCACACAGACCAGGGGCCGATGGTAACCATCGGCCCCTGGGTGGTTTTCAAGGAGGTTCCTCACCATGGAATTTACTTCTCTTATGGATCGCCAGCGGCAGTTTTTCCGCTCCGGCGTCACCTTGAACGTCCAGCGCCGCAAGGAGATGCTTCGCGCCCTGCTCCAGGAGATGGAGCGGCGGGAGGACGAGCTGCTCACCGCCCTCCATGCCGACCTGGGCAAGGCCCCCTTTGAGGGCTACATGACGGAGCTGGGTATGGTGCGGGAAGAGATTCACTTCCACCTCAAGCACCTGGACCACTGGGCCCGGGACAAGCGGGTACCTACCCCCCTGTCCCAGTTCCCCGCCCGCTCCATCCGCCACCCAGAGCCTTATGGCGTGGTGCTCATCATGGCCCCTTGGAACTACCCCATCCAGCTCTCCCTGGAGCCCCTCATCGGGGCCATCTCGGCGGGCAACTGCGCGGTGCTCAAGCCCTCGGCCTACGCCCCCGCCTGCTCCCACGCCCTGAAGGAGCTCATTTCCGCCTGTCTGCCCGACAACTGGGTCACAGTGGTAGAGGGCGGACGGGCAGAAAACCAGGCTCTGCTGGAGCAGCCCTTTGACTATATCTTCTTCACCGGCAGCGTGGCGGTGGGCCGCCATGTGATGGAGATGGCCGCCCGGAATCTGACCCCGGTGACCCTGGAGCTGGGGGGCAAGAGCCCGGTGATCGTCACCGCCGACGCGGACCTACCTCTGGCCGCCCGGCGCATTATGTTTGGCAAGCTTCTCAACGCCGGGCAGACCTGCGTGGTCCCCGACTACCTGCTGGTGGAGCGGAGCGTGCAGGAGCAGCTGACCGGGCTTTTGCAGCAGGAGATCACCCGGTTTCTGGGCCAAACCCCTCTGGACGACCCGGACTACCCCCGGATCATCAACGAGAAGCACCTGCACCGCTTGGAGGGCCTGCTCACCGGCGGCCGGGTAATCTGCGGCGGCACGGTAAAAGAGGGGCACATCGCCCCCACCCTTATGGACAACCTGGAACCCGACGCCCCGGTGATGCAGGAGGAGATCTTTGGGCCTATTCTGCCTATCCTCCCCTTCGACACTCTGGAGGAGGCCATGGAGTATGTCTCCCGCCGTCCCAAGCCTCTGGCCCTGTATCTGTTCTCCCGGGACAAGGGGGTGCAGCGCAAGGTGCTCACCCGGCTGTCCTTCGGCGGCGGCTGCCTCAACGACACCATCGTTCACCTCACCTCCCCCCACCTGCCCTTCGGCGGCGTGGGAGCCAGCGGCATGGGCGCCTACCACGGCAAAGCTAGCTTCGACACCTTCTCCCACACCAAGAGCATTCTCATCCGGGGCAGCTGGCCCGACCTGGATCTGCGCTATCACCCCTATTCCGACAAAAAGAACCGGCTGCTGCGCCGCTTCCTCCGGTAATTTTCACAAAAAGCAAAATGGGGCAAAATTTTTTCACTGGGAAGAAGGAATTTTGTCCCCTTTTGCGTATATAGGAGATGTAAGTGATTGCGCTTGCCTGGGAAAGGAGGTCAACGCCTATGACGCCGCGGGAACATCGCCTGGCACAGGAGCATACCCTGCTCTCCCCCCACGCCTGCCTGGCCGACCAGAGCCGGGGCAGGGAACGGAAAGAAGAGGAGTGCCCCATCCGCACCTGCTTTCAGCGGGACATCGACCGCATCGTGTACAGCAAGGCCTTTCGCCGCCTGAAGCACAAGACCCAGGTCTTCCTCCAGCCTGAGGGGGATCACTACCGCACCCGGATGACCCACACCCTGGAAGTAAACCGCATTGCCCGCACCATCGCCCGGGCGCTGGGGCTCAACGAGGATTTGACCGAGGCCATCGCCCTGGGTCACGACCTGGGCCACACCCCCTTCGGCCACGCCGGGGAGCGGCTGCTCAACTCCCTGATGCCTGGGGGCTTTGCCCACTACCAGCAGTCCCTGCGGGTGGTGGACCGGCTGGAGAAGGAGGGCGAGGGTCTCAACCTCACCTGGGAGGTACGAAACGGCATCGTCTGCCACACCAAGGGACAGCAGGCCGCCACCCTGGAGGGCCAGACCGTGCGTCTGGCCGACCAGATCGCCTACATCAACCACGACATTGAGGACGCCCTGCGGGGCAAAATCATCTACCCCATGGACATCCCCCTGTCCGTATCCAACCTGCTGGGCTTCACCCACAGCAAGCGGATCTCCACCCTGGTGGAGGACGTGATCGAGAGCAGCTGGGAACAGGAGGCCATTACCCAGTCCCCCGCCATTGGAGAGGCCATGGCCACCCTGCGGGAGTTTATGTTCGAGAGCGTCTACACCAACCCGGTGGCCAAGGGGGAGGAGAGCAAGGCCCAGGACATGCTGCGGCGGCTGTTTGAGCACTACCAGCAAAACCCCGACGAGCTACCTGACGACTTCCAGGACATCCGGGTCAAGGAGGGGGTAGACCGGGCGGTGTGCGACTACATCGCCGGTATGACGGATCCCTTTGCCATCGAGCAGTTCAGCAAGCTGTTCATCCCCATGTCCTGGACGGTGAAATAGCCGTTTTTTCTGCACAGGAGAACTCCTTTACAGAAATTGTGGGATAAAGTTTCCCTTTTTCGGCAAAGAATACACTACATAGAAAGGAGGGGGATCCCGTTGGCCTGGCCGCCCCAATTTCTGGACGAGCTCATCGACCGCACCGATCTGGTAGATCTGGTGAGCGAGTCGGTCCATCTGACCAAAAAAGGCAACAGCTACTGGGGCTGCTGTCCCTTTCACAGCGAAAAGACCCCCTCCTTCCACGTGGTGCCCGACCGGAAGATTTATAAATGCTTCGGCTGCGGCAAGGGGGGCGGCGCCATCAACTTTGTGATGGAGCTGGACAACCTCTCCTTCCGAGAGGCGGTGGAGGTGCTGGCCAAGCGCTGCGGCATGGAGGTGCCCGACTCGGGCGCTGCCCCCGGCGCCAAGGAGCGGCGGGAGAAGCTGCTCACCATCAACAAGCAGGCCGCCCGGGCCTTTCACCGCTGGCTCTACTCCCCCGAGGGGGCTCAGGGGCTGGATTACCTCCACCGACGGGGGCTTACCAAGGGCACCCTCACCCGGTTTGGCCTGGGCTTTGCCCCCAACCGCTGGGACGCCCTCATCCAGGAGCTGGGCAAGGAGGGCTACGACAAGCGGGACCTGTTGGACGCGGGGCTGGCGGTAAACAACAAGGACGGCCGGATCTACGACCGCTTCCGCAACCGGGTGATGTTCCCCATCATCGACACCGGCGGCAATGTCATCGGCTTTGGCGGCCGGGTGATGGACGACTCCACCCCCAAATACCTGAACTCTCCGGACACCCCGGTATACAACAAGAGCCGCAACGTCTTTGCCCTGAACATGGCCAAAAAGTCCAAGGCGGGGCGGGTCATCCTCACCGAGGGGTATATGGACACCATCTCCCTGCATCAGGCCGGGTTTGACAGTGCGGTAGCCTCATTGGGCACCTCCCTCACCCCCGACCACGCCCAGCTTCTCTCCCGGTACTTCCCCCAGGCCATTCTGGCCTACGACGGGGACGGTCCGGGTGTGGCCGCCGCCCAGCGGGCTATTCCCCTGCTGGAGAAGGCAGGGCTGAAGGTGCGGGTATTGAAGATGCAGGGGGCCAAGGACCCGGACGAGTTTATTAAAAAGTTTGGCCGGGACGCCTTTCTCCGGCTGCTGGATCAGAGCGAAAACCAGGTGGACTACCGCCTGGAGCAGATCCAGAAGAAGTACAATCTGGAGGACGACGCCCAGAAGGTGGCCTTTCTCCAGGAGGCGGCCCAGATGCTCTCCACCCTGCCCAGCGCAGTGGAGCGGGAGATCTACGGCGGCCATGCCGCTCAGACGGCGGGGGTCTCCCCGGAGACCATGGCGCTGGAGGTGAAGAAAGCCTTTCAGCAGCGGCTCCGGAAGGAGAAAAAGAAACAGGAGCGGCGGGATCTGGCTCCCGCTGTCAACCAGCAGCCCCAGACCCGGGAGCTGCGTTACGAAAACATCCGCTCCGCCCTGGCGGAGGAGGGGGTCATCCGGCTATTGTTGCTGGACCCCGGTCTTGCATCCGAGATGGATGGCCTGACCGGAGGAGAGTTTTCCTCTCCCCTGCTGGGCCGGGTGTTTGACCTGCTGATGGATCGGGCCGGTCAGCATTTAAATCTAAGCCTGGCCGCCCTGGCGGGCGACCTCACCCCCCCGGAGATGGATCACATGGCCCGGGTGGCCCAAAAGCCGGAGTCGGTGGCCAACGGCCGCCGCTCTCTATCGGATTACATAGCCGTCATCCGGGGCGAGGGCTTGAAGCGCAGCGGCCAGAGCGAGGACGCTCTGCTGCTTGCCGCACAGAAAAAGAATTTTCAGAAGAAAGCATATATGGAGGAGAAACCATGAGTACCAAGAAGAAAGACACCACTGCCCAGACCAACCAGGACCGCCCCGTGATGATCCTGGAGAAGAAGAGCAAAAAGCCCTCCGGCACCGATATTCTCTCTAAGATGGAAGCCGGCAAGGCGGAAGTATTGAAGGCGGTGGAGGGCGTCTCCGGCGCAGAAAAGCTGGCAGAACTCATTGAGCAAGGCAAGAAAAAGGGCAGCCTCTCCTCCACGGAACTGATGAACGTACTGGAGGACATGGACCTGGAGTCCGAGCAGATGGATAAGCTCTACGATGTCCTGGAGAACCTGGGCATCGACACGGTAGGCGAGGACTACATCCCCGAGCTGCCCGACGACGTGGAGCCCCCCCTGGAGGCCATGGAGGAGATCAGCGAGGAGGACATGGTGGACCCCAACTCCATGGTGGACTCCTTCGGCACCGACGACCCGGTGCGCATGTACCTCAAGGAGATCGGCAAGGTGAACCTGCTCTCCTCCGACGAGGAGATCGAGCTGGCCCAGGCCATGGGCGCCGGAGCCGAGGCCAAGCAGCAGCTCACCGAGCTGCAGGAGGCCGGGGAGGAGATTCCCCAGGATGTGCTCACCGAGCTCAACCGCGCCATCAAGAAGGGCGAGCGGGCCAAGCAGCGTTTGGCTGAGGCCAACCTGCGTCTGGTGGTTTCCATTGCCAAGCGTTATGTGGGCCGTGGCATGCAGTTCCTGGACCTCATTCAGGAGGGCAACCTGGGCCTCATCAAGGCGGTGGAGAAGTTCGACTATACCAAGGGCTACAAGTTCTCCACCTACGCCACCTGGTGGATCCGTCAGGCCATTACCCGGGCCATCGCCGACCAGGCCCGTACCATCCGCATCCCGGTACACATGGTGGAAACCATCAACAAGGTCATCCGTGTGTCCCGTCAGCTTCTCCAGGAGCTGGGCCACGACCCCACCCCGGAGGAGATCGCCGAGGAGATGTCCATGCCCGTGGAGCGGGTGCGGGAGATTTTGAAGATCGCCCAGGAGCCCGTCAGCCTGGAGACCCCCATTGGCGAGGAGGAGGACAGCCATCTGGGCGACTTCATCCCCGACGAGGACGCCTCCGAGCCCGCTGAGGCCGCCTCCTTCACCCTGCTGAAGGAACAGCTGGTGGAGGTGCTGTCCACCCTGACCCCCCGGGAGGAGAAGGTGCTCAAGCTGCGCTTCGGCATTGAGGACGG
>CABVDR010000070.1 GCA_902497145.1 uncultured Oscillospiraceae bacterium
GCCGAAAATACTTGTCTGGAGACGGACCGGGAAGATAGGTAACGCCAACACAAAAAAGGACGAACAAAACTGTTCGTCCTTTTTTCATAAATGTATAAATATTTGCCAGTTCACTTTGCATTTACCATTGTTTCATGCTATGATATGAGTTACGACTGGTCAACTACGACCGCGCAATAGGACGTGATAAGATGAGTACAAAGCGAGATTCCTGGGGCTCTAAATGGGGCTTTATTTTGGCGTGTATTGGTTCGGCCGTCGGAATGGGAAATATCTGGCTGTTTCCAGCTCGGATTTCTGCCTACGGCGGGGCGACCTTTTTGGTCCCCTATCTAATTTTTGTGGTTATTATTGGCTCAACTGGAGTGATCGGTGAGATGGCCTTTGGACGGGCGACCCGCTCCGGCCCTATCGGTGCCTTTGGTACGGCGACAAAGCAGCGGTGGGGGACCGACCGCCCCGGCAAACTGCTGGGGCTGATCCCGGTTCTGGGCTCCCTTGCTTTGGCCATTGGATATTCCGTGGTAACCGGATGGATTTTCCGCTATTTAGCCGGGTCCTTTACCGGTACGGTTCTCAGCCAGGAGGGCGTGGAAGGTTTCAACCAGCTTTTTAATGAGACAGCCAGCGGCAATCTGATGTGGCAGTTAGTAGGCATGGCCATTACCATTTTGATTTTGATTTTTGGAGTGGGAAAAGGCATTGAACAGGCGAATAAGGTAATGACCCCCCTGTTTTTTGTTCTGTTTATCGGTCTTGCTGTGTACTTACTGACACTGCCAGCTGCATGGGATGGGTACCGCTATATTTTTGTCTTAGATCCTAAAGGTTTGCTGGACCCTCTGGTGTGGGTATATGCACTGGGACAGGCCTTCTTTTCCCTTTCTGTTGCAGGCAACGGGACCTTGATTTACGGTTCCTATTTAAGTAAAGACTCCAATATTCCAGCTGATGCCAGAATGGTGGCAATTTTTGATACCATTGCAGCTATGTTAGCGGCTTTGGTTATTATTCCAGCTATGGCCGTAGCAGGACAGCAGCTGAACCAGAGCGGCCCGGGCCTCATGTTCGTATTTCTGCCCAATGTACTCTCAGGCATTCCCGGCGGATTCCTGATTCTGATTATCTTCTTCCTGGCTGTGACCTTTGCGGCGCTTACCTCCCTTATTAACCTATTTGAGGCGCCCACAGCCACGCTGCAGGAGATTTTCCACCTGTCCCGCACTGCGTCGGCGTGTATCATCGGCGGGGTAGGAATTGTGGTTGGAATCCTGATCTCACCTGTTGTTTCGGAGTGGATGGATGTATGCTCGACTTATATCTGTCCCATCGGAGCACTGCTGGCGGCGGTCATGTTCTTCTGGGTATGTGGAAAGGACTATGTCCTGGAGCAAGTCAACCTGGCACGGAAGAAGCCGTTAGGTGGTTGGTTTTACCCCATGGCAAAGTATGTGTTTTGCGGCGTGACCCTGATCGTCTTGGTGCTGGGGGCCGTATTGGGCGGAATTGGCTAATTGAATTGAACAAAAAATCCCAGTCTTATATAGACTGGGATTTTTTTATAAGAATACTCCGACCAACTGGCCGGAGCATCAGTAGAAGATATTCGAACTGGGGGGTTACTCTTTATCCATTGCGTCCTGAAGGGCACGAATGCACTTGGGGCAGATATTCTTTCCGTGGAATACAATGACATCTTTCGCATCATCGCAGAAGATACAGGCCGGCTGGTACTTCTTCAGCACAATTGAGGGGCCATCCATGTAAATTTCCAAAGAGTCTTTTTCTGCAATATCCAGAGTGCGGCGCAGTTCAATGGGCAGAACAATACGGCCCAACTCGTCTACTTTTCGTACAATGCCGGTAGATTTCAAATTGACCATTCCTTTCTTGTGGACCGGTATCCGAGAATACAGCGGTCATATCGGCACGAAAGATGTAAGAGTGGACTAAAAACAACACGATAATTATACTACAAAGATTTCTCCTGTCAACCATAAATGTGAAAATATTGCAAAATTATCACGAAAATTTATATACTTTAAAGAAAATAGCAATAACTAAAGGAAATTTTCAAAATGTAAGGAGGAATTTTTTGCCTTTGAGACCAGTATAAATGTGGGGGAACAGGAGGGGGACAAGATGACAATGGCAGTGGTGTGGACCGGCATGGTGGTGGTGTCAGTGCTGTGCGGCTTAGTCACAGGTCGGGGTGACCAAGTGGCCTGTGCGGCGGTGGAGGGAGCAGGATCGGCGGTGGAACTTTGTCTGTCGATCGGCGGAATGCTGTGCCTGTGGATGGGGGTAATGGAAGTGATGCGCCGCTCCGGTCTGGCGGACAGACTGTCCAGACTGCTCAGCCCAGTACTGAGGCGGCTTTTCCCGCAGGCGGCCCGGGATCGGGATACCATGGATTGCATCTGCGCCAATGTATCAGCAAACCTGCTGGGACTGGGCAACGCCGCAACCCCCTTGGGCATCCAAGCGGCCCAGCGTATGAGCCGGGGCACCTCAGGGCGGGCCAGCGACGAGATGTGTATGCTGGTGGTGTGCAACACCGCCTCCATTCAGCTTATTCCCACCACAGTGGCAACAGTCCGGGCGGCGGCAGGCAGCCAGACACCCTTTGATATCCTGCCTGCCGTGTGGCTGGCCTCCAGCTTGTCGGTGGTGGTTGGGATTCTTGCGTGCAAACTGCTGGCCAGAGTATGGAGGGATTGAACGTGGAGCTGTTTTTTACCATGGTGGTCCCACTGACCATCACCGGCGTGGCGCTGTACGGCCTTGGACGGGGCGTGGATGTCTATGACGCCTTGGTCCAGGGAGCAGGTGGGGGACTGGAGGTTTTGCTGCGGATTTTTCCCGCTTTAGTAGGGCTGATGACGGCGGTGGCCATGCTGCGGGCTTCCGGGGCGCTGGAGCTGGCGGCAGAAGCGCTTGCCCCGATGTTAGACCGGGTGGGACTTCCCGCTCAGCTGCTGCCCCTGATGCTGGTGCGGCCCATCAGCGGCTCAGCAGCCTTGGGGGTGGGGGCGGAGCTCATTCAAACCTATGGGCCGGACTCCCAGCTGGGAAGGACAGCGGCGGTGATGCTGGGGTCTACTGAGACCACCTTTTATACCATTGCCGTCTACTTTGGTGCCGTGGGGATCACCCGGACCCGCTACGCTGTGCCAGCGGCCCTTTGTGCTGATCTCACCGGATTCCTGGCTGCGGCTTGGGCGGTGCGGGTATGTTTTTCATAAAAAAGCAGCCCCCGAAGGGGCCGCTGGTTAATCCACCAAGATAGCGTTGGGATAAATATGTTCCATGCGCTCGTCAGGGAAGCGCTGGTCTAATAGTTGTCCCAGAGCCGTGGGTTCCGACTCAGGAGCGGTGTGGCGCTGGGTATAGCGGACCAGGGCCAGAGCGGAGATCAGCATATTGATGGCCATAAATACAATCAAGATCCAGGTCACAATTTTGCCTGCCCGCATAGGGATCTTTTCGATCAGTCTGGACAGCCGGGGATAGCACAGTTTCAGCCACACGACCGCCGCAATGCCCCAGAAGAAACAGTACAGCAGGTTGATACGGCCACCCAGGTTAAAGGGCAGGTGGCTGTAATCCCAGAAGACGGTACCAAAGACCAGTTCCGTCAGGACAGAGCAGATGTACTCATAAGCGCCGCCCAACACGGTTCCAAACAGAAACACGAAGCTGTCGCTGCGGTCCCGGTAGCGGTAGAGAATGGCGGTGAGCAGCACCGCTCCAAATCCCCACACAATGGAGAAGGGGCCGTAGACCACGCTGCTGCGGCTCATCCACACCCCAGCGGTGAGGCGGCAAAAGATGGTCTCGATGATGTCGCCCAAAAAGGAGCCGATGAGGAAGAGGCAGGCCAGCTTGTAGAAGCTGCATCCGGCGGCAAAGATATGACTGGCTGGAGTGGGGGCCGCTTTGCGCTGGGCGCGGATGCGCTCCTTCTCCAGACTGGGATAGGCCCGGGCCATACGGCGCTGAATCGCACGGGTGACCGCGTTATCCAGGGCGGTGGAGACCCGTTTCCATCGCCGGGAGATCTCAGAGGGCTCTTTCAGGGCACCATTGAGTTGAACCAGAGCGGCCCAGGATCCCAGAAAGTCCACAGTCAGCAGAATGAACAAAATGAGCAGCAGGAGATTACCCACCGGGCGGGGAATCAGGGCAATCAGCCGGGTCAGCAGGGGGGTGAAGAAAAAGATGGACAGGACCGAGAGAATGCCCCAGATAACCGAATATTTCAGGCAGATATAGCCCTGGAAGTTCCAGCGCTCGTCAGAGTAATCCCACCACTTCTGCCGGAAGATCCGCTCCAGAAGAACACCGGTAATGAGCTCCAGAGCAGTGCCCAGGATCATGCCCAGCAGGAACAGAAAGACAGGATCTTCCCGCAGTTCGGGCAGAAACAGGGCAAACACCACTCCGGCAAGGCCGTAGACTGGAGAGAAGGGGGCATTAAGAAAGCCGCGGTTAATGAGCCTGTGCTTCCGCGCGGCGGCCAGGGCGGTCTCACCCAGCCAGCCCAGAAAGGCGTAGACCAGGAAAAACCACAGCAGCTGATATATTGTGTATTCCATAAGAACTCCTTACGCAGTATATTGGCGGAAAAACTCTTGGATCTCTTCTTGCTTGGCGGAGAGGGAGCCCTGAACGAAGTCGGGTTTGCCGCCGCCCCGGCCCTGGAGAGCCTGGTTGAGGGCCTTGACCAGGGGACGCAGGTCACCGCCGGGCTGACCGATGGCATATTGATAGCCAGAGCCGTCTTCCCCAGAGAAGCAGGCACACCGGCCGCCGCAGGCGGCCTGCACTGCACCGCACAACCGCCGCAGGCTGTCGGGGGACAAGCCGCGCTCAAAGAGTACTACATTGCCCGCACTGGCGTACCGTTGAGCCAGGTCAGCGAACTGCCGCTCCTCCATAGTGAGGATGCGGGACTTAAGAGCGGCGTTCTCGTCCAGGAGACGCTGGACCGCCGCGCCGGTCTGCATAGTTTTGGCGGAGAGCAGGTTGGAAATCTGGTGGTTCTGCACCCAGACCTGGGACAGATAGTCCAGGGCCCGCTTGCCGCACACCAGCTCGATGCGTACGCCCTCGCGGAATTTCTGACAGGAGAGCAGCTTCACCAGTCCCACCTGGCCGGAGGAGGACACATGGGTGCCGCAGCAGGCGCAGGTGTCCGCACCAGGGAAGGAGACGATGCGCACCTGCCCGGTGAGAGCTTTCTTGCTGCGGTAGTCCAGCTGCTCCAGCTCCTGGGGCGTGGGATAGGTGATGGCGATGGGGTGGTCCTCCCAGATGTACTGGTTGGCCTCCGTCTCCAGCTGGGTCACCTGCTCCGGGGTCAGTTCTACATTCAGATCGATGGTGATGACGTCATTGCCCATGTGGAAACCCACATTGTCGCAGCCAAAGCGGCGGTGGGCAATGCCGGAGACGATATGTTCCCCGGAGTGGTGCTGCATCAAATCAAAGCGGCGGGGCCAGTTGATATCCCCCTCCACCTGGCTGCCCACCTCCAGAGGGGCCTGGCAGGTGTGGACCACCCGGCCCTCCCGCTGGTGGACCTCCAACACCTGGATGCCGCCCAAAGTGCCGGTGTCGTAGGGCTGGCCGCCCCCTTCGGGGTAGAAAGCGGTCTGATTTAAACAAATATCCCACCCCTTTTTCCCCTGGGTACAGGACTCCACCGTGGCGGAAAAGTGGGTGAGATAGGGCTGCGCTTCATAGAGCTTTTCCATGGCTGCAATGACCTCGTTTCTTCATGAGAATGCATGTGAAATATCATAGCACATCAGCAAGAAAAAAGCAAAAATCTCCTGGGAATAAGCACAAAATGGAAAAACGAGGGGAAAAGGTTTGAACTGTGGCCCTGGGCGTGGTATAGTACCATAGAGAACGGTTTTTGAACCAGATGTGACAAAAGCCGGGAAAGGGGGGCAGACCATGGGAGTTGCCGATCTGCTCAGTCCCCAGCGTATCGAATTGAATCTCCCCCTCCGGGACAAGCAGGCCGTGCTGGAGCGGCTGGTAGAACTGGAGGGCCGGGGTGATGCTATTATTGATCTGGAGGCCTTTCGCCAGGACATGATGGCCCGGGAGGCCCAGGGCGGTACGGCGGTGGAGGCCGGAATCGCGGTACCACATGCCAAATCCTCTGCGGTGCGCTACCCCAGTCTGGCGGTGGTTACCCTGCAGGAGGGGATCGACTGCGGCGCACTGGACGGGGTGCCCTCCGACATCTTTTTTATGATCGCGGTCCCGGCGGACGCGGAGCTTCATATGGCGGTGCTGGCAAGGCTGACCACGCTGCTGATGGAGCCGGAGTTTCTGGAGCAGCTGCGCCAGGCCGTCACACCAGAGGAATTTCTAAATCTTGTGGATGAGTTTGAACAGCGCCTGCCCCAGCTTAATTCCAAGTGGCAGGTAGCGCCCACCGCCAAAGTGCTGGCGGTGACCGCCTGCCCCACCGGCATCGCACACACCTACATGGCGGCTGACGCGCTGGAGCGGGCCGGCCAGCGGCTGGGGGTCTCGGTGAAGGTAGAGACCCAGGGAGCCGGCGGAACGAAAAATAAATTGACCCCTCAGGAGATCCGTCAATGTACCGCAGTGATTATTGCTGCCGGGCGGGAGGTGGATATGAGCCGCTTCCAAGGGATCAAGGTGCTGCGGGTGTCTGTCAATGAGGGAATTTACCGGGCGGAGGAGCTGATCCAGCGGGCGGCATCCGGAGACGCGCCGGTATATGGCGGAGTGGACCTTCCCCGGGAGGTGGAGCGCATCGAGCGCATCGGGGTGCGGTCCTATCGGCAGCTGATGAACGGAGTCAGCCACATGCTGCCCTTTGTTATCGGCGGCGGCATCCTAGTGGCGCTGGCCTTCCTGTTGGATGACCTGTCCCTGGGCTATGCCCACTTCGGCTCCAATACTCCGGTGTCTGCCTGGCTGCGGGCGATTGGACAGGCGGCCTTGGGCTTTATGCTGCCTATTTTGGCCGGATTTACCTCGGTTGCCATTGCCGACCGTCCGGGAATGATGGTGGGCTTTGTGGGCGGCGCACTGGCCGCCTCGGGAGCCACCCTGGCCGCGCCAGAAGGTTCCGGAGTGGCGGCCGGATTTTTAGGGGCCATCATCGCCGGCTTTGCCGGGGGTTATCTGATGGTGGGGCTGAAGAAGCTTTTGGACCGGCTGCCAGGCACCATAGAGGGCATCAAGTCCATTCTGCTTTACCCGGTGGCGGGACTGCTGATGGTGGGCTTGTTTATGTGCTTTATCAATCCTTTTGTCGGGGCGCTGAACAATGCGTTGTATGGAACACTCCAGACCCTTGGGCCTGAGAGCCGGGTGGCTCTGGGAGCGCTTTTGGCAGGGATGATGGCCATTGATATGGGCGGGCCCTTCAACAAGGCGGCCTACCTATTCGGCACCTCCACCTTGGCCGCCCTGGCCACCGGGAAGGAATCAGATGTGATGGCGGCGGTGATGATTGGCGGGATGGTGCCGCCTCTGGTTATTGCGTTGTCCACCACCTTCTGCAAAAGCTGTTTTACCCCGGAGGAGCGCAAGTCCGGCGCGGTAAATTACATTTTAGGACTGTGCTTTGTTACAGAGGGGGCGGTACCCTATGCAGCCAGTGATCCTCTGCGGGTGCTGCCGGCCTGTATTTTGGGCTCGGCGGTGGCGGGAGGACTGTCCATGCTGTTTGGCTGCGCCGTGCCGGCCCCCCATGGAGGAATTTTCTTGTGCCCCGTGATGATCAATCCGGGGGGATACATAGCGGCGCTGGCAGTCGGCTCTTTGGCGGGGATGTCTGTGCTGGCTGTGCTGAAAAAGAATCGCACGATCCTGCGGGAGCGCTAGAAGAAACGGGTCAGAAGGAGAGAGGGAACTATGGTATGCGCAAAAACCACCGTGCTACATGAAAGTGGACTTCATATGCGGCCCGCTCAGGAATTTGTTGGTGCGGTAGCTAACTACCCCTGCAAGGTAATGATCAAGGTGGGGGAGAACTGTGTGAACGGCAAGAGCATCCTCAGTGTTATGGCGGCCGGAATCCAGAAAGGAACCCCAATTGAGATTTGCTGTGATGGGCCGGGGGAACAGGAGGCCCTGGTAGAGGCCTTGAAGGTATTGGCCAAGGTATAACAACATACAAAACGCGCGCCCTGCTCAGCAAGGCGCGCGTTTTGCATTGGAATTGGAGAGGAAGAAAAGCAAGATAAATCGGCGGATTCGGACGGAGCAGAGGGGGTACCCCGTCCTGTCCACGTGCACAGACTACCATAGAGAAGGCCCCAAGACAAGGAAAGTGAAGGAACCTTAAGATAGCCTTACAGACCTATAGCTTTTGGCCCTCAGTCGGCAAGCTTGTCAATCAAAACGGCCAATTCGTTCAGCTTTTCTTCCGGGTCACCGGATGCTACCGCCTGACGCACACAGCTGTTCATGTGAGCTTTCAGCACCATGCGGTTGGCCTTTTTCAGAATGGACTGGGTGGCCATCAGTTGGTTAGACACATCCAGGCAGTAGCGGTCCTCCTCCACCATCTTCAGAATCCCGTCGATCTGCCCCCGGGCGGTTTTCAGCAGGCGGGTGACCTGGTCGTGGTCGGCCTTCACTGGATGCCCACCACCTCGTAGCCTGCGGAGGTGACCGCGTCCTTGAGCTCCTCGTCGGAGACCGGGGCGGACAGGGTGACGGTGGCGCACTTGCCGTCCAAGTCGGCTTTGGCGGAGCTGACGCCGCCCAGCGCGGTGAGGGCCTTCTCCACGTGGGCCACACAGTGCTGACACATCATGCCTTCGATCTGAATTTTCTTTTCCATGGTTTGTTCGTCTCCTTTTTCGTTGTTAATTTGGTTGGATTGGCTGATTTGGTTGGAGTCGTCGGGCTGGGGCTGCTCCAGGGGACAGGCTCCGGTGCAGGGAGCGGGGCGGAACTTGCTCTTGAAGAAGCGCAGCCGCAGGGCGTTGGACACCACACAGAAGGAGCTCAGGCTCATGGCGGCGGCGGCAAACATGGGGTTGAGCTGCCAGTGGGTCCAGTGGTAAAAGACCCCGGCGGCCAGGGGGATGCCCAGGCTGTTATAGAAGAAGGCCCAGAACAGGTTCTCCTTGATATTGCGGATGGTGGCACGGCTGAGTTCAATAGCGGCGGCGGCATCCAGCAGGTCGGACTTCATGAGCACGATGTCGGCGCTCTCGATGGCTACATCGGTGCCCGCTCCAATGGCGAGGCCCACGTCAGCCCGGGCCAGGGCGGGGGCGTCGTTGATGCCGTCGCCCACCATGGCCACCTTCTTGCCCGCCTCCTGGAGCTGGCGCACCTTCTGCTCCTTATCCTGGGGGAGTACCTGGGCCATGACCTGGGTGACGCCCAGCTCCTTGCCGATGGCATCGGCGGTGCGCTGGTTGTCGCCGGTGAGCATGACCACGTCAAGCCCCAGCTGCCGGAAGGCGGACACCGCCTGGGCGCTGGTGGGTTTCGGGGTATCGGCCACGGCGATGACGCCCAGCACCTGTTTTTCATCAGCAAAGTACAAAGGCGTCTTGCCCTCTCCGGCCAATGCTTCCGCTTTTTGGGGGAAGTTCCCCAGAGACACGCCTGCCTCCTCCATCATAGCCTGGTTCCCCGCCAGGAAGGTGCGGCCCTTGAGTGTGGCCCGCACGCCCCGACCGTGGACAGCAGTAAAATCGGTCACGGCAGCGGCGGACAACCCACGACGGCGGCTCTCCTCCACAATGGCGGCGGCCAGGGGATGCTCCGACGGCCCCTCCAGGCAGGCGGCCAGGGTAAGAAGGCCATTCTCGTCGGTTTCCTCACCGGGGAGAATGCCGGTGACCACCGGCTTGCCCTGGGTGAGAGTGCCCGTCTTGTCCAGCACCACCGTGTCAATGCTGTGGAGGGTCTCTAAGGCTTCAGCGGATTTGATTAAAATACCGTTTTCCGCCCCCTTGCCGGTGCCTACCATAATGGCCACCGGAGTGGCCAGACCGAGGGCACAGGGGCAGGAGATGACCAGCACGGCTACCCCGGCGGTGAGGGCACGGGTCACGTCATACCCACTGACAAAGAACCACACCAGGGCGGTGATGGCCGCGATGGTCATAACGACAGGAACAAAGACCCCGGCCACCTTGTCGGCCAGCTTGGCAATGGGAGCCTTGGAGGCGGCGGCCTCCTCCACCAGGCGGATCATCTGGGCTAAAGTGGTGTCCTCGCCCACCCGCAGGGCCTCAAAGGTGAAGGAGCCGGAGCGGTTCATGGAGGCGGCAGCCACCTTGTCCCCCGGTCCCTTGTCCACGGGGAGGGATTCGCCGGTAAGGGCGGACTCGTCCACGGCGGAGCTGCCTTCCACCACTATGCCATCCACCGGGATGGACTGGCCGGGCCGGACCACAATGTGGTCGCCCACCCGGACCTCCTCCACGGAAATTTCCACCTCGGAGCCGTCCCGGAGGACATGGGCGGTTTTAGGGGCCAGATCCATCAGACGGTTGATGGCCTGAGAGGTCTTGCCCTTGGAGCGCTTCTCCAAAAACTTGCCCAGCGTGATGAGGGTGAGGATCATCCCGGCGGACTCAAAGTACAGGTCCATGTGGTAGCGCTCCACCAGCTCCAGATCGCCGTGGCCCAGGCCGTAGCCCATCTGGTAGATGGCAAAGATGCCATAGATGACCGCCGCCGCCGAGCCCACGGCGATGAGGGAGTCCATATTAGGGGCACGGTGCCACAGAGTTTTAAAGCCCACCTTGTAGTAGGCATCATTGATATACAAAATGGGAAGGGTGAGCAGCAGCTGGGTCAGGCCGAAGGCGATGGCATTTTCCGTTCCCAGCAGGAAGGAGGGAAGAGGAGCGCCCAGCATGTGGCCCATGGAGATGTAAAAGAGGGGGATGAGAAAGACAAAGGACCAGATGAGACGCCGCTTCATGGCCCCCAGCTCTTGGGCCAGCTGGCTGTTGGGGTCCGGGAGGGGGGCGGATTTGTCTTTCTGGGGGAGAGAGGCCCCGTAGCCCGCCTGCTCCACCGCGTGGATGATGTCCTGGGGGCTGAGGGCGTCGGGGTCGTAGTCCACCGACATGGAGTTGGTCATCAGGCTGACCTCAGCTTTGTTGACGGCCTCCAGCTTGTTAACTGCCTTTTCCACGTGAGCAGAACAAGCGGAGCAGGTCATGCCGGTCACCTGAAAGGTCTGTTTCAAAGGGTTCACCCGCTTTCCTATGGATGACACCCCCCTGGGGTGGGGTGTATCCTCATTGTAGTCCAAACCACCCTGCTTGTCAAGTAGGAAATAGCGTGGGCTAACTCAAATGCTCCGGGCGAACGCCCAGCAAAAGCAGCGCCCCGGCCACGGCCAGGGCAGCCTGGGTGGACTGGGCTGCCGCCGAGCGGAAGGGAAACTCCTGCCGCTCTACCACCTGACCCTGGACGGTGACCACTTCCCGCTGCAGGGCCAGCCACAGGCGGTTTCCCTCCCGGCTGGACAGGGTGAGGGTGTCCCGGGGACCGGGGCCGTAGCTGACGGCGCTGGCCGCCTGGAGCTGCCAGTACTGGGCTGGGGCATCCCCAGGCAGCAGAACTGTGCGGCACCCGGCCTCCAGGTACGGGGTTTGAGCGGCCGCCTGGGGGGAGATAATGAGCAGGGCAGGGCGGCTGGGGCTGGACCAGCCGCAGGCAAGAGTCCCGGCGGCCTGGAGCCGCCGGGTGATATCCGCTTGAATGCCCTCTTCCTGTTCCAATACTTCAAAACAGCCCATGCGTTTGCCCCCTTTTGGAATACAGTGTGGGTGGAATGGAGAATTTTATACAACAGATCCAGCATGAGACCCATTCCTTGACTTTTTTGGGGGAGATGGAGTATCATTATGCTGTTACATTGTGGATTTTTTTATTGTGAGGACGAAAAAGGTATGGCTCAGAAAAAAGCAAGCTACGGCAACGAATCCATTTCCGCCCTGAAGGGGGCCGACCGGGTACGAAAGCGGCCCGGTGTTATTTTCGGCTCCGACGGGCTGGAGGGATGCGAACACGCCGTCTTTGAAATTATGTCCAACGCCATCGACGAGGCCCGGGAGGGCCACGGCAGCCTGATTACGGTGACCCGTTTTCTGGACAAATCCATCCAGGTGGAGGATCAGGGACGAGGCTGCCCGGTGGACTGGAACGAGAAAGAGCAAAAGTACAACTGGGAGCTGGTGTTCTGCGAGCTGTATGCCGGCGGCAAGTACGGCGGCGACGGGGACAACTACGAATACTCCCTGGGTCTCAATGGCCTGGGCTCCTGCGCCACCCAGTACGCCAGTGAGTTTTTCGACGCCACCATCTGGCGGGACGGGTTCAAATACACCCTCCACTTTGAAAAGGGCGAAAACGTGGGTGGCCTGAAAAAGGAACCCACCGACCGGGGCAAGAAGACCGGCTCCACCTTCCGCTGGAAGCCCGACCTGGAGGTATTTACCGACATCGACATCCCGGTGGACTACTACACCGACGTAATGAAGCGCCAGGCGGTGGTCAACGCGGGGGTGACCTTCCGGTTTAAAGAGGAGACTGCCCCGGGCAAGTTTAACACCACCG
>CABVDR010000071.1 GCA_902497145.1 uncultured Oscillospiraceae bacterium
CGGGCCGTCAGAACGACGGCCCGCTTCTTACTTCTTATTCTTCTTGTAGATGACATTAAGCCCCTTGAGCAGCAGATCCTTCTCAATGGTCATCTCCCGCTTGCACAAAGGCACAATAAACTGCGCAATCCCGCCGGTGGCCACCACGGTAACCGGCTTGCCCAGCTCCGCCTCCATGCGCTCCACCATGCCGTCCAGCATGGCCGCCGCGCCGTACATGATGCCGCTGCGCATACACTCAATGGTGTTCTTGCCGATGGCACGCTTGGGCCGGTCCAGCTGGATGCCAGGCAACTGAGCCGCCCGGCTGGACAGCGCCTCCGCCGACACCCGCACGCCGGGGATAATGGCCCCGCCAATATAGTTGTTGCCCTGGTCCACCACGGTGATGGTAGTGGCGGTGCCCATGTCAATGAGCATCAAAGGCGCGGTGTACTCCTGCAGAGCTGCCACGGCGGCCACGATGAGGTCGCTGCCTACCGAGGCAGGGTTGTCCATCTGGATATTCAGCCCCGTCTTGATGCCGGGTCCCACCACCATGGGGTGCAGGCCTGTCACCTTGAACGCGCCCGTGCGCACCGCGTTGAATACCGGCGGCACAACCGAAGAAATAATCACATCCTCCACCGTGTCCACCGGCACCTCAAACAGGGACAGGATGTTTTTGATCTCCACGCCGTACTGGTCGGACGTCTTGATCCGATCGGTGGCGATGCGGGCCTCAAAGACGATCTTATCGTCCTGGATGCCGCCGATGACGATATTGCTGTTGCCGATGTCAATGGCCAGGAGCATGTGTCTCACCTCGAAGCAAATTCAATGGATGGTTTCTTCCGACCGCACAGGCGGCCCGGTATCCCAAGTGAGGGTCTCCCCCTCTTAACCGCACCATTATAGCGAATCCATCCCCTGTTTGCAAGACTGAGATTCGCCGGAATGTTGCATATCTGGACCTCTTTCTTTACAAGCGGCAAATTTTATGCCATAATCTCACTGTACCGCCCGCCCGGGCGGCAGTTTTGAGAAAAGATAAGAGGGTTTTAGCATGTTACAGGGAAAGACCGTTCTTCTGGGCGTCACCGGCGGCATCGCCGCCTACAAGGCCGCCGCTTTGGCCTCCGCGCTGGTCAAGCAGCACTGCCAGGTGGAGGTGGTGATGACCGAGCACGCCACCAAGTTTATTACCCCCCTCACCTTCGAGCAGCTCACCGGCCGCCGCACCATGGTGGACACCTTCGACCGCAACTTCTCCCACCAGGTGGAGCACATCGCCCTGGCCCAGCGCACCGATCTGGTGCTCATCGCTCCGGCCACCGCCAACGTGTGCGCCAAGCTGGCCCACGGTCTGGCCGACGACATGCTCACCACCACCGTTCTGGCCTGCAAGTGCCCCAAGCTCATTGCCCCGGCCATGAACACCAATATGTACGAAAATCCCGTCACCCAGGACAACCTGGACATTCTCCGCCGCTACGGCTGGGAGGTCATCGCCCCCGCCAGCGGCCGTCTGGCCTGCGGCGCGGTGGGCGCGGGCAAGATGCCGGAGCCGGAGGACCTCCTTCAGCATGTGCTGCGCCATCTGGCCTGTCCCCACGATTTGGAGGGGAAGCGTGTCCTGGTCACCGCCGGCCCCACTCAGGAGGCCCTGGATCCGGTGCGCTACCTCACCAACCACTCCACCGGCAAAATGGGCTACGCCATTGCCCGCATGGCCATGCTTCGCGGCGCTCAGGTCACCCTGGTCTCCGGACCCACCGCCATCGCTCCGCCCCCCTTTGTGGAGGTGGTCCCGGTGGTCTCCGCTCAGGACATGTTTGAGGCGGTCTCTGCCCGCAGCCAGGACGCGGACATGATCTTCAAGGCCGCCGCCGTGGCTGACTACACCCCCATCGGATACAGCGACGACAAGGTGAAGAAGAAGGACGGGGACTTGTCGATCCCCCTCCAGCGCACCACCGACATTTTGCAGTACCTGGGGGCTCATCGCCGCCCGGGGCAGGTGATCTGCGGCTTCTCCATGGAGACCCGGGACATGCTGGAAAACAGCCGGGCCAAGTTGGAGAAAAAGAACGTGGACATGATCTGCGCCAACAACCTGAAGGTCGCCGGGGCTGGCTTCGGCACCGACACCAATGTGATTACGTTGATTACCCGAGAGGGCGTGGAGGAGCTGCCCCTTCTGTCGAAAGAAGAGGCCGCCTCCCGCATTTTAGATGCCGCCTTACTTTTCTTGACGCTTTCTTGAAAGAAAGCTTAGCAAAGAACTTTGTGCGAAACTTCGTTTCGCTTCTGGGGTCCATGTGAAAGAGCAAGGCATGAAACCTGGTTTCCCTACAAGAACATAGTGCAAAAAGGAGTGCTTTTCTTGGGAAAAGCACTCCTTTTTCTTAAACAAATAGAGCAAGGATGGAGGTAAAAATGCCGCACACGCAGATGGCGATGGAGCTCATGGCGCCCTGGAGTTCCCCCATCTCCATGGCCTTGGCGGTACCCAGCGCATGGCTGCACGCGCCGGTGGCCAGTCCCTGAGCCACTGGGTCGGTCACCCGGAACCACTTGGCAAACAAGGGGGCAAATACGGCGCCTACCACACCGGCCAGCACCACTGCCGCCGCTGCGATCCCTGCCGCGCCGCCCCGGCTCTCCGCGATACCCACCGCAATGGCGGTCGTCACACTCTTGGGCAGCAGGGAGGCGGTAAGCATATCCTCTAGTTCAAACAGACGGCACAGAAGCAGCACACTGATCAGACTGGCTGCGCTGCCCACCAGGCAGCCCACCAGCACCGGCATAAAATACTCCTTCAAGGTCTGCCGCTGGTAGTAGATGTTCAGCGCCAGTACCGCCGTCACCGGCCCCAGCATCAGCTTAATGATATCGCCTCCCTGGTTATAGCTGTCCAGAGGGATGTGGAACACCGCCAGGATGGCGATGATCACCAGGGATGCGATAAGCAGGGGATTGCACAATACCCACTTGGTCTTTTTTTGCAGCCACAGTCCCCCACACCAGGCCCCGATGGACAGGGCAAGGCCAAAGAAGGGGGAGGTCAAAATCGCTTCCATTATTTCGCCCCCTCCTTTCTCCGCCGGCGCAGCATCAGCAGCTGCACCGTCCAGCCGGTGATCAGATAGACCACCGGGGTGGTCAGACCCACGATCACCAGCAGAGGCAGGGCTTGGCTTTTCATCAGCGCCCCATGCTCGATGATCCCCACGAAGGAGGGGATGAAGAAGAAGGCCATGTTGGCCACCAGAAAGTTGGAGACGGTCTTGATATGGTGATCCTTCACCACGCCGCTGAGCAGCAGCACCATCAGCAGCAGCATACTGATCACGCTGGACGGAAAGGATACCGGGAGCAGCGCCGCCACGCCTTCTCCCACCAGTGACAGTCCAAAGATAAGGGCCAGTTGTCCCATGATATTCATAGCTTCTCTCCCAAAGAAAAAACACAAGCGCCCCGGCCTGGGGCCGGGGCGCTCCAACCGTTGATATGCTAAAAGATGTTCTTATTCCCAGATGGCCGTGGCAAAGTAGTCCTCGGGAGTCTCAGCCCGGCGGATCAGGCGGGTAGAACCGTCCTCCTGGAGCAGTACCTCGGCGGAACGCAGCCGTCCGTTGTACTGGTAGCCCATGGCGTGGCCGTGGGCGCCGGTGTCGTGGATGACCAGCAGGTCGCCGATCTCGATTTCCGGCAGCATCCGGTCCACCGCGAACTTGTCGTTGTTCTCACACAGGGCGCCGGTGACGTCGTACTTGTGGTCGCAGGGGGCGTCCTCCTTGCCCATGACGGTGATGTGGTGGTAAGCGCCGTACATGGCCGGGCGCATCAGGTTGGCCGCGCAGGCGTCCACGCCCACATACTCCTTGTAGGTGTGCTTGAAGTGGAGCACCTTGGTGACCAGGTGACCGTAGGGGGCCAGCATAAACCGGCCCAGCTCGGTGCAGATGGACACATCGCCCATACCGGCGGGAGTGAGGATCTCCTCATAGGCCTTCCGCACGCCCTCGCCGATCACGGCGATGTCGTTGGCGCTCTGGTCGGGGCGGTAGGGCACGCCCACGCCGCCGGAGAGATTGATGAAGGTGATGTGGGCCCCGGTCTCCTTCTGCAGGTCCACCGCCAGCTGGAACAGGATCCGGGCCAGGGCGGGGTAGTAGTCGTTGGACAGGGTGTTGGAGGCCAGGAAGGCATGGATGCCGAACTCCTCGGCCCCCTCCGCCTTCAGACGCTTGAAGGCCTCAGCGATCTGCGCCCGGGTCATGCCGTACTTGGCGTCGCCGGGGTTGTCCATCACCTGGAAGCCCTCCTTGCTCTCCCCCAGCTGGAACACACCGCCGGGATTGAAGCGGCAGGAGATCTTCTTGGGGATGTAGCCGATGGTGTCCTTCAAAAAGTCGATGTGAGTGATGTCGTCCAGGTTGATGGTGGCCCCCAGCTTGGCGGCCAGGGCAAACTCCTCCGCGGGGGTATCGTTGGAGGAGAACATGATCTGATTGCCGGCAAAACCGCAGCGCTCAGACATCATCAGCTCTGTGAGGGAAGAGCAGTCCACGCCGCACCCCTCTTCCTTCAAAATCTTCAGAATCTGGGGGTTGGGGGTGGCCTTCACGGCAAAATACTCGGTGTAACCCGGGTTCCAGGCGAAGGCCTTCCGCAGGGCTCGGGCGTTGGCCCGGATGCCCTTCTCGTCGTAGAGGTGGAAGGGGGTGGGGTACTGCCGGGTGATCTCCCGCAGCTGCTCCAGGGTGACAAACGGCTTCTTCAACATCCATCGCTCCTTTTTTATGGCAGGATTTGACTGCAAGCAAATAAAAATCAAGTGTAGTTTATCCATTTTTCTCGCTAAAGTCAACTGCCCTGCCTTTCTTCCCTCCAATTCCTGCATTTTCCCCATAGATCCCGAAATTTCCCCTTGCGCTTTTGTAAAAAATCTGCTATGATACGGGTTTAGAAATGGAAAAAAGGAGGGAGCGTCATGACCGATCGCCGTACCGGCCGTCTCTCGTTTCTTTTTTCCTTTTTGTGCGGGGCAATCGTTGTGCGATTGTCTTTTTTTATGGCCATTTTGGCCTGTGTGCAAGCAAGAAGGGAGAATTACTATGCCGCAAAACCAAGCTATTTATGATGCCCGGCAGTTGGGCAAGCCGAAAATGTTCGTTTTGGGCGTGCAGCACATGTTCGCCATGTTCGGCGCCACCGTGCTGGTGCCCGCCCTCACCGGACTGAGTGTGTCCGCCACCCTGCTCTTCGCAGGCCTGGGCACCCTGCTGTTCCACTTTATCACCAAGCGCAAGGTACCTGCTTTCCTGGGCTCCTCCTTCGCCTTCATCGGCGGCTATCAGGCCATCGCGCCCATGCTGGAGGACGGTACCCCCAACGACCAGATGCTGCCCTACGCCTGCTTCGGTGTGGCGCTGGCCGGTCTGATGTACGTGATTTTGTCCGCCCTCTTTAAGGTGTTCGGCACCAAGAAGGTCATGCGCTACTTCCCTCCCATCGTCACCGGCCCCATGATCATCTGCATCGGCCTGACCCTCTCCTCCACCGCTATCACCAACTGCCGAGACAACTGGGCCATTGCCCTCATCGCCATCGCCATTGTGGTGGGCTGCAATGTCTGGGGCAAGGGCATGGTGAAGATCATCCCCATCCTGTTGGGCGTGGTGGGCTCCTACGCTGTGGCCGTCATCTGCCAGATCACCGGCATGCACACCATGGACCCTGCTAAGCTCCAGGCCCTGGCCGACGCCCCCTGGATCGGCCTGCCCTTCCAGTTTGAGGACACCCTCTTCGGCCTGTTCAGCCGCCCCGATCTGGACACTGGCTTGCTCCTGACCGCGGCAGTAACTATCATGCCCCTGTCCCTTGCCACCATGGTGGAGCACATCGGCGACATGTGCGCCATCTCCTCCACCTGTGAGCGCAACTACCTCCAGGACCCCGGCTTCCACCGCACCCTGTTGGGCGACGGTCTGGCCACCACCCTGGCCTCCATCTTCGGCGCCCCCGCCAACACCACCTACGGCGAGAACACCGGTGTACTGGCGCTCTCCAAGGTCTATGACCCCCGGGTCATCCGCATCGCCGCCGGTCTGGCCATTCTATTCTCCTTCTCCCCCAAGTTTGCGGCCCTGGTATCCGCCATGCCCACCGCCACCATGGGCGGCGTATCCATGGTGCTTTACGGCATGATCTCCGCCGTGGGCGTGCGTAACGTGGTGGAAAACCAGGTGGATTTCACCAACAGCCGCAACGTCATCATTGCCGCCCTCATCATGGTGCTGGCCATCGGCATCAACTACTCCGGCGCGGTGAGCTTCCAGGTGGGCGAGGCCACCATCAGCCTGTCCGGCCTGGCTGTGGCCGCTATCACCGGCATCGTGCTCAACGCAATTCTCCCCGGCAAGGACTACGAGTTCGGCGCCGACGAGAAGGGCGACACCGCCGTCAACTTCAAGGTGTAAGCATCCGCTCTTTTCAAGGCCCCGGTGGAATTTCCCACCGGGGCCTTTTCTGAAAGCTCCCCTTAGTAAACTTAAAAAAACCATTAAATCCAACATCAGGTTCTTGCGTGGGGGGAGGAAATAAGCTAAAATGGGCACAGTAAACGGGACACCGTATTTCAAGGAGGTACTACCATGGATTTTATCAATGATCTCCAGGAGAGAGCAACCGACCTGGCCCAGAGCGTTGTGGCCACTTCCAAGCGTCTGGCGGAGATCGCCAAGCTGAAGGCCTCCAACATGGCCGAAGAGGACACCATCAAGAAGGCCTATGTGGAGCTGGGCAAGCTGTATTACGCCGAGCACGGCGCCACCCCCGACGGCGCTTACGCCGCCGCCTGTGAGAAGATCACCGCTGCCCGGGCCGCCATTGAGACCAACAACGACCGTATCGCGGAGCTCAAGTCTTCCGCCGAGGCCGAGGGTGAGATCATCGACGTGGCCAATGTTGCCCCTCAGGAGGCATCTGACGAGGTAACCGAAGCTGACATCGTCCCCGAGGAGGAGCCCGCCCCTGAGGCTCCCGCCGACGACGAGGAGCAGCCCAAGGAGTAATCGTCCATACTGTATCAGGCGGGGCGCTCAGCCCCGCCTTTTTCTTATATTTCCTCTTGTTCTCTGTGCCGGTTCTGCGTATAATACATAGTACAATTAAGAACGATATATAAGGAGTCTCCATGGATATTTTAGTCACTGTCAACCGCGCCTACCTCTACCCTCTGTCTGTCATGCTTAAGAGCCTGGCCTGTCAGCACCCTGGCACCCCTATCCGGGTCTTTGTCCTCCACCGCTCCCTTACTCCGGCGGATTTCGTCGCTCTGGAGTGTACCGTGGACGAGCCCTCCCTCACGCTGATCCCCGTGGCCGCCGACCCCAATCTGCTGCCCCAGGCTCCTACCACCGACCGCTACCCCATGGAGATGTATGACCGCATCTTTGCCGCCTTCCAGCTTCCCCAGGACCTGGAGCGGGTACTCTACCTGGACCCGGACCTGGTGGTAAACCACCCCCTGGACAACCTGTGGGAGCTGCCGATGGAGGACTGCTTCTTTGCCGCTGCCAGCCATGTGGCCAAGGGGATGGAGAAGTTCAATGCCATTCGCCTCCAGTCGGAGACTCCCGGACCCTATATCAATTCCGGGGTGCTGCTGATGAATCTGTCGGCGCTGCGCCGGGAGCAGCAGATCCAGCCCGTGCTGGACTATGTCCAGGCCCACCGCAAGAGTCTGCTGCTCCCCGACCAGGATGTGATCAGCGCCCTGTACGGCGAGCGCATCTTGCGTCTGAACCCCTGGCGGTACAACATGACCGAGCGGCTGCTCGCCGCTGCTCTGCTCACTCCCGGCCACCCGGTGGATTTGGAGTGGGTGCTGGAAAACAGCGCCATTGTTCACTACTGCGGCCGGAACAAGCCCTGGAAGCCCAACTACTTGGGCAAGCTGGACTGTGTATGGCAGCAGTACGCCCACCTGGTTCGGTTTCAGCCCCCGGAGGAGCTCACCTGCGCCCAATCATGAAAAACACGCCGCAGAGTTCTGCGGCGTGTTTTTCTGATAAAAAGCCCGGAAGAAGGAATCCTTCTTCCGGGCTTTGATGTACCGATTGAATTTTTCTCAGCGCTTCTTGCTGAAAATACGCTCCAGAATGTCCCAGTCGTCATCGCTGACCGTGGGCTTCTCGGGCTCGGGGGTGGGAGCAGGAGCCTCCGCCTGGGGAGCAGCCTGCTGGCTCTCCTTCACCTTGTCCCCCGCCTGGGAGAACGGCTTCTGGGACATGCCGCCGGCGGGAGCCGCAGCGGGCTCCTCCTTCTCGTCAAAGCCGGTGGCGATGACGGTGACTCGCAGCTCATCCTCCAGAGTGTCGTCGAAGGCGGCGCCGAAGATGATGTTGGCCTCGGGGTGGGCGGCCTCCTGCACCAGGTTGGCGGCGGTCTCTACCTCCTCCAGGCCGATGTCCATGGAGCCGGTGACGTTGATCAGCACGCCCTTGGCGCCGTTGATGGAGGTCTCCAGCAGGGGGCTGGAAATGGCCATCTTGGCGGCCTCCTCCGCCTTGCTCTTGCCGGCGGCGCGGCCCACGCCCATGTGGGCCCGGCCTGCGTCCTTCATGACGGCGGACACGTCGGCAAAGTCCAGGTTGATGAAGCCGGTGTTCTTAATGAGGTCGGAAATGGACTGGACCGCCTGCTGCAGCACATCATCGGCGATCTCAAAGGCATTGAGCATGGTGATCTTCTGGTCGGTGGCCAGCTTCAGGCGCTCGTTGGGGATGATGACCAGGGAGTCCACCTTGTTGCGCAGCTCGTTGATGCCGCCCTCAGCCTGCTTCATGCGGCGCATACCCTCAAAGCGGAAGGGCTTGGTTACCACGCCCACGGTGAGGATCCCCAGCTCCTTGGCGATGTCGGCCACAATGGGGGCCGCGCCGGTGCCGGTGCCGCCGCCCATACCGGCGGTGATGAACACCATGTCCGCATCCTCCAGAGCCTTGGAGATCTGGTTGCGGTTCTCCTCGGCGCTCTTGCGGCCCACCTCGGGGTCAGAGCCGGCGCCCTGGCCGTTGGTCAGCTTCTCACCGATCTGGATCTTATAGGTAGCGCTGGAAACACTCAGCGCCTGCTTATCGGTATTCACCGCGATAAAATCCACGCCCTTGGTTCCGGTGCGCACCATGCGGTTGACCACGTTGTTGCCGCCGCCGCCCACACCAATTACTTTAATATTGACTACGCTGTCAGGACCCATATCCATTCCGAAGGCCATTGTTGTTCCTCCTAAGTATAAAATGAAACTCCGCCGCAAGCGCCCAAACCCAAGCGGTTGTAAGCGGACGCACAATCAAGACGATATCTTGATTCATTGTATCGCTCTTTTTCCAGCAGGTCAAGAGAAAAAGCTGGAAAATCTCCTCTCTGACGCCTTAACTCCCCTCTGCCGGGGTAAAAATGGCGGTATACTCCTTCTGAGTGAGATCCATGGTTCCCACCGCCTGACCGCCCCGGCGCCGGTTCTCCTCCTCCACGGCGGCATTGAGAGCCCGGAGATAGTAGCCGGTGTCCCCGGTGAGAGGAATCTTGGCATCGATGCTCCCGTCCAGCCGCAGCTGCAGATAGGAGGTATGGGTCAGGTCGATGGAGGTGACCCGGCTGAGCATATTCTGCTCCTGAAGCTGCTCCAGCACATTGGTCAGGGCAGTGAGCTTATTCTGCTGATCCTGGGGGACCGCCAGCATGGATCCCGCCTCGGGTACCAGGGCGGTGAGCCCCGTCACGGAGATGGGAGCGGTGTGGGAGGCGGAGACGGGCTCCAGCAGCTTGCCGCCCACACTGATGAGCCAAGCCTGCTGGGCTGCCGCCTGGGTCGTCTCCCCTTCCTCTTCGCTGGTCTGACTCTGTCCCTGAGCGAACACCTCCACCTGGGCCACCGCGTCCCACTCCGTCACCTGGAAGGTGATGGTGCTGGGCAGCCCCCGGAGGATGGACACCGACTCCACATAGGGCAGCTGATGTAAAATCTGTTGGGAGATCTGCTTTTTGCTCATGCGGAACAGGTTATCTCCTACCTGCACCCCCGAGGCGGCAATGATCTCCTCCTGTGTGTAGCGGCTGTTGCCGGTGACGGCAATGGTCTCCACCTGAAAAAACACCGTGGCGCCGAAGGTAAGGGCAGCCACCAGCGCCGCCGCGCACAGCAGCTTGAACAGCACCCCAAACCGGCTGCGGCGGCGTTTTCGTTTTCGTTTGTGTCTGACAGATGCCATCTTTCTCTCCTGTATGCTCTACGGAATCAGGCGGATATCCGCCCCCAGTTTTTGCAGAATGCCTTCCATATCTTGATATCCCCGGCGGATGTGGCTCAGTCCGGTGACCTGGGTGGTCCCCCGGGCTCCCAGAGCTGCCACCACCAGGGCGGCTCCTCCCCGCAGGTCGGTGCTGCACACCCGCTGTCCATGGAGGGGACGGCCCGTCACCACAGCGGAGCGGCCCCACACCCGGATATCCGCTCCCATGCGGCGCAGCTCCTCCACGTGGCGGTAGCGGCTCTCAAACATATTCTCTACAAAGAGGGTCTGCCCCCTGCCGCCGGCCAGGGCGGCCATGAGAATGGCCTGGGCGTCGGTGGGAAAGCCGGGGTAGGGGGCGGTATGTACCGGCGGGATCCCACAAAGAGGCTTTGTGCTCCGGAAGTGAATCTCCGATTCTCCCCGCTCCAGCGTCCCCCCCGCCTGTTCCAGACAGGTGAGCACCGTCTCCAGGGAGGATGTCTCCACACCGGACAGGGCGATCTCGCCCCCAGCCGCCCCGCAGGCACACAGCCAGGTAGCGGCCACGATCCGGTCCCCCATCACGGTGTGCTCCGCCCCGTGGAGGGGACGGCCTCCCTCAATGGTAATGACTGGGGTGCCCGCGCCGGACACACGGGCTCCCATGGCGTTGAGAAAACGCTGCAAATCCACGATCTCCGGCTCCCGGGCGGCCCCCGCAAGGGTGGTGACCCCCTGGGCCCCGCAGGCACACAGCATAGCGTTTTCCGTGGCCCCTACGCTGGGGAAGGGCAGCTGGATCCGGGCGCCCCGCAGGCCGCGGCCCACGGTGCAGCTCAGGCACTCCCCCTCCTCCCGGATCTCCGCCCCCAGCCCCCGTAGAGCGGCCAGGTGCAGGTCGATGGGCCGGGGGCCCAGCTCACAGCCCCCGGGGTAGCACAGCCTGGCGCTCCCCGTGCGGGCCAGCAGCGCCCCCAGAAAAATCACCGAGGAGCGCATCTCCCGCATCAGCCGCTCCGGGATGGCGCTGCCGCTCATGGGAGCTGCGTCCACGGTGACGCTCTCCCCCTCCCGGGACACCCGGCAGCCCAGCAGCGCCAGAATATCCAGGGTGGCGGACACGTCGGACAAATCGGGACAGTGATGGATCACGCTCTGGCCCGGGGCCAGCAGCGCGGCGGCCAGCAGGGGCAGAACGCTGTTCTTGGCCCCCTGGACTCTCAGCCGCCCATTCAGCGGCCTGCCGCCTTGGATTTCATACATGCTCATGGGATAGCCTCCAACTTCGTTTCGTTCAGGCCATCCTATGCAAACATGGAAAAAGTGGTTTCCGTTTCCCTTTCAGACCCGCATCAGGGAGCGCAGGGTAATATAGATCTTCTCCCCCGCATCAGGCACTGCCATATTGTTCAGGGCGCGGATCATATTGTCCCGGCGCTGCCGGTCCCGCAGCAGGGCCTCGGCCTGCTCATAGAGCTCGTCCCCCTGGCAGTCCTTCTCCAGCAGCAGCACCGCAGCCCCCTGGTCGGCCAGCACCCGGGCGTTCTTCTCCTGGTGGTTGGCGGTGACGTTGGGGGAGGGCACCAGAATGGAGGGTTTGGCAATGGCGGTGAGCTCCGAGATGGTAGAGGCGCCCGCCCGGCAGAGGACCACGTCGGCGGCGGCCATCACCAGAGGCATATCATAGATATACTCCCGGACCTCCACCCCGTTGTCCCCC
>CABVDR010000072.1 GCA_902497145.1 uncultured Oscillospiraceae bacterium
CTCTTTTTGCGGCTGGGTCAACCGCCCCGCCTCCTGAAGGACCGCATCGTAGCCACTCAAGGCTGCAAAGGGAGAAAACTGCGCCGCCCGATCATGGCGGGACATCTGAGGGTGGACCGCGGAGACATGGTGGGGCAAAAAGAGCATATCGTCGTATTTTCCGCTCATGCCTGGTGCCCCCCGATTTTCTGATTCCGCTCGCGGCTGGTGGCGCCGTCCTCCAGCGCAGTCCCCTTCAAAATGGCGTTCTTACCGAATTTCCTCTTGATATCCAGCACGGTGCTCTGAATCTTTTTCTCCCGCACCTGCTCTGCCTCCTCCCGGCGTTTCTCCTCCTGCATGATCTCATAGTCCACAAACAGGTCCATCTGCTCACAGGCGTCTGCTTCCGGCACCTCCCGCTCCGGCAGCACACGGTTGGCTGTGATATTGAGCCGGCGAATCAGCAGTCCCGGGGCCACGATCCTGTGAAAAAGCGCGTCGGCGGCATTCTGGATCTTTCGCGTGGATGATGTGTATTTTCCGATGTTTTCTGTTCCATGACTGTGCTTCGGCACAAATCTGCCGTATCGATCCTTCTTAATCTCGCCCTGATACCGACTGAGGCGTTCCGGATCTTGGATGTTCTCAATATCATATCCCACGGTCAGAGTCAGCTGATCTGTTGCAAGCCCCTTTTCCACCAGCTCCAGGGCCAGCGCATCCGCCATCTCACGTATCACGATGCGGGCTTTCTCAGCACTGTATGGGCATTGGAGGACCTGACCTGCTCCAATGCTGTTGGATTCCGGCCGATAGGCTTTGATGTCTGATATCGTGCAGGGCTCCCACCCCCAGGCGTGATCGATCAGCAGCTCTGCATTGATCCCGAACAGCTTATAGAGCAGGTCTTCATTGTGCAGGTCACCCGGGCCGCCGAGAGAGCAGCGCGCGATGTCCCCCATCGTATAAATGCCGTGCTCCGCCAGCCTTTTCGCATACCCCGGCCCAACCCGCCAAAAATCTGTAATAGGGCGATGGGACCACAGGAGCTGCCGGTAGCTCAGCTCATTCAGCCTCGCGATGCGGACACCGTCTTTATCCGGTCGGATATGTTTGGAGACGATGTCCAGCGCAGCTTTGCAGAGGTAGAGGTTGGGACCGATCCCCGCGGTGGCGGTAATTCCAGTGGTGTCAAGTACATCTTTGACCACCCGCTTTGCGAATTCCCACGGGGCCAAGCTGGTAGTTTGAAGATAGGGCGTGATGTCCATGAACACCTCGTCGATGGAATAGGGGTGGATATCTTCCGGCGCCACATGGCGGAGGTACACCTGATATATGCGGGCGCTCCACTCCATGTAGCGGGCCATGCGCGGCGGGGCCACGATATAATCCAGCTCCAGCGAAGGGGCGGCTCTCAGCTCCAGATCATTACTGGAAGAGCCGGAAAAGACGTGGCTGGGAACCCGCTGCCGACGCTGAGTGTTGATCTCCCGGACCTTCTGGATCACTTCAAAGAGCCGGGCCCGCCCCAGGATTCCATACGCTTTCAGCGCCGGCGTGACGGCCAGACAGATGGTTTTCTCCGTGCGGGTCAGATCTGCTACCACAAGGTTGGTGGTCATGGGGTCTAGCCCCCCGCTCCACGCACTCCACCGAGGCGTAGAAGCTCTTCAGATCCACCGCGAGATATGTTCTTGCTTCCATAATCCCGTCCCCCTTTTCTGATAGTCTATCCTAGCATTTTGATTATATCACTGGGGTGACAGCCACAACACAGTTTTGCAAAATAAAACTACACAGGCATATAATGCACAGCATGGTTACTGCTGTGGAATATAACATCAAACAAATTAAAGCAAAACCATATCGGTTTAGCTTGCTGAATTTTTGAGAAGGAAATTATTCGGTTTCCCGCTGGTTGGGCATGGCCCAAGCAGTGTGGTCACTGTGGAGCAGGTACTCGGAGATCTCGCTGAGGGGTTTGCCCAAAAACTCCCGGTACAGGGCCTGGACCTGGGGATTCTCGTGGGAGAAGCGCAGGGGGGCCTGACCGTCCAGCTGGTGGAGCCGGTCGCCGCGGATGCCGCCTAGCTCCCGGTCCTCCTTGTCAATGGGCTGGCCGCCGCCGCCCACGCAGCCGCCGGGACAGGCCATAACCTCCACGAAGTCGTAATGGATCTTGCCCGCCAGAATGCGATCCAGCAGCTTCCGGGTGTTGCCCAGGCCGCTGACCACGGCGCAGCGCACCGAGGTGCCCGCCAGGTCGTAGGTGGCCTCCCGCAGGTCGGGCCCCTCACGCAGCTGGGAGAATGCCTCTGGGTCGGGGTTCTGCCCGGTGAGCAGGAAGGAAGCGGAACGCAGGGCGGCCTCCATCACGCCGCCGGTGGTGCCGAAGATGACACCGGCGCCGGTGGATACACCCATGGGGTCGTCCAGGCCCTCCTCCGGAAGGAGGGAGGGGATAATCTTGTCGGCGCGCAGCATGCGCACAAACTCCCGGGTGGTGAGCACCAGGTCCACGTCAGGACCGTGCTCGGTGGCCATGGTGGGCAGCTCGCTCTCTGCCTTTTTGGCCACGCAGGGCATGATGGACACGCAGAAAATCTTCTCCGGCTCCACTCCCAGCTTCTGGGCCAGCCAGCTCTTGGTCAGGCTACCAAACATCTGCTGCGGGCTCTTGGCGGTGGACAGCTGCCCGGTAAGCTGAGGATACTGGCCCTTGAGGAAGCGCACCCAGCCGGGGCAGCAACTGGTGAACATGGGGTACTGGGCCATGTCGCCCCGCTGGAGGCGGCGGAAGAACTCGCTGCCCTCCTCCATGATGGTGAGGTCGGCGGTGAAGTTGGTGTCGAAGATGTAGCGGAAGCCCAGCCGGCGCAGGGCGGCGGCCATACGGCCCATGGTAGCCTGCTCCCGGGGCAGTCCGAAGGCCTCGCCCCAGGCGGTGCGCACCGCGGGAGCCACTTGGACCACGGTAATTTTGTCCGGGTCGGCTAGGGCGGCAAAGGCGCGCTGGGTGTCGTCCCGCTCCCGCAGGCCGCCGGTGGGACAGTGGGTGATGCACTGGCCGCACAGGGCACAGTCCGAGTCCTTTATGACCCGGTTATTGGATACGTCGATGGTGGTGCGGCTGCCGGTTCCGGCCACGTCCCAGATGCTCAGGGACTGGATTTTGTCGCACACCTGGATGCAGCGCATGCACTTGATGCACTTGTTGTAGTCGTGGAAGAGGGGGAAGGTGGTGGTCCAGGCCTTCCGCAAGCCCTGGGGCAGCTGGATCTCAAAGGGCAGCTCCAGAATGCCCAGGTCGTTGGCAATCTCCTGGAGCTGGCAGTTGCCGCTACGCACACAGGTGGCGCACTTGCAGTCGTGCTGGGACAGAATGAGCTCCACGTTGATGCGTCGGGTGCTGCGGGCCCGGGAGGAGTTGGTGTGGACGGCCATGCCCTCCTGGACGGGGTTGTTGCAGGCGGTGACCATGGCCCGTTCCCCCTCCACCTCCACACAGCACACCCGGCAGGCGGCAATTTCATTGATGCCCTTCAGGTAGCACAGGTGGGGAATGTGGATGTCGGCCTGCCGGGCAGCCTCCAGAATGGTGGTGCCTTCGGGCACCTGGGCGGGGCGTCCGTCAATGGTGAGGTTTACCATTCCTTGCTCCTTCCTCCCTTGAAGATTCCGTAGCCGAAGTGGTCGCAGCGCAGGCAGCGGCTGGCCTCCTGGGTGGCCTCCTGTTCGCTCATGCCCTCCTTGAGCAGGTCAAAATTACCGTGGTAGTCAGTCAGCTGCCGGTTTTTCAAATTAACCCGGCCGCAGGGGGGCGTGTTGGTCAGGTGAGCGGGGGGAATATCCACTTCACAGTGCATCTTGTGGTCAAAGCCCAGGAAGTTGTCGATGTTGGCGGCGGCCACCTTACCGGCGGCCACAGCGCGGATGACGGTGGCCGGCCCGGAGACCGCGTCTCCGCCGGCAAAGATATTATCCGCCCCGGGCACCGAGCTGGTGAGGTCGACCTGGATGGCCCCGCGGCAGGTGGTGACACCCACTGCCTCAAAGGGCTTGGCTGCAATGGCCTGACCGATGGCCACGATTACATAGTCGCAGGGAATGCGGAACTCCTTCTCCTGGGCCTTGGCGGGCGCGGGGCGACCATCCCGACCATAGAGGCTGATGATTTGAGGCTGGGTCCACAGGGCGGCCACCTTGCCCTCCTCATCGGCCTCAATGCGGACTGGCGCCTGCAGGGGCAGGATTTGGCACCCCTCGGCCATAGCCTCCTCGATTTCCTCTGCCAAGGCGGTCATGTCCTCTACTCGGCGGCGATAGACACAGGTGACGCTCTCAGCGCCCAGCCGCAGGGCGGTACGGGTAGCGTCCATAGAGACGTTGCCGCCACCGATGACGCAAATCTTCTTGCCGGTGAAGTCGGGGACGTTTCCATCCCCGACACCGCGGAGTAGCTCTACCGCACTGATCACATTGGAGGACTCCTCCCCCTCCAGGCCCAGCTTCTTGTCGACGTGGGCACCGATGGCGATGTACACCGCGTCATAGTCCTTTTGGATTTCTTCTATGGCCACGTCCTGGCCGATGGACACGGCGGTGCGGACGGTGATACCGGTGGAGAGAATGTGGGTGATATCCCGGTCCAGCACATCCTGGGGCAGGCGGTAGTCGGGAATGCCGTAGCGCAGCATGCCGCCCAGCTTGGGGCGCTGCTCATACACGGTGACCTTGTGGCCCATGAGGGACAGGTAGTAGGCCGCGGTCAGACCGCCGGGGCCGCCGCCGATGACGGCCACCCGCTTCCCAGTGTCAGCCGCCCTGGAGGGCGCGGACAGATCGGGGGAGTGGTCCACGGCGTAGCGCTTGAGTCCGCAGATGTTCACGCTGTCATCCACCATCCGCCGCCGACACTGGGCCTCGCAGGGGTGCTCGCACACATAGGCGCACACGGCGGGGAAGGGGTTATCTTTACGGATGAGGCGCACCGCGTCCTTGTACCGCCCCTCCCGGACCAGGGCCACATAGCCTGGAATGTCCACGTGGGCGGGGCAGGTGGACACGCAGGGCACCGGGTGGCTTAGCCCGCAGAAGCACCGGCCGTGGAGGATGTGCTCCTCATAGTCCTCGCGGAAGCCCCGAATGCCCAGCAGCACCATATTGGCTGCTTCGAAGCCGATGGCGCAGTCCGCCGAGTCGGAAATGACCTTGGCGGTGCGTTCGATAAGGTCCACGGTCTCCAGGGTGGCAGTGCGGTCCAGCACCTGCTCAATGAGCACTGCCAGCTGACCCAGCCCGATGCGGCAGGGCACGCACTTGCCGCAGGTCTGGGCATGGCATAGCCGCAGAAAGTTCAGCGACATGTCCACCGGGCACAGCCCGGGCTGGCTGGCAATGATGCGCCGGCCCATGTCCCGGTACAGGCAGCTCAAAACAGTCTGGGCCTGGCCGGGGGTCTCAATGGCTAATCGGCTCAATGTAAATGCTCCTCCTTGTCGCTGATTTGCAACAACACGGTACGCTTGATCAAATCAGCATTAGTGCTTATGGCCGCAACTAATTAGACACTCTTGCCCTCTTTCGAAATACTTCTCCGGCAATCAGGAAGACAATTAACAGAACAACGCTGATGCCGAAGACCAGCTTGGGACTACTGATAACCAGCATAGGCATAATAAGGAGGTAGGGAAGAGAATAGCTGTAGCCCAGTGTGCAGGACGCTGCAACCGTTTCAGCGGCCACTGTTTTATGATCCGGATCTACTACCTTTGCCAGTAGCAGGCCGGTCGAGAGCAACCCCATGTAGGCACCGTACTGCGCCACAGCGGAAGCAAACCAATCTTGGGGACACCAGCGCTTGGAAAAGAAAATGGAGACCCAGGTCGTCGCGGCGATGACCACTACGGAAATAACCACAATAGGAAGTAAATAGGAGACAAAGGCTTCGATTGAGGTGGTTGCCACAGCAGAAGTGATAAGATACTCCAGAGAAACGTTGGAAATACGCTCAATGGTGTCGCGGTCAATAAACTGTTGAAGTGCCGGAATTCGGCCGATAATGATTCCAAATACGCCGCTGCAGAACAGGGAAGTGGATAAAAGAGGAAGATTTTCCCAAAACGGATCAATGCTGATTAAAAAATTTCGGAGCCAAAGGGCACAGGCGACAACAAGACCCACAAAGGCCAGCTGAAGGGTAAACGGGTCCACCGATGAGGATTTGGACACTGCGCTTCCAATGGAGGGCCGCTTTCCAAGGGCAATGTATCCGGTACGGAACTCCTCGGGTAAATCGTCCAACGAAGCAGTGGTGTGCTTAATAAGCCCCTTCCGTATGCCAATATTGACCATTACAATGCCAAATACAATGCCGCAAACCACCCCTATGGTAGCGATGGTGATAGCGACCGGCACAGCATTGGTCCAATAGCCCTCCTCCTCAAAAATAGTTGCGACAGGAACAGACCAGCCAATACCACCATAAAGGGCAAAAAGCGGAATCAGTCCGAAGCCAATGGGAACAACAGACTGAAATAGGAAGGCGACAATCATACCCAGAACTGCCTGAGCCTGATGGGCGACGCCGCCCACCAAGGTTGCCGACACCGCTTGTTTTGTAATTTTTTCCATGGACTCGCCCAAAAACGAGCAGGCAAAGGTGACGGCCAGCAGCACGCCTGACCACTCACTGATGCTGGCGGTATAGGTGACATGTACAGGGGAGTACAGCCCCAGAATCTGAGGCCCAATTATGAGGCCTATCAGGCCCCCGATAATGGATGCGGGGAGGAAGAGACGCTGAAACAATTTGACTTTCATGCGAAGAAAATATCCGATGGCCAGTAGGATGCTGACGACTGCAAAGTCATGGGCGACATCCATTAAAGTCATATTCTTCCCTCCTACACAAAATACGGAGCCGGCACCGATGGGCTATAGGCTCAGCAACAGTGCCGGTTTCCGGTAAGTTTGCAGTTTTTTGTGACGAAGCTCAGGAAATTGCCATCCTTATGCCCTTGATATAAGTGTATTCCTCCAGAGAATACCGGCTTCCATCCTTCCCTATTCCGCTGTTTTTACAGCCGCCGTGGGGAACCGCCGGTCCGGTTCCGGGGCCGTTTACATTGACGATGCCGAACTGGAGACCGCGGGTCAGCCGGTAGACTTGGCTCAGGTCGGTGGACCAGATGTAGGAGGAGAGGCCGTATTCCGTGTCGTTGGCCATGCGGATGGCCTCCTCCTCCGTGTCATAGGACATAAGGGCCAGCACGGGGCCGAAGACCTCCTCCCGGAACACCCGCATCTCCGGCATCACCCCGGTAAGAATGGTGGGCAGGAAATAGAATCCGGATGTTTTGTCCGCAGGCCGGGTTCCGCCGCACGCCACACGGGCCCCCTTCTCTACCGCGTCCTCCACCAGCTGCTCCATTCGGGCAACCGCCGCCTCGTCAATAAGGGGACCGGTGTTGGCCTGCTCATCCAGCGTGCCACACTGGGCCCCGGAGGCAATTTCCGTGCACATCGCCAGAAATTCCCGGTACACGCTCCGGTGAACGAAGGCCCGCTGGGGCGCCACGCAGGTCTGGCCCGCGCAGCGCATTTTGTTCCCGATCACATGGGCCGCGGCGGCGCTCAGGTCTGCGGAGGGAGTCACAATGACAGGGGCGTTTCCCCCTAGTTCCATGGAGAAGCGCTTTACGCTGGTGGTAGAATCCCGTACCATGCGTAGACCGCCGGCGGTGGAGCCGATCATGGTGATCATGGCGGGGATGGGGCTCTCACACAGGGTGGTTCCGATCTCCCGGGCATCTCCAGCTACAAAGTTGATGACCCCCTTAGGGAACCCGATGCGGTGGAGGATCTCACCGAAATAGAGGGTGGAGAGAGGGGTCTTGGTGGCCGGCTTAATGACTGCGGTACATCCCGACGCCAGAATGGGACCAAGCTTGGTGGCCAGGTTGTGCATGGGGAAATTCCAGGCCAGTGCGGCCACCACCACCCCCACCGGCTCCCGCACGGCTAGGAACATGTTTTTTCCCCCGGCGGCGTCCCTGATGCCCTGGGTGTGCTCACTCTTGGCCTGCTCCAGGAAGAAACTGAGGTAGCCGGTTAGACTGCCTGTTTCAAAGGCCGCGTGGGAGCGCAGCTTGCCGCTCTCTAGCATGAGCAGGTTGAGCAGGTTTTCGCTCTCACGCTGGATGGCGTCCCGCAACTTCATCATCCAGGCGCCCCGTTCCTCCAGCGTCAGTGCGCTCCAGCCGGGGAAGGCGTCGCGGGCGGCCTCCAGCGCCTGCTGGGCCTGTTCCTTGGTGGCCAAGGCTATCTGAGCCACCGGTTCGCCATTGCCGGGGCAGCGAATTTGTGTGGTACGGCCCCGGCCGGATACCAGCTCGCCGTTGATATACTGACGAAAGTCATCGGTTGGAAGGGAATACATAAATTTGTCCCCCTTTTCTTAGCTGTAAATGTGGATCTTGGAAATGGCCTCGTCCAGCTCTTGCTTCTCCTGAACGGTTAGCTCCCAGGCGGCGGCGGCACAGTTCTCCTCCGCCTCGGCCGCATTGCCTACGCCGGTGAGGACGGTGTGCATGTAGTCATGGGCAAGGGCCCAGTTAATGGCCACCTGGGCCACCGTGGCCTTGTGGGTCTCAGCGATGCCGTCCATGACCTTAAGCAGAGCCTGAATCTGGGAGAAGCCGGGCTCGGTGAACATGGGGCCGTAGAAAGAGGCGCGCATATCCCCGTGGCCAAAGGTGGGTACCTCCCGGAACTGGCCGGTGAGGATGCCGCCGCCCAGAGAGCCATAACCCATTGTGCCGCATCCCTGGCCGGCATAGTACTTCAGAACATCCTCCTTGGTGCGGTTGATCATATTGTAGGGATACTGAACAATATCCAGAACGCCGTCCGCCAGCAGGCGGTCTGCCAGGTCGCGCTCCAAATTGGACATGCCCAGGAAACGCACCTTCCCCGCGTTCTTCAGCTCCTTCATGCAGGCGATGGTCTCCTCGATGGGGGTCCCCACCCGATCGTCCCAGTGCATGAGATAGCCGTCGATGTAGTCGGTCTGGAGCCGCTTCAGGCTGGCATCAATGGACTTGAGCATATTTTTCCGGCTGGAGTCCTTGATAGTGCCCTTGTCGCTGTCGTTGGGGTCCACAAATTCGCTGCCGAATTTGGTGATCAGAAATACCTTGTCCCGATATCCGCCCTGAAGGGCCTTGCCCAGGACCTCTTCCGAACCACCGGAAGCATAGATAGGGGCGGTGTCCACAATGTTTACGCCGCAGTCAATCATGGCGTGCACCGCTGCCACGGCGTCTTCCTGGGTGACGGCACCGAACTGCTTTCCACCCAGCGCCCAGGTGCCCAGACATAAAACGGAGATATCCTTGCCGGTGCTGCCGAATTTCTTGTAACGCATCCAAAACGCTTCCTTTCTTTATTCATTAAATCGTTGCATGGACTTTTCGTCACGTTTTTCCGAACACTTCAATCTGGGCCAGATCCTCCTCGGTCAGCCCATAGTCCCGCAGAGCGCTCTCCGGGGTGATATATCCCTCCTCCAGGTCATGGACAATCAGAGCACGATCCCGCTCCAGGGGATTGCCGTAGCCGCCGGCCCCAGGCATCTGACAGCGGAGCACACCGCCGGATTTCAAGGTGGTACCGGATTTCTTGGAGTCAATCACCGCCTCCTGATCCGTTCCGGGATAGATGGTGATGACACCAGGTAGACCGGGCTGGCCGCCGAACAACCCCCAGGGCGGCGTTTTTTGCCGGTCGGCCTTGATGGTAAACTGGCTGTCATGGCCCAGGACCCGGATGTCCTTACTCATGGACAGGCCACCCCGGAACTTGCCGGGCCCGCCGGAATCCGGCACCAGGGTGTACTGCTCTACCATGTAAGGGAACTCAATCTCCATGCTCTCGATGGGGAGGTTGGAGGTGTTGGTCATGTGGACCTGGACACAGCTCAAGCCGTCCTTGTTGAACCGGGCGCCGGAGCCGCCGCCGAAGGTCTCCATATAGACGTAGTACTCGTGGGTCTTGGGGTCCACGCCGCCGAAGTAGACACCGGTGATGGAGCTGTTGCTCCCCGCCAGTACCTTGTGGGGCACCACTTGAGACATGGCGCCGAACACCATGTCGGCCACCCGCTGGGCTGTGTCGCTACGGCCAGCGCAGGCCGCCGGCTCGGTGCAGCCCAGGATACAGCCCGGCCGTGTCTTAATCTGGATGGCCCGATAATAGCCTCCGTTGGCCGGCAGGGTGGGGTCCACAATGCTACGCACGCCATAGTAAACGGCGGCCCGCAAGGCGGACAGGGGGAGATTGATGGCCCCCTTTACCTGGTCCGGATTGTCAGTGAAGTCCAGGGTGATGTCCTGATCCTGAATCTCCACGGTGACAGACAGCTTGATGGGACCGCTACCCACGCCGTCGGAGTCCAGATAGTCGGAGAAGGTGTGCACGCCGTTGGGAATCTCCGCCAGAGCCATGCGGATCTTCCGCTCGGAGTAGTCCAGCAGCTCCTCCATGCAGGCGGTGACAGTAGCGGTGCCGTAGCGGGTGCACACATCCTCCACCCGCTGCACGCCCTTGCGGTTGCAGGCAAACTGGGCGTTCAAGTCTCCCCGGCGGATGTGGTTGACCCGGCAGTTGAGGAGGATGAGGTTGAGGATGTCCTCCACCAGCTCCCCCTTCTGGAAAATCTTCACCGGGGGAATCCGGATGCCCTCGGCGTAGATGGAGTCGGAGTCGGCGGCATTGGAGCCGGGGACTCGGCCACCCACGTCGTTGTGGTGGGCGATATTGGCAACATAGGCCACTACCTTGTCCTCGTAAAAGACGGGGGAGGCCACGGCGATGTCGGGCAGGTGGGTGCCGCCGCCGTTATAGGGGTCGTTGGCGATAAACATGTCTCCGGGATGGATTTGGTCGGGAGTAAAATTCTTTTTGATCTCTCCAATCAGGCCCAGCAGGGAGCCCAGGTGCATGGGAATATGTTCGGCTTGAGCGATGGTGTGGCCTTCCGCGTCGAACAGCGCGCAGGAGCAGTCCTTGCGCTCCTTGATGTTGGTGGAATATGCGGACTTGACCAGGACTGCGCCCATCTCCTCAGCGATGGACATGAAGGTGTTTCCAATGACCTCCAGCAGGATACCATCAATTTTCACGCCTCGTCGCCTCCTTTCCCGTCGCCAAAGGCATTTACAATCAGATTGCCGTGGATATCCACCTCAAACCAGGTGTTGGGCGGAATGACTGTGGTGGAGTCCATCTGCTCCACAATGCACGGGCCGTCCACACGGGGACAGCGGCCGAATTTGCTTCTGTCGTAGACAGGGCAGCGAACCAGACCCGACTCCTCGAAGTAGACATCCCGATGGTCTATCACCGCTCCGGAGGGGGTCTCCATGTGCCCAGTCAGCTCGGCCAGTCGGGGCTTTTGCACCTGACCGATGGCCTCGCTGCGGAAGTTGACAAACTGAACGGGGGCGTTGGGATTGTAATAGCCGTAGTTCATCTCGTGGGCCCGGAAGAAATCTTCCTTCATTCGGTCCAGGTCCGCCTGATCCACCAGACCGGCGGGAATTTCCACCTGGAGCTCGTAGTTCTGTCCCACGTACCGCATCTCGGCCACGTTGTGGAATTGGCGCCGCTGCTCCGGGACGTTTTCCGAGGCCAGCCACCGGCTGCCCTCCTCCATCAGCGGCAGAACCGCCTGGTTAATCTGCTCGGGCGTCGCCTGGTCGTAGGGG
>CABVDR010000073.1 GCA_902497145.1 uncultured Oscillospiraceae bacterium
AGACCCAGTACTACTTCCTGTCCGGCTTCACCTCCAAGCTGGCCGGCACCGAGCGCGGCATCACCGAGCCCACCCCCACCTTCTCCGCCTGCTTCGGCCAGGCCTTCCTGGAGCTGCACCCCACCAAGTACGGTGAGGAGCTGGTGAAGAAGATGGAGAAGAGCGGCGCCAAGGCCTATCTGGTCAACACCGGCTGGAACGGCACCGGCAAGCGCATCTCCATCAAGGACACCCGCGGCATCATCGACGCCATCCTGGACGGCTCCATCCTGAAGGCGGAGACCAAGACCATCCCCTACTTCAACTTCGCCGTTCCCACCGAGCTGCCCGGCGTGGACACCAACATTCTGGATCCCCGCAACACCTACGCGGATCCTACCGAGTGGGACACCAAGGCCAAGGACCTGGCTGCCCGCTTCGTGAAGAACTTCGCCAAGTACACCACCAACGACGCCGGCAAGGCTCTGGTCGCTGCCGGTCCTAAGGCGGAGTAATCCCGTTTCCCATACATAGGTCATTCGGGGCGCCGCGCCTGCGGCGCCCCGAATTTTGCAAGTGAGGTAACCATGAAGCGATATCAAACTTCTGAGACCCTGCCCGTGGGTCTGCTGCTGGCCCTGGCGGGGGGCCTGCTGGATGCCTACAGCTACTTGAACCGGGGAGAGGTTTTTGCCACGGCAGAGACCGGCAACCTGGTGCTGCTGGGCATTAACGTATCTATGGGCAACTGGTCCCAGGCTCTGCACTATCTGCTGCCCGTGCTGGCCTACACCGCCGGTGTACTGGTCACCGAGCTGCTTCGCCGTCACTTGGAGGACGAGGGCGGCTGGCTCCACTGGCGGCAGTACCTGCTGCTGGTGGAGTGCGTGGTCATCGCCGTGGTGGCCTTCCTCCCCCAGACTCTCAACCCCCTGGCAAATCTGATGATCTCCTTTGCCAGCGCGGTGCAGGTAGACTCCTTCCGGAAATTTAACGGCTGCGGCTGCGCCACTACCATGTGTACCGGCAACCTGAGAAGCGGCACCGAGCACCTGTTCTTCTTCCTCTCCCACCGGGAGCGGGACGCGCTGAACAAGGTGGGCCTGTACTACGGGTTGATCCTCAGCTTTGTCATCGGCGCGGTGGTCAGCGGCCTGCTCAGCCACCTGTTCCACAGCCGGACGGTGCTGTGGGCCTGCATTCCCCTGCTCATCGCCTTCGGGATGATGTTTCGGGAGCGGATACAAAAGAAATAACTGCAAAACCGGCGCGTGTTTCAAGATAGAAACACGCGCCGGTTTCATTCAGGCAAAAAACAGGGAAACTGCACAGTATACCAGCAGCAGGGCCATCACAGTGTTTACCAAACGGGTATGGCGGGAAAACAGCCGCCGGAAAACAGCTCCAAAGGCTGACCAACAAAGGGTAAAGATAAAACCGATAAACGCCAGCAGCAAGGCAAAGGCCGTCAGAGGCAGCAGCTGTCCGTGGTAGAAGGGCAGGATATAAGCTTCCATGGACAGAATGCAGTAGAGGTAGATCTTAGGGTTCATAAACTGCAAGGCCAACCCGGACCAGAACCCATCCCGGGAGTGGTCCTCCTGAATCTGTCCGGAGCTGGTAAACGTCTCCCAGGCCAGATAGAGCATATAAAGTGCCCCGGTTGCTAACATGGGCAGCTTGATTTTAGGAATCAGAGTGGATAGCCCATCGCAAAAGGCGGTGCACAGCAGCATAACCACGGAAAATCCTACCCAAATGCCCAGATTAAAGGGCAGCGCTCCTCGAAATCCCTTTCGGCTCCCGTTGGACATGGACATAATGTTGTTCGGTCCGGGGGTGACCGCGGTGACTACGGCATAAGTCAAAAAAGAAAACCAAGGAAACACGTTTGACTTCCTCCCTCCCAGATGATAAAATACAAGACGATAAGTCCAGTATCTCGGATTTATTATATTGTATTATTCATCCATTATGTTGTCAAGAGGGGATTTACATGGACGTAACCAGCCTTGTGGCAAAAAACGTTAAACAGATTCGAGAGTCAAAAAAACTTACCCTGGACGCAGCTGCTGCCGCCACCGGCGTGTCCCGGAGTATGCTGGCCCAGATTGAAAAGGGTGAGGTAAACCCCACCATCTCGGTGCTGTGGAAAATTGCCAACGGTTATAAGGTGTCCTTCACCTCCTTGGTGGAGAACCATCAGCCATCGGTTTCTGTTCTCCGACAGGGGGAACCGCTGTCAGAGGATGAGGGACGGTATCTTAACTATCCCCTCTTCCCCTTTGAAGAACATACCCGCTTTGAGACCTACCGCATTGTCGTTCAGCCTGGAGGCGCTCTGAATGCCCAGCCCCATTTAAAAGGCTCGGAAGAATATATTACCGTCTTTGCCGGGCAGGTGGAGATCACGGTGGATCAGGAGACCTTTTCCCTGTCCCGTGGGGATTCCATCCGCTTTCCCTGTGATGTGCCCCACTGTTACCGCAACCCAGGGACAGAGCGTGCGGAGTTAAGCATGCTCATTTACTATGGAATGTAACACGAAAAAGAGAGGCCTGATGGCCTCTCTTTTTTATCCTTGCAGAATCTTTTGATAGTTGGCCCGGTCGGTGTCCCCCTCGGTGCTGATGCACAGCACCCGGGCTTTGGGACCCAGCCCCAGGGTCCAGCACAGATCATGGAGCCGCTCCTCCTGGAGAATTCCCGCCAGGGCGCCTACTCCAACTGCCCCCGACTCCCCCGAGACAACAGCCGGATCGCTCCCCCGGGGGCGGCCCAGCAGCCGCATCCCCAGGGCGGCGTAGTCGTCCGAACAGGACAAAAAGGCGTCGGCGCAGGGACCCAGAATGTCCCAAGCTAAGGTACAGGGCTCCCCGCAGCACAAGCCGGCCATCATACTGTGCATTTCCCCGGTTACCGGGTGCATCTGCCCGTCCGCCGCCTGGGCGGTACGATAGAGGCAGTCGGCCTGGTCTGGCTCCACAATGCAGGTAACGGGACAGCTCTTTCCCCACCGGCACTGGGCGCTGCCCAGCACTGCCCCGGCAAAGCTGCCCACCCCCGCCTGCAAAAACAGGTGGGTGGGAGGTTCCTCCCCGGCCTCATCCAGCTGGTCAAAGATCTCCCCGGCCAAGGTGGTATAGCCCTCCATGATCCAAGCGGGGATCTGCTCATACCCCGGCCAGGCGGTGTCCTGGATCAGCACCCAGCCCTCCTCCTCCCCCTTCCGGGCGGCCAGACGCACTGCATCGTCGTAGTTGAGATCGGTGATCTCCGCCTGAGCTCCTAAGGCCCGGATATTCTCCAGCCGCTCCCGGGCGCTGCCCTTGGGGAGGTAGACCACTGCCCGCTGTCCCAGTTCCCGGGCCGCCCAGGCCACACCCCGGCCGTGGTTTCCGTCGGTGGCGGTGACGAAGGTGACCTCCCCCAGCTTCTCCCGGCTCTCCGGGGCGGTGAGGGCCTGGAAGGTGAGTGCTTCCCCCTCCAGCCCCAGCTTTTCCCCCATCCATCGGGCAATGGCGTAGCTGCCTCCCAGGGCCTTGAAGGCGTTGAGTCCAAAGCGTTTGGACTCATCCTTCACCCACAGCTTGTCCACCCCCAGCTCCCTGGCCAGGGCGGGCAGGGCAACCAGCGGAGTGGGCGCGTAGCCGGGGACCGTGCGGTGAAAGGCCATGGCCCGCTCCACCGCCCTTTGGTCGGTGCAGGCAAAGGCGCCGGGCTGGGGCTGGACTGTCCGGTTTACGTAGTAGTTCATAAGATCCTCCTTCCACCACAGGCAATCTGGGGGCAATTTCTGATCTGATTATAGCATAGGGGCCACCCCCATGTCATCCCGGCAAAAAAATTGGCCGCCCCGAAGGGCGGCCCGGCGATCGCCTATGTTTGCTCAGCAGCAGCCGCAGCCACTATTGCCGCTGTTGCCGCAGCTGTTCCCACTGCCATTGCCGCAGCAGCAGCACAGGATCAGGATGAGGACGATGATCCACAGGCAGCCACCGCCGCCAAAGCCATTATTGCAGCACCCCATAATGAGTACCTCCTGAAATGAAAGTTTTGAGGCGGCTGTGAGCCGCTCTCCATTCCATACTATGTGCCGGGAGCAAAAGGGTGCAAAAAAACTGCCCGGGAAAATCCCGGGCAGTTTGAAATGGGTCAGCTGAGAAAGCGGTTGCTGAAGTTCATCAGGATGCCGGCCACCTCGGCCCGGCTGGCCGTGTCGGCGGGACGGAGGGTATTCTCTGCCGAGGGCGTAATCAGGCCGTTGGCCACAGCCCAGGACACCGCATCCTCGGCCCAGTCGGCCACCTGGTCGTAGTCCCCGTACTGGGTCAGGTCCGCCTGACCGGTGGGCGTGATCCCCAGCTGGGAGATGGCACAGCCCCGGAGCATCACCAGCACCTGCTGGCGGGTGACGCTCTGTTCCGGAGCAAACAGGCCGTTGCCCAGGCCGGCCGTCACCCCCTGGGAGGCGCCCCAGCTTACGTAGGGGGCGTACCAGCTGTCGGGAGATACATCGGTAAAGGTGGCGGTGGCGCTGTCCATCTGGTCCTGGGGAGAGCCAGCCAGACGGTACAGCACCGTAACCAGCATGGCCCGGTCCATGGTGACCCCGGGCTCAAAGGTGTCCGCTCCGGTACCGGAGAACAGGCCCCCTTCATACACAAACTTCACCGAGGGCTGGAACCAGTCCCAGACAGCCACATCCACAAAGGGCAGGTGGGCGGCCGTGCTGTCGGCAAAGGTGTAGCTGCCCTGGACCCCCAGGTACATCACCCCGGAGGCCACGGTCACCTGGGCGGTGGTGTCCTCCCCCACCAGGTAGCGGTGCCCCGCGGTGAGCCGGGCGCCGGAGGCTGTCAGCGTCCCGTCGGTGACGTCGATGACCACGCCGCTGTGGGTCACCTGGGCGGAGCCGCCCAGCACCAGAAAGCCGGAGCCGGTGGGCAGACCGATCACATCCCCTTGGGTGAAGGTGCGGCTCTCCATGGTGTCGCTGTACAGGCCGCTCCCCTCGCCGCCCCCCTCCAGCTTGGACACCGCCTGGTCGTAGGCATCCTGGAGAGGCTGCGTCGCCGCCTGCTCCAGCTGGGTCTGGGCAGAGGGCAGGAAGGTGTTTTTCAAATAGCTGAGAGAAACCAGGCTGTCCCCTCCGCTCAGGGCCAGAGCACCTCCGGCCAGCGCCGCGGTGAGGACCAAGGCCCCTGCCGCGACGGCAATTCTCTTGTGCTTCATGTCTCGTCCTTTCCTTCTTCCTGCTCCCGCTCATCCTCCCGTTGGGAGATCATATAGCTCAGAGCAAGCAGACTGTCGGAAAAATGTACGCTTTCGACCACCACGTCCTCTCCGGGAAAGGCGATCTCACAGTTGGTAAAGTTCCAGATGCCGTGCACGCCCGCGGCGACTAACCGCTCCCCCATCTCCAGGGCGGCGGACTTGGGCACGGTGAGTACCCCTACGCTGACTGGATTTTGCCGCAAAAAATTCTCCAGGGTGTCGGCATGGTAGACCGGTACCCCGGCGATTTGGGAGCCCACCGTCTTTTCCTGCACGTCGAAGGCGGCCAGCAACTGAAATCCGTTGTTGAAGAATTTAAAGTTTTCAATGAGGGCCCGTCCCAAGTTGCCTGCCCCCAGCACCACAATGGTGTGTCCCCGGTTGATCCCCAGGATCTCGCCGATCTGCTCCTTTAACCCGTCCACCTTATAACCGTAGCCCTGCTGGCCGAAGCCGCCGAAACAGAACAGATCCTGGCGGATCTGGGAGGCAGTCAACCCCATGGACTTGCCCAGGGCGCTGGACGAGATGCGGATCACACCTTTGCGCTGCAGCTCAGAAAGCTGGCGGTAATACCGGGGCAGCCGCCGGATCACCGCCGTAGAAACTCTGGTATTGCGCTTCATAATCCCGCTCCAATATTCGAAACTATTGGTTACAGTTTACCCCATCCCTCTTTTTCTGTCAAACCATTTTCCCCGCTCTCCCCTGGAAATCCATGTCTGCTCCTACATGAGCCTGAGAATCTCCTTTTTCAGCCGGGCGATGATCCGCTTCTCCAGCCGGGAGATGTAGGACTGGGAAATGCCCATGCGGTCGGCCACCTCCTTCTGGGTCTGCTCCTCCCCGCCCCCCAGGCCAAAGCGCAGGGTAATGATGGTCCGCTCCCGCTGGTCCAGCTTCTCCAGGGCCTGACGCAGCAGCTGCCGGTCCACGTCGGCCTCGATGGGCCGCATGACCAGGTCCCCATCGGTGCCTAAAATGTCGCTGAGCAGCAGCTCATTGCCGTCCCAGTCGGTATTCAAGGGCTCATCAAAGGAGAGCTCCGTTTTCTGGCTGGAGGTTTTGCGCAGATACATGAGGATCTCATTTTCGATGCACCGGGAGGCGTAGGTGGCCAGCTTGATGCTCCGGGCGGGCTGGTAGGTGCCCACCGCCTTGATGAGACCAATGGTGCCGATGGAAATGAGATCTTCAATGTTGATCCCGGTATTTTCAAACCGCCGGGCGATATAGACCACCAGGCGCAGGTTGTGCTCGATGAGAGTCTGTCTGGCCCGCTGATCCCCCTGCTGCAAGCGGGCGATCAGCTCCCCCTCCTCCTCCCGGCTCAGGGGGGTGGGCAGGGTGTCGCTGCCCCCGATGTACATGATCTTCCCCGGCGACCACAGGCCAAACCGGGCCAGCAGGGCCAGCAGCCGTCCCTTCCACATTATGTTCATCATCATCCATCCTTTCAGCATTCCCCCAGCAGGGCGGCGTAGCCGCCCCCGTCGGACACGGAGTTGGGGGACAGGGCCACCACCATGGCCCCCCGGTCCTCTCCGTCTACTACCGCCCGGTCCACCCGCACCGCCAGCAACAGGCCCCGGTCCACCCCTACCGAGCGGTAGGGCAGCAGGCGAAAGCGGCCTCCTGCTCCCGTCAGCCGCTCCAGAGCTCCCGCCGGGTCCCGCAGGGCCTGGGAGTCCGGGCGTCCCTCCGGCGGAAACAGGGGCAGCAGCCGCGCCCCCTCCGCCACCATCACCCCCCGGCCGGTCACCGGGTCGGTGAGGGTATTCCCCGTGTCGGTGAGGGCGGTGAGCTCCACCGCCCGCTCCCCCAGTTCCAGGCGCACCTGCTTCAGCTCCCCTGTAAAGCTAGTATGCTTAACAGCTTTTTGGAGCAGCAGAGATAATACCGCATAGCATCCCGCCGCCGACAGCAGCACGATCTTCAGATCCATCCCGGAGTAGACCACCCCTCGGTTGAGGCTCAGTCCCTGCCCTCCCAGCATGGAGACGGCCAGTACCCCGCCGGCAAAGGCACAGGACAGGGCAAAAAAAATCACCGTCTGCCGTCCCAGCCGACGGCTTCCCCCGAAGGCGGCCAGCACCATCAGCGCTGCCGCCGCCAAACGACACAGGGGATGCTCCAGAAAGCCGAGACCGGGCAGGAAAATGGCTACCGCGTAGCCCCCTCCCAGAGCGGCTCCTAGGGCAAAGCGCAGCCTTCTGAGCGGCTCCCCTGCCAGACGGGCCGAGCACAGCAGCAGCAGGTAGTCCACCAGGGCGTTGAGCAGAAACAGGGTGTCCACATAGATGACAGTCACGGCCGTTCCCTCCTCTCCCCTGCTTGTCAACACCGTCCATTATAGGGGCTCCCTCCAACGAAAGCCGTCATAACCAGGTGGGGGCCAGGGAAGAATTTTCCGCAGGAGAGCAAAAAAAATGGCCGCACATGCGGCCATTTTTTCGGGCAATCATTCCTTGCCTGTCTCCTGCCCCTTCTGACTCTGTGTTCCAAAGTAGAAGGAGACAACCATTAAAAACACGGTCAAAAAGTCGCTTCCTGAGATGCCCCCGGTGACCGCCTGCCAGGCAAACACCGCCGTCAGTACCAGAGTCAGGATACTTTTTACCGTCAGCAGCGCCGCCAGGCGCTTGCATACCGTCTCCCACATGGGCCCCACTCCTCTCAAGACCGGGCCTTGATGTCCCGGATGTCATGCTGCACCTCGGTCATCTGCCCCTCCAGTCTGTATGTACGCTCCACCACGTTGTTGTGCTGAGCCACTTTTTTCTCCAGCTGCTCAATGCGATAGGTAGTCAATTTGTTGGATACCAGAATCCCGCCAAAAGTGCCCGCCAAGGTACCAATCAGGGACATCCCCGCCACGGCCAGGCTGGTCAGATCCATCAGGGAGCCACCCCCTGCACGGTCTCCACCGTGCCCAGATCCTCCCAGCCCTGGGGGTAGGCACTGGGCATCCAAGAATTGCTTTCGATCTTGGAGCGCCACACGTGGCCGTCCAGAACACATACCTCTCCGATTTCGTACAGCCCACGGCTGCCCTGAGGGGCCTGGTAGGGCTTGGCCTTGGCGGGATCGGTGGTGTGGCATACATCCCACAAGCTCACCGCTTTGTCGGGAGACCAATCCGTCTGCTGGGTGGCATCGTGCTGCTGCCACAGCTTGTACACCTGTCCCTGCCACTTGTAGGGGGTACCCACAGGCACCTGGGAGTAGTCCCGCTGCCTCCAGGTAGGGATGACCTCCTCCTGGTCGATGAGAGCGGTGCCGTCGGCGGTGCCCTCTACTGCTTTCGCCGCCAGAGCCGCCGCGTCGGCGGCGCCCCGCTCCTTCAGTTCCTCCTGGGCCATGGTCACGATATCAGCCATTGCTCTCCACTCCTTCCTGATACGCTGTCTCCAGCTTTTCCTCCACCTGCTTGGCGGTACCGCTCGCCTCCAGGGCCTGGATCGTCTCCTGCTGGCTCTGGATCGTATCTGCTTGCTCCTGGATAGTACTCTCCTTACTCTCCAGCTCCTGAGCCTTGGCCTCCAGGTCAGCCTCCTTCTGGGCCACCTGAGCCTCCAGCTCGCTCACCTGGGCCTGGTAACCTGCCACATCTCCCAGGTACTGCTGGGCCACCTGGAGCTCCACGGTGTAGCTGCGGGTGGCCGCACTGTACCGAATGTCGGCCACCGTGAAACCGTAACCGGCAGGAAGGATACACTCCCCCTGGATCTGGGGTTTGTCCCAAGAAATACCCTCAATGTCCTCCAGAGAGGCAAACTCCCGCTCAAATACCGCCAGGTACTTGCCGTTGCTTCCTCCCCGCATCACCATACCGCAGGTCACCCCGCCGATCTGGATCTGGTTTCCGTATAAACTCATATGCGTTTCTCCTTTCCTGCTGCGAAGCCCTCCGGCTCCATCTCTTGTCTTTTATTTTCCCATGGCTGCCGCCACCATGGCCATCACCTCCACCCGGGTCGCCATGGCACGGGGCCGCTGTCCGTCGGAGAACCCAGCGGCCCGGGCTTTGTCCACGGCAGTCTGTTCCCAAGACTGGTCCGCTTCCTCGCCGGCCTTTCGGGCCAGATAGTTCTCCAACATGGCATCAAACTGTTCCTGCGTCATCTCGTCCTCCCCCTTCATCGTCCGGACCACATCGGCCCGGAAGGTATCCATGCTTTTGCCGAACCGTGGAAACCAGTGCATCACATCCCCGTGATTGCTGGCTACCCCTCGGGCGTGGCCCTCGCTGTGGCAGATCACTACGCCGTCCCTCTCTGGATCCAGGCCGTACTGCCTGCACAGCTCCGCCGTCAACTCCACCGCCGCCTGGTACACCGCGGCAAAGTAGGCTGCGTCCTGCAGTCCGTCCTCACAGATCTCAAAGGAAATGTGCGTGTCATTGGCGCTGCCCAAGTTGCCCTTGCCGCAGTGCCATCCCCGCATGGTCCAGGGCAGCGTCTGTACGACCCCTACTTCGCCGTTCGCCAGTTTGCCTACAAAAGCATGGACGCAGGCCCCGGTACCGGGCTGGTTCCAATGGTTTCCACCGGTGTTGCGGCCGATGGCATCACTGCCCGGCACGTACCGGCTCAGATTGGGGTTGTTGGCCCCGGTGGAGTGGACCATCACCCCCTGGGGGACAATGGTCCGCCCCGCCCGGTAACAATCATTTTGGGTTAAAAGCTGTTGGTACACTTGGATCACACCTTCCTCCTCTCTCCCCGGCGTATCTTTTCCTTGCTCCATATGCGCATAGCCGGTTCACTCTGGGCAGGCAGGGCCCCATTGGTGTATGTTTGGGTGCCCCTTATACCAAACTTTTTTCATTCCCGGCATAAAAAAAGACACGGCCGAAGCCGTGTCCTGGATGTTTTAATCCCCCGCCCGCATATCCCGGTGGTCAGGAGACTGGCAGGCACAGTGGTTGGGGGGGAAGAACTCGCCCACAGGGAACTGTACCTTACGGAACATCTCGCAGGGATCCTCCTGGGTGCAGTCACAGCCGCAGGCGCACTCCTTCTCCGGCATACAGTAGTCGTAGGCGGGCATGAGCAGCTGGGTATCCCGCTCCAGACGGATGATGGAGAACTGCCCCAGGGTAACATACAGACGGTGCACATCGCCGTCGGTGACCAGCTCCTCCGGGAAGCAGGCGCACACGGCGGGCGGAATCTCGCAGCAGCTGTCGCTGCGGCGGCACTGGCACACGTCTACCAGCTTCATGCCCAGGATGATGGGGTCAACCGACTCCACCACGGCAGTAGGTGTGGTGGTTCCAGGCAGACCCTGGATGTCACCGCCCTGAGCATTCATCTTGGAAGTGAACACCTTGGCGCTGCCCTCGCTGCCAAAAAGGATGGCCCGCTTGTCAAAGACGGCCAAACCGGTAATCTCCACCGGACGAGCGGCCCCTACAAAGGCATCGGCGGTAATACGGTAGAAGTACCGCACATCCACGGTATAAAAGCCCCGGTTAAAGGTGACCGGCTCCACATCAATGTACGCATACAGCAGCTCGGCGCAGCCCGCCTTCACCGACACAGCTCGGTCGATGACCTCCTGGCAGCCCCGGGTGGGGTAGACCCGCAGGTCTTCAATACAGTCCTTATCTTTGCAGGAATCAAAGATCTTCTTGGTGTGTACACACACGGCCTCCCGGATGCGACGCTCATCGCTCACGGGGCCGGGCACGATTTTTTCCGGCATATGCCAATCCCTCCTAAAGCTCTGGTTGCCCCGGCATCCCGTCAGGGAAACGCCGGGTACACCCCATACTATGACCAAAGCGGATTTTGGTGCGGGGCGGGAAAAAGGCCCCTTGTCCCGTCTGGATTTTTTGGGTATAATAAGCAGTGTATGAGCCCATCAAAGGAGGAGAACCCCATGTCCAGGACTGGATTCATTCAAAACGAACTGGATTTAAAGCTGCTGGTGCTGTATATCATGGATCGCGCCGTGGCTCCCATCACCTTTTTGCAGCTGCTGGATCTGGCGCTGTGCGACGCGGGAGTGGACTACTTTTCCCTCACCGAGGCGGTGGACCATCTGACTCAGACCGAGCACCTGAAACTGGACGGGGAGCTCTACTCCATCACCGAGAAGGGGCAGCGCAACATTGAGATCTGTCAGAGCAGCCTGCCCTACTCGGTGCGCCTGCGGTGCGACGAGAACCTGGTCAAGCTCAATGACGCCCTCATGCGCCAGGCCCAGGTGCAGACCGGCCTGCAGCCCAACGAGGACGGCACCTGTACCGTACGCCTCTACTTGGCCGACGAGGCGGGGCCTCTCATGGAGCTCAAACTCATCTCCCCCTCCCTCGCCCAGGGGCAGACCCTCACCAGCAAGTTCCAGCAGGCCCCCGAGGCCATCTACCACGAGATCATGGCCCTGCTCATCCGCCACTCGGAGGAGGAGCCGGAGGCGCCCAAGGACGCGGCAACGCCGGACGAGAACAACGAGACATAAGAAAACGGTTCCCACCGAAAGGGTG
>CABVDR010000074.1 GCA_902497145.1 uncultured Oscillospiraceae bacterium
GGAGATCGGCCCCAAGGACATGGAGAAGGGCCAGTGCTGCATCTGCCGCCGGGACAGCGGCGAGAAGATCTTTGTGCCCCTCGCCGAGCTGGAGACCACCGTGCCCCAGCTGCTGGACGCGGTGCACAACGGCCTGTACGAGCGGGCCAAGAAGAACCTGGAGGACCACACCAAGACCTGCCTCACCGCCGAGGAGGTCAAGGACTTCATCCAGAACGAGGGCGGCTTTGCCCGGACCATGTGGTGCGGGGACGAGGCCTGCGAGCTGAAGATGAAGGAGATCGCCGGCGTGTCCTCCCGGTGCATGCCCTTCGCCCAGGAGAAGGTGTCCGACACCTGCGTGTGCTGCGGCAAGCCCGCCAAGCACATGATCCTGTGGGGCGTGGCCTACTGATTGGTGTCATTTTGACTGCTTTTGCCTCCGCCTTCGGCGTTTTGCCGAGGGCGGGGGCATTTGTTTTCCTGCCTTTCCTACGGAAAGCGGGAGGAAAATGTGAACATTCTGTGTACTTTTCACAAAGTTGAGCAAATTTCACAGTTTCAGCTAGCTTTATTCCCCATTTTCCTGTATAATAAGTCCACATACAGGCCCCGCGTTCCGGTATTCCTACGGGACGCAGGGCTTCCTTGCGCCCTGTGAGACGCCAGGGCCGAGAGGAGGGTGAGGACGCGTCTGTTCCCTGGAGAGAGATTTGACTACGTTAAGAAAGTGAGCGTGCAGTTATGCTTGACACGATTATCAATCAAATCAGCAATATCATGTACTCCTACCTGCTGATCATTCTTCTGCTGGCAGTGGGCCTGTACTTCACCTTCCGCACCAAATTCATTCAGTTCCGCATGTTTGCCGAGTCCATCCGGGTGGTGGGCGAGAAGCCGGACAAGGCCGGCTCCATCTCCTCCTTCCAGGCCCTGATGGTGTCCACCGCCTCCCGCGTGGGCACAGGCAACATCATCGGCATCTCCACCGCCATCTGCCTGGGCGGCTTCGGCGCCGTGTTCTGGATGTGGATCATTGCCATCATCGGCGGGGCCTCCGCCTTCATCGAGTCCACCCTGGCCCAGATCTACAAGCGCCGCAACCCGGAGACCGGCGAGAGCTACGGCGGCCCCTCCTACTACATCGAGGCCGCCCTCCACTGCCGTCCCCTGGCCGTCATCTTCGCCGTGGCTCTGATCCTTACCTACGCCGGCGGCTTCAATATGCTGGCCTCCTACAACCTCCAGTCCACCTTCAGCGGCTACTCCTTCTATGACCCTGAGAGCACCCCCTGGATCATCGGCGCCATTCTGGCGGTGCTGGTGGGCTACTGCGTCATGGGCGGCGGCAAGCGCATCATTAAGTTCACCTCCACCCTGGTGCCCTTCATGGGCGGCCTGTATGTGCTGGTGTCCCTGGTGGTGCTGGTGATGAATATCGGCAGCCTGCCCGCTGTGTTCGGCCGCATCTTCTCCGAGGCCTTTGACTTCCAGGCCATCTTCTCCGGCTTTGCCGGCTCCGCCATGATGTACGGCATCAAGCGCGGCCTGTACTCCAACGAGGCCGGCGTGGGCTCCGCTCCCAACGCCGCCGCCTCCGCCAACGTGAGCCACCCCGTCAAGCAGGGCCTGGTACAGATGCTCTCCGTGTTCATCGACACCCTGCTCATCTGCTCCGCCACCGCCTTCATGCTGCTGTGCTCTGGCGTGGAGCCCACCGCCGAGCTGGAGGGCGCCCCCTATGTCCAGGCCGCCCTGTCCGCCGTCTTCGGCCCCATCGGCCCCATCTTCATCACTGTGGCAATGGTGCTCTTTGCCTTCACCACCCTGATCGGCAACCTGTACTATGTGGACAACTGCCTGGCCTATATCGTGAAAAAGGTCCCCGCCAAGGAGTTTATGGTCCTCTTCCGTATCGACGCCATGATCCTCATCTTCATCGGTGCCGGCATGCAGATCAGCACCGTGTGGAACCTGGCCGACGTGCTCATGGGCATTATGGCCATCCTGAACCTGCCCGTCATCGTCATCCTGTCCCGTCCCGCTCTGGCGGCCCTCAAGGATTACACCGCCCAGAAGAAGGTGGGCAAGAACCCGGTCTTTAAGGCCTCCACCATCGGCCTGAAGGTAAAGACCGACTACTGGAACTAACTTCATGCCACCCAAACGCCGCGGAGCCTCCCTCCGCGGCGTTTTTCTGCCTTGCGCCGAAAAAAATCCCGGGGTATCATGGAGATGACATCAGTCGGACACAAGTGGGGCGTATTCTGAACATAGAAAGGGAGGGGGAGCCTATGGACCGCATTTTGGTGGTGGAGGACGAACGGAACATGCGGGAGATTATCCGGGACTATCTCACCGCCCACGGCCTGGAGTGCGACCTGGCCCGGGACGGGCAGGAGGCCCTGGACCTGCTCCAGGACCACGACTACGACGCGGTGGCCCTGGACGTGCTCATGCCCCGGCTGGATGGCTTTGGGGTGTGCCGGGCGGTGCGGAGCCGCAGCTCCGTCCCCATTTTGTTTCTCACCGCCCTGGGGGATGAGGACGATGTGCTCCGGGGCTACGCCCTGGGGGCGGACGACTACGTGACAAAGCCCTTCTCCCTGGCGGTGCTACTGGCCAAGCTCCAGGCTCTCATCCGCCGCAGCCGGGGCGAGCGGACCGCGGGGGTGCTCTCCTGCGGGGCCATCTCCCTGGACACCGGCGCCCGCCGGTGCACGGCCGCGGGGCAGGCGGTAAAACTATCCCCCCGGGAGTATGAGCTGCTGCTCTGCCTCATGCGCAACAAGGGACAGGTGCTCTCCCGCGCTCAGCTTCTGGATAAGGTGTGGGGGCTGGACTTTGAGGGGGACGACCGGGCGGTGGATGTGCGCATCCGCAGCCTCCGCGCCGCCCTAGGCAAGGCGGGCAAACAGATCAAGACGGTATTCAAGGCGGGCTACCGACTGGAGGAGGGAGGACCATGAAGGGGCTCAAACGGATTTTTACCGGCACGCTGCCTCTGTTCCTGCTGCTGTGGGCGGGGATGATGTGCCTTCTGTGGGGGCTGAGCGGGCAAAAGCTGAAGGGCGAGGTTCAGCTTGCCGTCCGGTCCGCCAGCCAAAATGCCGAAAGCTACTACCAAAGTGTGTGGTCCGGGGAGGCCACCCAGGCCCGGAAGCCGGCCATCCTCGCCGGCTGGCTGGACAACCAGCTCTACCAGTATGACGGGGTGATCCAATTCCGCCTCTACTCGGCCGACGGCCAGGAGCTGGCCCGCAGCCAGCTGGCAAACAGCCGCGCCTCCCTGCCAGGCACCGGGGTATATGACTGGCATCTCTGGCTGGACTCGGTGCTCAGTCCGGAGGAGCAGCTGGAGCTGGCGGAGCGCCTGCGGGCAGACTCTGGGCTGAGCCATTTCTTCGGCACGGTGGGCGGGCTAGTCACAGAGGAGGAGACGGACGAACGCTGGTGCGATGTGGTAGGCGTAGCGGACGAGGAGCGGCAGGTCATCTATCCCAAGACCATCACCTATGTCTACAACGACCGGCAGGTCACCCTGGTGGACACCGACAGCAGCTTTTTTGACGGAAAAGAGCTGACCACCATGCGGTTTGAGGGGGTGGACCTCTACTCCGCCCTGGTGGGGTCCAGCGCCTCCCCCCAGGAGCTGCTGGACCAGTGGCAGGAGGTGGCACAGGAGGTGGATCTCTTGTTTGACAGTCTGGACTTTCTGACGGGGCCCTTCTCTTCCGCCTCCGTCAGCTCCAACACTGCCTGTTATCCCCTGTCCGACGGCACCCTATTCGGCTATGGATTCTCCTATATCCCCACGCACCGGATCATCGAGGAGCTGAAGCCCACCGCCCTGTTCACCCTGTTGGCGGCGGTGGCCATGGCCCTCTTTACCGACCACCGCCAGCGCCAAGCCCTCCAGCGGGAGCGGGACTTCGCCCGGGCGGCGGCCCACGAGCTGAAAACCCCTCTGGCTGTCCTCCGGGCCCACGCCGAGGCCCTGCGGGAGGACATTGCCCCGGACAAGCGGGAGCAGTACTTGGACGTGGTGCTCTCGGAGAGCGACCGCATGGCCGCCCTGGTGGGCCATCTGTTGGAGCTGTCCCGGCCGGAGAGCAAGCAGAAGAAAGAGGCGGTGGACCTGGCCGCTCTGGTGCGGGAGGTATGGGCTCCTTTGGCTCTGCCCTTGGAGCAAAAAAATCTCCAGCTCCAACTGGAGCTGGAGGAGGTGTGCCTCAGCGGAGACCGGGCACAGCTGCGGGAGACGGCGGAAAATCTGGCCTCCAACGCCCTGCGCTATGCCGAGCCGGACGGCATCATCCGGGTGACCCTGGAGCGCGTCGGCTCCCGCGCCCGCCTCACCATCTACAACGACGGGCCCAAGATCCCGGAAGCAGATCTACCCCGGCTCTGGGAGCCCTTCTACCGCGCCGACCCCTCCCGCAGCCGGGACAGCGGCGGCACCGGCCTGGGGCTGGCCATTGTCCGGAAGGCCGTGGAGGCCCACAGCGGGCAGTGTTGGGCAGAGAACCGTCCCAGCGGGGTGGCTTTTTCCATCGAGCTGCCTATGTAAAAAGAACCCGAAGCCCTCAGGCTTCGGGTTCTTTGGCGTAAATCTTCCGCAGGCGGTTGATGCTGCCGATACAGGCGGGAATCAGGAACGCGTCGGCGCAGATCCAGGCCGCCGGGGAGGCAAAGCAGGCCGCCGTATAACCGAACATGGGCACAAAGATGAGGCCCACCGCCGTGCGGGCGATCATCTCCATCACCCCCGCCAGGATGGCCAGACCGCTGAAACCCATACCCTGGATGGAGAAACGGACGATGTTCACCAGGGCCAGGGCAAAGAAGAAGGCGGTGAGGGTACGGATGTACTGGGCGGTGAGGGCCACCAGGGTGGTAAGCTCCGGCTCGGTGGGGTCCAGGAAGAGCATGGCCCCCTGGGGCGCAAACAGCAGCATGCCGCCAAAGGCGATGAGGGCGTAAACAAAGCCCAGCAGGGAACAGGCCCGGACACCCTGCCCCAGGCGGTCCAGCTTCACTGCCCCCACGTTCTGGCCGCTGTATGTAGCCATGGTGGCTCCCAGAGCGTCATAGGGGCAGCCCAGCAGCTGGAAGAGTTTTCCTCCCGCCGCCACCGCCGCCACATACAGGCTGCCCAGGCTGTTGACTGCCGACTGGAGGAAGATAGAACCGATGGCGGTGATGGAGTACTGAAGCCCCATGGGCACCCCCATAAAGCACAGGGCCCGGCAGGACCGCCCGTCCAGCCGCCGCTCCTCCCTGCTCATGTGGAGGATGGGGAACTTTTTTACCATGTACACCAGGCAGGCCAGGCCGGACACCCCCTGGGACAGGACGGTGGCCAGGGCGGCCCCCGCCACCCCCATCTGGAACATGAGGATGAAGGCCAGATCCAGGCCGATGTTCAGCACCGATGAGATGGCCAGGAAGTACACCGGGGTCTTGCTGTCCCCCAGCGAGCGGATGATGGCCGCCAGCAGATTGTAGAGGAAGGTGGCGGGAATCCCCATAAAGATGATGAAGATGTACCAGTAGGCCCCCTGGTAGATGTCGGAGGGGGTGTTCATGGCAGTGAGGATGGTGCCGCACAGAAGGCCGGTGGCCACGGTGAGCACAGCGGCGAAGGCGATGGCCAGCCAGGCGGCGTTGGCCACATACCGGCGCATCTGGGAGTAGTCTCCCGCTCCCATGCGCTGGGCCACTGGGATGGCAAAGCCGTTGCACACGCCCATACAAAAGCCGATGACAAAGAAGTTGATGGAGCCGGTGGAGCCCACGGCGGCCAGGGCGGTGGCCCCCAGCAGCTTGCCCACGATCATGGTGTCCATCATGTTGTACAGCTGCTGGAACAGCATACCCAGCAGGGTGGGCAGGGCAAACCCCAGAATGAGCCGCATGGGGCTTCCGGTGGTCAGGTCCTTGGTCATACGCATTCTCTCCTTGGACAATACCCCCAGGGGGGATTTGGAATACGCCCTATTATAGCCATTCCCCACCGGCCTGAACAGATGAAATTTTTCCTAAAAAATTACCCATAGTCCCCGGGGGACCATGGGCAATTTTTTGTGGTTTACCGCCGCTCCCCCGGATCCTGGAGGGCCAGGCGGCGGCAGGCCAGGGCGGTGGCCGCAAAGTAGCCCCCGTATACCACCAGCAGCATGAGTGCGGTGAAGAGGGTACTCTGGAGGGCGTCCACCTTGCCCGCCTGGGCGATGAAGTCGTTGGCCGCCTTCATACCCACCGCGCTGTGAATGAGAGCCAGCCCCAGGGGCAGCAGGAAGGCCAGAGCCACCTGCTCCACGGCGCACCGGGACACCATACTCTCCTGGGCTCCCAGACGGCGAAGGATGGCGTAGCGCCCGGCGTTATCCGCCCCCTGGCTCAGCTGCTGCAGGGCCAGCACCGCCGCGGCAGCCAGCAGGAAGGTGAGCCCCAGATAGAGCCCTAAAAACAGGGCCAGAATCTTGCTGCCCATCAGGTCCTCATAGAGCATGAGGCGGCTGTCGGTGCGGGTAAGATACTTCTGGGGCAGCTGCTGCAACGCAGAGAGCAGTTCCTGCTCTGTGGCCTCCTTGTCTCCGGCGTAGTCGGCCACCCAGATCTGGCGGCGGACCTCCAGCCGGTCCAATGTGGCGTCGTTCACCACCACCATGTCCATGCCCAGGCCGTTGTTCACCAGGCGGCACACCTCCTCCCAGGGGATGGCGGCGGGCAGGGCGCCGGTGTAGGGTCCCTCCCCCGCTTTTTCCCGCAGGGCGTTGTAGTCGGTGAGGCCAATGACCCCGGAGGAGTACAGGCCGGTGACGGCGGTGTCCCCATAGTAGACCAGGAAGGACTTCTGCCAGGACAGCTTCTCTGCCGTGTCAAACCCGGCGGCGTTCAGCTCCCCGTCAAAATCCAGCTGCTGGACGTCCCCATTCTGGTTCTGGATGGTGATGTCAAAGGGGGCCTGGCCCCGGGTGGCCGCGTCCAGGGTGGAGTTGAGGCCGATGGAGCTGGCGGTGATGCCCATGGCCAGCAGCAGGAGAATGCAGATGACGGTCTGAGCCAGGTAGGTGGAGTGGACCTTGCTCATCCACTCCCGCAGGGTAAAGAGGTTCAGATTTTTATAGTAGAAGCCGGGGCGGCTCTGGGCCAGCCGCAGCACAAAGCCGGACAGGGACCGGAAGATGAGCAGGGTGCCCACCGTGCCCAGAGCCAGCATGGGCACACATAACATGGGCATGGCCAGAATCATCATCCCGAAGAGGAGCAGCAGGGCGTAGGCCGCCCCCAGGCACAAAACACCCAGCACACACTGGACCACCGCCCACTTGAGAGGCCGCTGCCGCAGGGGCTCGTTGCGACGGTCTCCCTGCATCAGGTCCAGCAGCTTGGAGCGGGACACCTGCACCCCGCTGAAGAACATTACCAGCAGGAAGATGAGGCCGAAGTACAAGATGGTCTTGCCTGCCGCTGCGGGGGAAAAGTGCAGACCCAGCATACCCTCCATGGAGATCTGGAACATGGACAGGGTCAGCCGGGACAGCCCCTGGGAGGCCAGCACACCCAGCCCCAGGCCCAGCACCAGGGAAACCAGGGCCACCAGCCCCGTCTCCAGCACCAGCACCAGGGACACCTGCCCCTGGCCCAGACCTAACAGGAGGTATGTACCCAGCTCCCGTTTGCGCCGCCTCAGAAGGAAGCGGTTGGCGTAGAGGATGAGACAGGCCAGCACCACTGCCACAAAGACGGAGAAGATGCTCATAAAGGACAAAATGACCTCCACCATAGGATTCTCCTTCTGGGCCAGGTAGACGATGGCCCCCTGGCCGTCCAGGGAGTTAAAGGTATAGAAGAGACACACGCCGAAGGTGAGGGTAAGCAGATACACCCCGTAGTCCCGGAAGGAGCGGCGCACGTTGCGAAGGGCTAATTTAAAGAACATCTTCCATCTCTCCTCCCAGCTGGGTGACCACCCGGATGATGTTTTGGAAGAAGGCGCGGCGGTCCTCCCCCTCGCCCCGGCGCAGCTCCTCAAAGATCTGGCCGTCCCGCAAAAAGACCACCCGGCGGCAGCAGCTGGCGGTGAAGGCGTCGTGGGTGACCATGAGGATGGTGGCCCCCCGCTCCCGGTTGAGCACCTCCAGCCGCTCCAGCAACAGCCGGGCGGACTTGGAGTCCAGGGCCCCGGTGGGCTCGTCGGCCAGCACCAGGGCGGGGCGGGTGACCATGGCCCGGGCGGCGGCGCACCGCTGCTGCTGGCCCCCCGACATCTGGTAGGGGTACTTCTCCAGGCACTCGGAGATGCCCAGCAGAGTGGCCATCTCCTCCACCCGGCCCTTGATCTCCCCCGCCGGGGTACCCACAATGGACAGGGCCAGGGCGATATTCTCAAAGGCGGTGAGGGTGTCCAGCAGGTTGCAGTCCTGGAAGATAAACCCTAATCGCTCCCGGCGAAAGCGGGTGAGCTCCTTGCCCCGGAGTTTCGTCAGCTCCTGGCCGTCCACCTGGATGGAGCCGGAGGTAGGACGGTCGATGGTGGAGATGCAGTTTAACAGGGTGGTTTTGCCGGAGCCGGAGGCCCCCATGATGCCCACATACTCCCCCGCCGCCAGGGACAGGCTCACCCCGTCCAGAGCCCGGGTGGCCGCTCCCCGGCGGCCGTAAATTTTGACCAGATCGGTCACTTGCAGCAAATCAGTCATGTGATGATCCTCTCCTTTGGCCGGATGGCTCCGGCTTGAACTGTATGAGAGGATAGCATACAGTTTGTGCAAATCTCTGAAAGGTTTTCTTAGGTTTCTCTTAAATCTTTTTGAAGGATGCTTATAGCAGGAACAGGGCCGCCCCCCACACCACTGAGGCGGCCGCCGCTCCCACGGCCGTCCACAGGGGCACGTAGGTCCACCGGGGCCGTCCCAGCTGCCGGTTCCAGGCCCGTCCGCTCTTTAAATAGCCGTCGGCGGCCTGGCGGGCTTGACGGATCACCTGGTCAGCGCTGACCCCCTCCCGGGCCAGGGCCTCCTCCTTGACAATAAAAATAGCCTCCTCAAAGAGCTTTGGGTCGGGGGACTTGACCAAAATCACCTGGCGGGTGATCCCCTTTACCATCTCCATCACGTCCTTTCCCGGGGCGGGGCCCCATGATTTCCCGGTTAGTGTGTCCCATTTCCTGGGGGGATATTCCAGCCTGCCCGGTGCATGTGACCCCCGCCCCGGCGCATACAATGACAGCGGAAAGGGGGAGTTTGCTTGACCCAGTCCCAGCGTCTGCGCCTCACCGGGGATTTTTTTGTCTTATACTGCACCAACGTGGCCCTGATCCTCCTGTGCCAGTGGCTGACCCAATTAGCTTAGCAGCAGATCCAGGTCCTGGATGCTCAGCTCTGGCTGGAGAGCCAGGTTGATGCCGTAGGCGATGACCTTGGAGAGGTCGCTCACCTGGCTGTCGATGTCCTTGGGGGTGACCAGCAGCTCGCCCCCCCTGCCCAGGGAGGGCAGGTCGTCCCGGCCCAGCAGATCAGCGGCCAGAGTAGCCCCATAGACCACCGTGGGCACCCCCACCGCCAGCACCGGGGCCCCCAGGGTCTTTTCATCCAGGGCAAAGCGGTGGTTGCCCACTCCGGAGCCGGGGACGATGCCGGTGTTGGAGATCTGCACCGTGCGGCACAGCCGGTCCAGGGACCGGGAGGCCAGAGCGTCCACCGCCACCACCAGGGAGGGCTTCAGGCGGCGGCACACCGCCTGCACCAGCTCCCCGCTCTCCATTCCCGTGGTGCCCAGCACCCCGGCGGCCAGGGAGGCCACAGGACGGTAGGAGCCGAAGTGCTCCGGGGCCTGCTGCACCAGATGGCGGGTGACCAGGGTGTGCTCATGGACCTTGGGCCCGATGGCGTCGGGGGTGATGGCCCGGTTTCCCAGCCCTACCACCAACACGCCGCCCTGCTCCCCCTCTGGGCCTATCAGCTCCCGCAGTACCCCGGCCACCGCCCGTGCCCCCCGGCCAAAGGCGTCCTCCTCCCGGCGCTGCAGGCCGTCCATGGTCACCGTCACATAGGTGCCTGCCGGTTTTCCCAGGGCCTGCTCTCCCCGCGCATCCAAAATACGCACCGTCTCAGAGGGAAAGCCCTCCCGCTCCCCGGTGGTGGCCTCCACCCCGTCCAGGCGGGTGGTCTCCCCCACCCGCTCCTGCCACAGCTCCCGGGCCTCCAGAGCCAGATCGGTCCGCCGCTGCTCCATTTGCTCCACTTCCTTTTCTCAAGATGTTGTGGCCAAAAGCCGCTTCCCCGCTAGCTTTTGCGGCGGCGGAAGTTTTATCCGGTTTTCTTGATCTTTTTTAAAAAAAGTGTTGCTTTTTTTCTCCGGATATGCTACAATACATATCCGCACAGGATCATTGTGCAAATTTTAACGATTGTATCGGAGGAGGTGTTTGGTTTGCCGAATATCAAGTCTGCCAAGAAGCGTGTGCTGGTTTCCCAGACCAAGGCCATGCAGAACAAGGCCGCGAAGTCCGCGCTGAAGACCGACATCAAGAAGTTTGAGGCCGCGGTGGCGGAAGGCAACCGCAGCGAGGCCGATGTTGCTTACAAGGTGGCTGTGAAGGCGGTGGACAAGGCTGCTGCTAAGGGGCTGCTGCACAAGAACAATGCTGCCAACAAGAAGAGCAGCATGACCATCAAGCTGAACAAGCTGGCCTGATTGATCTGCAAAGAAGAAAGCCGTCTGCATCGCAGGCGGCTTTTTGCGTTTTTCTCGACCCCTTCCCCCTGGTTTTATTCCCCCGTTCTGCTATGCTGGAGCATGGATGCGAGAGGAGGCCGACCCCATGTGGCGCACACTGTTGGAGAAAAAGCCGGTGGCCTTTGCCCTGGAATTAAAGGAGACCTACGACCGGGTTGGGGTGGCCCGGGCGGCGGCCGCCCTGTCCTATTATCTCATTTTGACCCTGTTTCCCCTGCTCATGTGCGTCAACTTCTTCATCGGCCTGCTCTCCCTGCGTCCCGAGGAGGTATTCTCCGCCCTGGAGCCCCTGCTGCCCCGGGAGAGCCTGAACATTATTTTGGACTACCTCACCTACGTCTCCTCCATTCCCCAAAACCAGTCTACCCCCCTGCTGCTGGCCGGGCTGTTTACCATCCTGCTCTCCGCCTCCGCCGCCCTGCGCACCCTGTTTCAAACCATGGACGAGCTCTATGAGGTGCCCCAGGACAACAGCATCAAGCGGCTGGTGTTCAGCGTGGTGCTGTCAGTGCTGTTTCTCCTGACCCTGTACCTGTCCATTGTGGTGGTCTTTACCGGCGACTGGTTCTTCCGGGCCCTGGAGCAGGTGCTGCCTCCCAAGGTGCTTGCCCTCATCCCCCTGTCCATGCTGGCCTCCCTGTGGGCTCAGCTGCGCTATCTGCTGCTGTTTTGCTTTGTGCTGCTGCTGGTATTGGCGGTCTATCGCCTAGGCACCCCCCGCTCCCTGCATATCAAGGGCACCATTCGCCTCACCGCCCTGCTCTCCGCCCTGGCCATGGTGGCCTGCTCGGTGCTCTTCTCCTGGTTTATCGACATGTCCTCCCGCTACTCCCTGGTGTACGGCTCCCTGGCCTCCCTCATCATCCTGCTGGTGTGGCTCTACTTCTGCGGCAACATTCTGGTCATTGGCGCGGTGGTGGGCCAGGTGTGGGCCCGGGGCCGGTGGCGCAGAGATCCCACCTGACAACAAGATACCGCGGCGGGCCAAAAAGGTTGTTTTTGG
>CABVDR010000075.1 GCA_902497145.1 uncultured Oscillospiraceae bacterium
CGATCACGTCGCAGATGACCTTGGTGTAGCCGTCGGTGGTGTAGTTCTCCAGCAGGGGGTGGTCGCAGACGTACACGCCGTCAGCGCCGTAGCCGCCCAGCTCCTTGGCAATGCCCTCAATGTTGTGGCCCAGCAGGATGCCGTACAGCTTGGTGCCCAGCTCGTCGGCCAGCTTGCGGCCCTCGGAGATCAGCTCAAAGGAGGTAGGCATCATGGTGCCCTGACGCTGCTCGCAGAATACCCACACGCCGCCGTTGAAGGCAGCGATATCAGCACTGTTGAAAGTAGACATATTCTTCCGTTCTCCCTTCTATCAGATCAAATGCTTGGCAGCCAGAATGCCGGCCAGCTTCTCGCAAGTCTCTTTGTCGGCGCCTTCCAGCATCATGCCGGCACCCTTCTGGGGAGGAGTGAAGGAGGTCAGGATGTTGGTGGGAGAGCCCTTCAGACCGATGGTGGCGGGGTCGATCAGGGGATCGTCCTTCAGAGCGTTGTAGTCCAAAACCTCATAGGGCTTCTCATAGCACTCGAAGATGCCGCCCACGCTCATGTAACGGGGCTCGTTGAGCTCCTTGATGCAGGTGATCAGGCAGGGGGTGTTGACCTTGATGGTCATGTAGCCGTCTTCCAGCATACGCTTGATGGTGAGGGTCTTGCCCTCCTTGGTGATCTCAGCAGCGTAGGAAACCTGGGGGATGCCCAGCTTCTCAGCGATCTGAGGACCAACCTGAGCGGTGTCGCCGTCGATAGCCTGACGGCCGCAGAACACCACGTCGTCCTCGTCCAGGCCGATCTTGTTGATGGCAGCAGCCAGGATCTGAGAGGTGGCATAAGTATCGGAACCGCCGAACTCACGGCCGGAAACCAGCACAGCACGGTCCACGCCGCGGGCCATAACCTCACGCAGCATGCCCTCGGCAGGAGGAGGACCCATGGAGACGACAACGACCTCGGCGCCGGTCTGCTCCTTCAGGACCAGAGCGGCCTCGACGGCGTTCAGGTCGTCGGGGTTGGTGATGGTCGCCATGGAAGCGCGGTTCAGAGTACCATCGGGATTCACGGCCACCTTACCGGAGGTATCGGGGACCTGCTTAACACAAACAATGATTTTCATTTCCATCTGCCTCCTATCTTATTTCACACCCATCGCACGGGAAATGACCATGCGCTGGACCTCGGAAGTACCCTCATAGATCTCGGTGATCTTGGCGTCACGCATCATGCGCTCCACGGGATACTCACGGGTGTAGCCGTAACCACCGAACAGCTGAACAGCGCGGCGGGTCACGTCGGAAGCGGACTCGGCGGCAAACAGCTTGGCCATGGCGGCGTCCACAGAGTAGGGCTCGTGGTTCTGCTTCTTCATGGCAGCAGCGTACACCAGGTACTGAGCGGCCTGCATACGGGTGTGCATGTCGGCCAGCTGGAACTGGGTGTTCTGGAACTGAGACAGACGCTTCTTGAACTGGATACGCTCCTGGGTGTACTTGACAGCCTCATCAATAGCGCCCTCGCCCAGACCCAGAGCCTGAGCAGCGATGCCGATACGGCCGCCGTCCAGGGTCTGCATGGCGATCTTGAAGCCCTGGCCTTCCTTACCCAGCAGGTTCTCCTTGGGAACAATGCAGTCCTCGAAGATCAGGTCGCAGGTAGAGCTGCCGCGGATACCCATCTTCTTCTCCTTCTTACCAACGGAGAAGCCGGGGAAGGAGCTCTCCACGATGAAAGCGGAGATGCCGTGGTTGCCGGCCTTGGGGTCGGTCATAGCGAAGACAACGATGGTGCTGGCCACAGTGCCGTTGGTGATGAAGCACTTGGAGCCGTTGAGCACATAGTGGTCACCCTCCAGAACAGCGGTGGTCTGCTGGCCGGAGGCGTCGGTGCCGGCGTTGGGCTCGGTCAGACCGAAGGCGCCGATCTTCTTGCCGCTGAGCAGGTCGGGCAGATACTTCATCTTCTGCTCCTCGGTGCCGTGCTCATAGATGGGGGCGCAGCACAGAGAGGTGTGGGCGGACACAATAACACCGGTGGTGCCGCACACCTTGGACAGCTCCTCCACGCACATAGCGTAGGACAGCACATCACCGCCGGCTCCGCCGTACTTCTTGGGGAAGTAGATGCCCATCATGCCCAGCTTGCCCATCTTCTCGACGGTCTCCATGGGGAAGCGCTCTTCCTCATCCAGCTCCTCGGCTAGGGGCTTGACCTCGTTCTCCGCAAACTCACGGTACATCTTGCGGACCATCTCTTGCTCTCTAGTCAGATGAAAATCCATTTTCCAGTCCTCCTAAATAATTTACTTCTTGGAATAATCGTAGAAACCCTTGCCGGATTTGACGCCCAGCAGACCACCGCGGACCATCTTCTTCAGCAGCAGGGCAGGACGATACTTAGAGTCGCCTGTCTCATCGTACAGGGTGTTCATAATGGCCAGGCAGATATCCAGGCCGATAAAGTCGCCCAGGGCCAGAGGACCCATGGGGTGGTTGGCGCCCAGACGCATAGCCTTGTCGATGTCCTCAACGGAGGCAGTGCCGGACTCCACCAGACCGATGGCATCGTTGATCATGGGGATCAGCAGCTTGTTGACCACGAAGCCGGGGCCTTCGGCCACCTCAACGGGCTCCTTGCCGATGTCCTGAGCCAGCTTGTACACAAAGTCGAAGGTCTCCTGGGGAGTGTTCACGCCGCGGATGACCTCGATGAGCTTCATGCTGGGCACAGGGTTAAAGAAGTGCATACCGATGAGGGGGTGCTTCAGGCCATTGCCCATCTCAGTGATGGAGAGGGAGGAGGTGTTGGAAGCAAAGACGGTCTCCGGCTTGCAAAGCTCGTCCAGACGGTGGAACAGCTCCTTCTTGGGACCCATCTCCTCGGCGATGCACTCGATGACCAGATCGGCATCGGCGGCAGCGGATTCGTCCGTGACCAGCACGTTAGCCATCAAGGCGTCCTTGGTGCCCTGGGACATTTTGCCCTTGGCAACCCGCTTTTGCAGAGAAGCGTCCAGCTGCTCCTTATGGCGCTGGGCGGAGGCGATGCTGCTGGCGTACATCAGGGCGGTGTGCCCGTTGGCGGCAAAAACCTGGGCGATGCCACGTCCCATGGTGCCGGCGCCGAAAATTGCAACCTTCATTGTGTTTCCTCCTAAAAAGTAGAAATAAAACCGCCAAATTTGAAACGATTTGACGGGTTCTAAACAGTTTTGTTAGAAAATTAACAAGCCAAGACCAGAAAAAGCGCAACACAGGAGAAAACCTGTTGTTGCGATGACCGGAAAGGGCATAACTGTTTATCACCTTACAAATTATATCGTTTTTTCCCTACGGAAGCAAGGGGGAAGCTACCCGGCAAAATACACAGTTTTTACTGTTAAAAATTAAACAATATGTATAAATCACAAAGACCTCACCCGCGGGAAAAAACAGGAGGGCAAAATAAATGAAAATATGGAATTTTTAAGGGAATAAGATGGAATGACAAGGAGCCAGAATAGAGAAAAAGACACGGCGGAGCGTACTCCGCCGCGTCTAAAAAAGAAGGAGAAAGGAGGGGCTGGTGAGGCCGCTTTATCTGCCGGTTTGCCCGGCTACGTTCAGAATGATGTCTCGTACGGGCAAGCCGGCGATATCGCCTGAGGGCTCACCAAGCACGGACAGGAAGGTGCCGTCCTCGTCCCGGAGCAGGATCAAATACTGGGTGTCAGATTTGGCCCACGCTCCGGCTTGATAGAGATGGGTCTCCACCACATAGGCGGAGCCAAAGCCCTGGTTCAGCCGGCAGGAGCCGGCATAGCTGACCGGTCCCAGGCGCACGTCGTTCTCTTGAGGTACATCGGGCTGATCTGCGCCGAAGTAATAGGTCTGCCCTTGGTATTTCTGGCTGTAATATTGGTGGGCCAGGGTATAGAACTCCTGAGAGTCGGTCCCGGAGGGCAGAGTGACCAGGTCCTCGATCTGTTCCGAGACATCGTCCAGAGAGCCTATGGCGTAGTCGTAAGCCCCGATGGTGTTCTCTTCTTCGTCGTAGATGAGGCAGGCGGCAAAGAAGAGAGAATCGTCCGTATCCGCTCGGGCCAGTACCGTGTAGGCAGTCTGCGTCTCTTGCAGCTGCAGCGATGCCAGTTCCGTTTGTGTGAGAGACTGGATGGACCAAAGGGCGGAGGTGTTGTTGGCGTTGAGTGGGTTGTTGTTCTGACGGGTAAATGCCTCCAGCCAATTTCGGACCTGCCATGGCACGGGAATGGGGAGGTCATCCTCCGGTATGGGGAAGAAGGTCTCATTGTGGTCAGGGACCCATTGGGGTCCGTCCCCATTGATGACGGTGTAGTCCGTCCGTGCAAAGACATCCACACCGCCGGGGGCCATGAGAGCCTTGTACTGCTGCCAGTATGCCTCATACTCCGTCCGGGCCTGGGAGCCCTCCTGACGTACGTCTCCCTCCACCGGCCAGACCCAGGTGAAGTCGGTCCCGTCGTAGCGGATGAGGCCAGCCTCGCCATAGGAGAGTCCCTGCTGTACGCTGTTGGCCACATAGAGCAGGAATTCTTCCCCATCCTTATGGAAGGTAGTGACATGGGGCTGGCTGCCGGTGCCCAGAATGGCGAAGACCGGAGCGGTCAACTGGCTGGTCCTCTGGTCCTGCACCCCAAGAGCGAACAAATATTCGAATGTGTCCGTCTGCGCACAGACCGCGCCCAGGGCATAGTTTCCGCCGTCGCCTGGCGTAAGGGACAGCAGCTCCGCCGAGACAGACTGGCTGGGGTCAGACAGCAGGGAGCATGCGGCCTGGGTCAGATCCTCCCGCAGAGCCATCTGGTCGATCCGGCCGGAGGCGATATCGGAGACAAACGTGGTCCCTGCCTGACAGGACACCAGTGAGCCGCAAAGGAGAATCAATGCGGCGGATATAGCCAAGATCGGAAGGGGTGGGCGCTTTTTCTGCCACTGAAAGATACTGCGGATACGGTTTTCTGTCTCCCGTGCCGAGCCGGACAGCCGGGTGGTCAGGGGGGAGTGGGGAAGTAACCTAGGAGCCATGGGGTCCTCCTTTCTCAAAAATAAGTGAATTGGTTAATTTCCACTTCGCAGGGCCTGGATGTTGGCGGCGGTAAAGTTCCGCCAGTTGATGTTCTGTTTTTGCGCGCCGTCCAGCTGAGAGTCCAGCCAGGCCTGGTACTCCGACTGATCCACCGGGTGGCTGTAATCCAGAGTTCTGGGCGGCATAATGTAATAGACGAATCCCGTGCCGCTGACATCCACGTCGGCGGGGTAGGGTACATTATCATAAAACGGGTTGGTTTCCCCCAAGCTGCGGTCCCAGGCATCCACGGTGGCCACCATCTCGTATCGGTCTGTCTGGGCATCATAGCGGTATAGCGAGTAGGGCCAGAAGTCCCCGCCCATTCTCTGGTTGTGGGAGGCATCGGCCTGGATCACTCCGTTGTCGTAAAAGGTCGGGGTGGGGAATTCCAGCAGCTGGGTACGCAGATCGCCGCTTTCTCCATCGTAGGCCAATACATAGGTGGACATGCCGGCCATGTAGGTGTTGGAACAGGAGAGCAGCAGCTCCTGCTGTCCATCCCCATCCACATCCTGTACCGCAAAGGAATCCGTAGACATATCCCCCTCAAAGGGATCGTAGAGCGCACCGTCAGGAAAGATGTGCTGGTTGAGCAAGGTATCCAAAGCGTCGGCAAAGGCGGCGCGCTGGGGAGAAGAGAGAGCGGACGGCTCAGCCTCCGGGGCGGATGGATTCTCGCTGGAGGCGGACTGGGATGGTGCGAAGCTTGGCTGGTCCGGTGTAACATAGCCGCCCTCCGGCTCTCCGCCGTTTTCGCTCCACTGGTACCAAAGGGGAGGGGTGAACGCCTGCAGTTGATCGGTCGGGATCAGGGAAGGCGAATCGGTAAAGGGATGATAGCAGAATAACGAGTTGTCGGAGCAGACCAGAAGGTAGTCCCAGGGGTCCAAAGAGGCGGTGTCCGGGTCCTTCAAATCGGCCAGACAGTTGAGGTAAAAGTCCACGCTTCCGTTTTCCTGAATCCGGAACCCCACCAACGTGGGTTCTTGGGCGGCAAGCTGCGCCGCATGGTTCGGGTCTTTGGCCAGCTCCCCATTGAGAAAATCTTCTGCCTGGGCATAAAGTGCATCCAAGGTGGTCCCGGCCATCTCCAGTGCCTCTTCCTGGGTGACCAGCCGGTCCTCCTTCCGGTCATACACCAGCGTGAATATCGTGCCGTCGCTGCCGTAGTCGGCGGTGCCCTGATAAAACACCAGATTGTCATAGCGGTCTGTCACAGCGGGGAAAAAGAGAAGGCTGTTTCCCTCCGGCTGGCTAAGGGGGGAGGATAGAATGGAGGTATATCGGTCTTTCAAATCAGATAGGGCGTCGTTGACCGACTGGGCGCCTTGGGGCAGTTCCCCCTGGGCAGCCAGCATGGGGATCTCAATGACGTTGTTCCTGGTATCATAATATTGGGTATCCATCACCAAGACCACAGGCTCTGTTCGCTGCTGACAGGACACCAGGGAGCCGCACAGGGCAATCAGGAGGGTAGCCAGCACCAGCACCAGCACTGGCGGGCGTAGTTGTTTCCATTGAAAAATGTTGCGGATCCGGCACTCAGTCTCCCGGGCTGAGCCGGACAGCTGAGTGGTCAGCGGGGAGCGGGGGATGCGGCACTTGGACATAAACAAGATCTCCTATCAGTCGAACATGTTGGTTAGCGTGATTTGACGAAGTGTGTCTCCATCGAAGAAAAATAGAATGGCCGGGCCGAAGTCGTTGGGATCGGTGCAATACCACAAATAATCCTGGCCGGGGTACTGTCCCCAATAATCCTCCGATACTGCCTCGGGGTAAGCGGCCTGCACCTCTGCCCGGGTGGCCCCCATCCGGATGTTTCTTGGAGTATAGAGGTCAGTCATGGTGACGTCCAGGGTGTTGATATTTTCCCGGTTCTCTGCGCTGTTATAGTAGCTCAGAGCGGTAAAGCTCCCAGTGTCTGCCGTGCCGCTGCTGCGCTGCCAATAGTCCCCCTGGTTGTAGATGGGCTCATAATCCTCTAGACGCTGGGTATCGATGTGCATGGAGTCTAGACAGGAGAAGGACAGAGAAGAACCTGGGCCAATGGGACTTGGGAAGCCATCCCGGTAGAGACAGACCTCCGGATCCTGTGGGTTCCAGCTGGCAAGAGAAGCAGAACCGCCTTCCGGCTCTCCGCCGCTGAAATACCACTGCCGCCACAGAGGCGGGTCCAGGTCCATACACTCCTCTGCCGGAACCAGGGGCGGAAGGTTTGTCACTGCATATTGGTCATAAAGGGTAAACGTCCCATCCGACCAGATGTAGAGGTTATCTGAGCCGCTGACATAGTCGGATACCGCATCGTCCCGGTCATCGACCCGGGCGGTAAGATAGAAGATGGGCTGGCCGTCTGTGCCGATACGGAATCCCTCTACAACTTGATTTTGAATACACAGGTCGGCACCGGGAACATCCTGTACCAGGGTGGGATCGTACTGGTCAGCCAGGGCCTGACATAGCCCTTCCTCCGTCTGATCAGCCAATTTCAAGGCGTTCTCCAGGGTCACTTGCTGTCCCGTCTCCTTGTCGTAGACCAGAGAGGTGATGTGGCCGGTGTTCAGGTCGGTGTGAAACTCATCCCGGTAGAAGAGCAAATTCAAATAGCGCTGGGTCTCAGTGGGAAAGAGGAGACAGTGATTTTCTATGTTGGATTGAGAGGAGCCATCCAGAACCGGCTGGTAGTCCTGCTTCAGCTGAACCAGAGCCTGGTTGATGGCGGTAACCCCTTCGGTGGGCTGGGCATCGGCAGACACGGTTAGGGCGGGGATCTCGATATAGTTCTCCAGCGTGTCATAGTGCTGTACGTCCATCACCAGGGATACGGCCGGGCCGCGGCTCTGACAGGACACCAGAGAGCCGCACAGGGCGATCAGAACAGCGACCAGAACCAGAATCAGCACTGGCGGGCGCTTCTTTTTCCACTGGAAGATATTACGGATGCGGTGCTCCGTCTCCCGGGCCGAACCGGACAGCCGGGTGCTCAGCGGGGAGCGGGGAAGCTTCGGCGTCATCATGAGACTCCTTTCCTCAGGAGCGGGCCTTCAGCCGCTCCACAGCGGATAAAATAGTTTTTCCATAGGCGGCGTGCTCCTCCGGCGGCAGGCGGCGCAGCACCGCCTCGTCGCAGGAGAGCTCGGTGTCCCGCTCAATGGCCCGATCCATCAGCCATACCAGGGGGTTGAACCAGTGGACGGCCCGAACCCACAGGGACAGCGCCTTGAGCCAGATGTCCCGGCGGCGATAGTGAGTCAGTTCATGGAGCAGAGCATATTCAAGCTCTTTGGGGGAGAGAGGCTGTTCCGGCAGCAGCAACATGGGGTGAAGCAGTCCGGCCAGCATGGGGGCGGACAGCCCCGGGCAGGTCATCAGCCGGGGACGGCGATCCAGATCCAGCTCGTCACCGATGGCGTTGTACAGCGGCAGAATCCGATAGTCCTGTACCGGGCTGGCCCACCGTTTTAAGAAGCGCTTCAGCCGCCAGTGCCCTGTGAGATTCCAAGACAGAATCCCTGCTCCGCCCAACAGCCATATCCCAGTCAAGATTTGGGAGAAATAGATGGTAGGCTTGGAATCCTGGGGGGCGGTGTTATTTTGAGAAGAGGAGGCAGAGGGAGAGGTGTTCTCCCCATCGGAAGAGCTGGTGGGTGAGACTGGGGACTGCACTGCGTTTTGAAAAGGGCGTCCGGCAGTGAAGGGGAGTTCCGAGGGCCGCTCCAGACTGGGAGAGCTGATCTGAATGGGGGCACGGACCTGTACGTTGGGGAAGGAGAAGGAAAATGGGATGGCCAGGCGCAGACAGAGGAGCAGCCAACCCCAGCAGCGCCACCGGGCGGCATAGCGGGAGCGGGTGAGCAGTCCGGCAGCCATCAGGACCAGACCCACCAGCCCGCCGCCCAGGGAGAGGGCGCCTAAGTGAAAGAGAAAGTCTGTCATGCCTTGGTATCCTCCTCCAGCTGGTCCAGAAGCGAGCGCAGCTCATCCAGATCCTGGCGCTTCAGCCCGGTCCGGGCCAGGGCGGCTACAAAGTTCCGGGGGGAACTGCCATACAGACGGGAGAGCACACTGCGGCTGTCAAAGGCCAGGTAGTCCTCCTGAGAGACCAGAGGGGTGTAGCGGTTGCTTTTCCCCTCCCGGCGCACGGAGACAAAGCCCTTCTCCGCCAGGCGGGCCAGGTAGGTGTTCACCGTGTTGCTGGCCCAGCCAAAGTCCTCCAGCGCCTGATCCAGGGCGGCGCGGGGCGTGTCGGCTCCCAGCTTCCACAGGGCTTTCATTACTTCCAGTTCGGTGTCTGGCAGACGTTTCATGGGATCAACTCCAATTTACTTCAAATGTAGTGGATAATTATATACTACACTTGTGGTAGATGAGAGTCAAGTTACAGAGCGGTGACAGAAAAAACACGCCCTGGACCAAGTCCAGGGCGTGCAGAAAAATGAGCTTGTAAATTGTCAGAGCAGAAGCTGCCCATTGATCTCCAGACGGAAGTTCAGGCCCAGCTGCTCGGCCGCCCGGCGGCACAGCAGCATCCGCTGCAAAAAGATCTCAAAATAGTCCATCACGGCGCACATCTCTGTGTTAATGGATAGAGAGAGGGTAATGGTCTTGGCCGCCACATCCAGCAGCACCTCGGAGCGCTCTACGGAATAGTTTACCCGGTCGTGGATGTCAAAGGTGGACATGTCCTTGTTGCGCACCCGGCTGCGGCGCACGTCGGTCTTGTCGGCCAAGATCAGGGCGGCGGCAATGGCGTTGACTGGGAAGGCGGTGGAGTCGTCATGGTGCCCGATGGCAGTGATCACCGCGGCTACGTCGGCCGGCTCCATACCCATGTTGTCCAGAATGCGGAAAGCCATGGTGGCGCCGCTGATGGCGTGGTCATGGCGGTTGACCACGTTGCCGATGTCGTGCATGTAGGCGGCAATTTTGGCCAGCTCCACCTCCCGGGGGGTGTACCCCAGTTTGGTAAGAATCTCGGAGGCTACATGGGCACACTTGCCCACATGGGCAAAGGCGTGCTCTGTAAAGCCCAGGGCGGTGAGGGAGGCGTCGGCCTGGGTAATATAGGTGCGGATCTCCGGGGAGGAGCGGATCATGTCGAAGGTGACTTCCATGGCGGCTTCTCCTTTATTAAATGTCGCGGACGTCGTAGGGGGTAGTCTGATAGACGTAGTAATTCAGCCAGTTGGTGTAGAACAGCTGAGCGGCAGAGCGCCAGCGCACCAGAGGCGGCTTGGAGGGATCATCGTCTTGGAAGTAATTGTCGGGGATATTGATGTCGATGCCTTTGTTGACATCACGGAAGTATTCGTTGGCCAGGGTGTCAGGGTCGTACTCCGGATGGCCAGTGATGAAGAAGCGGCGATTGTCCTGGCTCTTTACCGCAAAAACCCCGGCCTGTTCGGAGACAGCCAGCAACTGCAGCTCGGGGACAGCCAAAACATCTTCCAACTTGTTCTCGGTGTACCGGGAGTGGGGGACGTAGAAGATGTCATCAAAGCCCCGGAACAGGGGGCTGCGTTTCCGCACTACCGTGTGGGGGAAGACGCCAAAGAGCTTTTTGCCCAAATCATACTTAGGAATATGATAATGGTAGTATAGGCCAGCCTGTGCGCCCCAGCAGATATGGAGGGTGGAATGTACGTGGGTTTTGGTCCATTCCATGATCTCGCACAGCTCATCCCAGTAGTCTACATCGGTAAAGTCCAGATTTTCTACCGGGGCGCCAGTGATGATCATGCCGTCATACTTCCGATCCTTGATCTGATCAAAGGTAGTATAAAAGGAAGAGAGATGACTGGCATCTGTGTTTTGGGAGATGTGGCTGAGGGTATGCAGCAGCTCTACCTGAACCTGAAGAGGAGAGTTGGACAGTTTGCGAAGAAGCTGCGTCTCAGTGACGATCTTGGTAGGCATCAAATTTAAAATGAGGAGATTCAGTGGGCGGATATCCTGGTGCATCGCCCGATACTCCGTCATCACGAAGATGTTTTCTCCCTCCAGAGTAGCGGTAGCGGGGAGAGAGTCAGGAATTTTAATCGGCATGAAAAAGACCTTCCTTAATATATAGAATTATTAAAAATAGGGTATCATAACTGGAGGGGATGCGCAAGGCGAATTTCTGCGGATAGATGTAGCCCAGTGGTGGACAAAACGGCAGAAATACCCCTCTTTTTGGAAGCGGAAGAAAAAACTCGAAAAAAATGAAAAAAGCTGTTGACAAAACGGGGGCGGAGTGGTATTCTATCAAAGCTGTCGCGAGACAGTGCTTACCGAGATCAAAAGCGAGCTTGAATGAGAGAACAAAAACCACCTGACGGTGCGAAAAAAGTTCTTGACAAGCGAACTGAGATATGGTAA
>CABVDR010000076.1 GCA_902497145.1 uncultured Oscillospiraceae bacterium
GAAAGGGTGGGAACCGTTTTTTCATAGCAGCACTGCCAGCCGCTCCAGAGCCTGGGGCAGGCGCTCCAGGTCGGCACCGGGGTAGTTCACCACCAGCCAGTGCTCCTCCCCGCCCCCGTAGTCGGTGAGGAAGGACAGGCGGATGCCAGCCTGCCGGGCCAGAGCCGCCAGCTCCTGGTCGCTGCGGGGGGTGTCCAGCCCCACCAGGAAGTGGAGCCCCGCGTCCTCGCCCCGCACCTCATAGCGGCCCTTCAGGGGGCTTTCCGCCAGGGCGGAGAGCACCTGGTCCCGCCGCCCCCGGTAAAAGACCCTCATCCGGTTGACGTGGGTCTCAAATCCGCCGCCGGAGAGAAAGCGGGCCAAGGTGTACTGCTCCATGGCGGGGACGGTGCAGGAGTAAAAGCCCAGCTTCTGCCGGTACGCCTCCAGCAGGGCGGGGGGCAGCACCATGTAGCTGATGCGCAGGGAGGGGGCCAGGGTGCGGGAGAAGGTGTTCATATAGATGACCCGGCCCCCCCTGTCGATGCTCTGGAGGGTGGGGATGGGGCGGCCGGTAAAGCGGAACTCACTGTCGTAGTCGTCCTCAATGATGTACCGTCTCGCTTCCTGCTGTGCCCAGCGCAGCAGGCTCTGCCGCCGGGCGATGGGTGTGACCGTCCCGCTGGGGAACTGGTGGGAGGGGCTGAGGTGGATGACCTGAGCCCCGCTCTCCTCCACGCTGTCCACTCTCACCCCCTGCCCGTCCATGGCGAGGGGGACGCAGGAGGCTCCGTTGAGGGCGTAGACCTTGCCCGCCTTGGGGTAGCCGGGCCGCTCCAGGCCAAACACCTTGTCCCGGCCCAGCAGCTGGACGATGAGGTTATAGAGGTACTCGGTGCCCGCTCCCACCACCACCTGCTCCGGGGACACGTCGATGCCCCGAAACTGCCTTAAATAGCCCACAATGGCCCGGCGCAGCTCGGGAACGCCGCTGTGGGGAGACACCTTCAAAAGCCGCTCCCCCTCGTCGGAGAGGACCCGGCGCATGAGCCTAGCCCACACCGCAAAGGGGAAGCCCTCGGTGCCGGAGCCGCCGCTCTTCAGATCCAGCAGCCACTCCCCCTCCGGCTCCTCCGGGACAGGCAGCGTAGGGGCCGGGGTGGGCTTGGCCCCGGTGTCCAGGGCGCTGACAAAGTAGCCGCTCTTCTCCCGGGTGTACAGGTAGCCCTCGGCCACCAGCTGGGCGTAGGCGTTCTCCACCGTCACCACCGACACCTCCAGGTTCCGGGCAAGCGCCCGCTTGGAGGGCAGCTTCTCCCCCGGCCGCAGCTTTCCGGCCCAGATGTCCTCCTTGATGCGGCGGCTCAGATAGTCGTACAGAGGCAGGCCGTTCCGCCCCTCCATGGAATAGGTCAGCATGGTATTTCCCCCCTCTTACAAAATCCGCTCGCCCCGCTCCGCTTCGTCCATGGACGAATGGTCCTGGGCCCACTGGCGTACCCAAGTAATAAATTCCCCCACCAGCCGGGAGGTGGGAGCCTCCCGGTTCCACACCAGCACGTACTCCGCCCGCCGGGCGGGCTGGGTAATCACCTTCACCCGCACCAGGGCGCTGGGGGTCCGGGTGGTCTGGGGAAAGATACTGATGCCCACCCCCTGCTCGGTGAGGGCCAAGGCGTCCACGTAGTTGGACATGGTACACCGGATGTCCGGCTCGGCCCCGATCTCCTGGAACCACCGGCCGATCGCCTGCACCCGGGAGCCCCGGGAGGGGACGATAAGGGGCTGTCCCACCAGCCGCTTTAGGGGGATGGTGTCCCCCGGCTCCTGGGCCAGGGGGCTCTCCCGGGGGAGGATGGCGCACCAGGGCTCGTCCCCCACGGGAAATCCCTCCAGCCGCTCCATGTCGTAGGGGGTGGCCACAATGGCCAGATCGGCCAAGCCCTGACGCAGCCGGTCCACCACGTCATCGCTGCTGCCGTTCCACAGATTGTAGTAGACCAGGGGGTACTGCTCCCGGAACCCGGCAATCCAGTTGGCGGCCAGATAGGGAGCCCGCCCCTCCACCAGGCCCAGATACAATGTGCCGGACACCTGATGCTTCCGCTCCTTCATCTCCTGGGTGGTCTTTTCGGTCAGCTCCAGAATCTGATTGGCCCGGCGCAGCAGCAGGGCGCCGTCGTCCGTGAGTTCCAGGCGGCGCTTGCCCCGGATAAACAGCTGCACCCCCAGCTCCTCCTCCAAACATCGGATCTGGTGGCTGAGAGGCGGCTGACTCATATTCAGCTTTTCCGCTGCCCGGGTGATGTTCCGCTCCCGGGCCACCGTGGTGAAATACCGCAGGGTACGCAGGTCCATAGGCCACCCTCCTTTCGGTTTATCATATCAAAAAAATATGGTAAGCGCAATATAATAGGTATTTTATTTTCTTTCAAAGCTGTGCTATCATAAGGCCAGTTCCAGGGAGGACAACAAAAAGCCTCCCACAAATCGAACTGATGGAATGAAGAAAGGAAGGTCTCGTATGAAACAGTTTATTCTCGAAGTATTGACCACCGCCCTGTCCGGTTATTACCAGACCTTTGCCGTCAATGTCCATCGGTAATATCCAGACGCTTTGTTCCGCGGAGCCTGCCGCTCCATCCCGGCGGGCTTTCGCTTCCGACCAACTGGTCGCGTGGTAGCCATTCCACGATCTCCTCTCACACAAAAGGGAGCGGGCTTTTGCCCGCTCCCTTTTGTGCTTTATTCCGCGTTTTTCTGCGCCTTGTCCTGGATGCCCTTGGGGGTGACCATAATCCGCAGGTGGGACCCCTCGCCGCATTTGCCCTTCTCGTCAAAGACCTCCAGGTCAAACCACATCTTCCGCCGCTCGATGCTCCGCAGCCGGGCGGTGGCGCTCACCTTCATGCCCACGGGGGTGGGGGCCAGGTGGCGGCAGTGGATCTCCGCCCCTACGGTGGTCATCCCCTCGTCCAGGTAGGCCTTGGCCAGCTCCAGGGCGGCTCCCTCCATGAGGGCCACCATGTTGGGGGTGGACAGGATCTTGGACCCGGCGCTGCCGATGCGCTTGGCGGTCATCTCGTCGGTGACCTCCCAGGTCAGGGTGTACTCGGTGGGTTTTTCCATATCAAATATCCTCCTTTTCTGCGGCCGTCCGCCCCGTCCACAGGAGTTTTAGGGAGTCCCACTGGGACAGCACCAGCCCCGCCAGGGTCAGGGCGGTGCCAGCTGCGGAGCGGAGGGTAACCGTCTCATGTAAGATAAGGGCCGAGCAGATCACGGTGATCACTGGCACCAGATAGATGTAGACCATGGTCTTTACCGGACCCAAGGTCTTGATGGCGTAGTTCCAGGTGACAAAGCACATGGCGCAGGCTCCCAGGCCTAGGTAGAGGAGCATGGCCAGATAGCTGCCGTTTCCCAGCCGCCCCAGGTCCCACCGGAAGGGCAGGAAGGCGGCGGCGGGGATCATAAAGAGGATGCCGTAGAAGAAGATGCGCCGGGTGGTCAAGATCACGTTCCACCCAAAGCTGCCAATCTTCTTGGTGAGCAGGGAGTACACCGCCCACACCATGGCGGCGATCACCGCCAGCAGGTCTCCCCGCAGGTCCAGGGCCAGGGCGTTTCCCGTGTAGCTGATGAGGCAGATGCCCCCCATAGACAGCAGAAAGCCCAGCAAAAACCGCCACCCGGGCCGCTCCTTCCCCCGGCTGAGGGCCAGGGAGAACAGGGCGGCAAACAGGGGCGAGGCCGACACGATGACCCCCACGTTGGAGGCGGTGCTGAAGGTGAGGGCGATGTTTTCCAGCAGGTAGTACAGGCACACGCCGGTGAGTCCCGCCGCCGCCAGCAGCCCCTCCTTCCTCCAGTCCCCCACCTTCAATCGTCTGGGGCAGGCCGCCGCCAGGGCCACATAGCCCAGCACAAAGCGGAAAATGAGGATCTCCAGGGGGGTAAACGCCTCCAGCAGCACCTTGGTGGCGATGAAGGTGGTGCCCCAGTTGACCACCGTAAACAGGGCCGCCAGATGGCCAAAGGAAAGCTTTGACTCCATGTCCCTTCTCCTCTCTCACAGCGCGCTTTCCCTGTCAGTGTACCATGCCGGACCGTCTATGTAAAGGCGGCCCGGCCTTTTCTTTTGTCATAGCCGCACATTTTCTCTTTCCTCTTCCACTTATTTTTGTAATATGGTACAATATGGCCGGATACTCCCCCATTCCCTTGAACCACTTCTTTCTGGAGAGGATGTTTCTTATGCGCACGCAGGTAAAGGCGGACCTGATGCTGGTCCTGGTGACCTTTTTCTGGGGAATTTCCTATCTGCTCACCGACCTGGCGCTGGGAGAACTGGGGCCGTTCACACTCAACGCTCTGCGCTTTCTCATTGCCTTTGCCGCCGCCTGGCTTTTGTTTTTCCGGCGGCTGCGCTCGCCCAGCCGCGCCACCTTAAAGCTGAGCCTGTGTACCGGGGCGGCACTGCTGAGCATCTACTCCTTTAACACCTTCGGGGTAAAGTATACCAGCCTGACCAACGCCGGGTTTCTCTGCGCCATGACGGTAGTCTTCACCCCCCTTCTGGACTACCTCTTCTTCTGCACCAGGCCCTCCCGAAAGCTGTTTGTGGTGCTGGTCATGTCGGTGACAGGCATCGCTTTCCTCACCCTGTCCAGCGCTCTGCGTCCCGCCCTGGGCGATATCCTGTGCATCTTATGCGCCGTCTCCAACGCCGCCTACCTGCTGATCACGGAGCGGGGCGTGACGGGGCAGGACATCAACGCCTTCCAGCTGGGCATCTATCAGCAGCTCTTTGCCGGTCTGGGTATGCTGATCCTGTCTTTGATCTTTGAGACCCCCGCTCTCCCCCGCAGCCCGGCAGTGTGGGGCAGCGTGTTGGTCCTGGCCCTTTTCTGCACCGGAGCGGCCTTTCTCATCCAGGCTGTGGCCCTCCAGTATACCACCGCCTCCCATGTGGGGGTCATCTTCTGTCTGGAACCGGTATTCAACTCCATTTTGGCCTTCTTTGTGGCCCACGAGGTACTGACGCCCCAGGCCTATTTCGGCGGCCTGCTGCTGCTTGCCAGCCTGTTGGTTATGGAGACAGACCTCACATCTCTTTTATGCCGACGGCAGAAATAACAAAAGAGGCACAGGCTTATGCCTGTGCCTCTTTTCTATATGGGTCTTAGCCCTTGCTCTTGATGTACTCGTCAATGGACTTGGCCGCGTGCTTGCCAGCACCCATGGCCAGGATGACGGTGGCCGCACCCGTAGCGGCGTCGCCGCCGGCGTACACGCCCTCCAGGCTGGTCTTGCCGCTCTCGTCGGCAGCCACACAGCCCTTCTTGGTCTTTTCCAGACCCTCGGTGCCCTTGGTGCTCATGGGGTTGGGGCTGGTGCCCAGAGCCATGATAACCGCGTCGGCCTCCACCTTGAACTCGCTGCCCTCCACAGGAACAGGACGGCGGCGGCCGGAGGCGTCAGGCTCGCCCAGCTCCATACGGATGCAGGTGATGGACTGGACATGGCCCTTCTCATCGCCCTCGATGGACACGGGGTTGGTGAGCAGATCGAAGATGATGCCCTCCTCCTTGGCGTGGTGGACCTCCTCGGCACGGGCGGGGAGCTCCGCCTCGGAGCGGCGGTAGATGATGTGGACCTCGGCGCCCATGCGCTTGGCACACCGGGCGGCGTCCATAGCCACGTTGCCGCCGCCGACGACGGCTACCTTCTTGTTGTGGAGGATGGGGGTCTCGCTGTCCTCCTTGTAGGCCTTCATCAGGTTAATGCGGGTGAGGTACTCGTTGGCGGAGTACACGCCCACCAGGCCCTCGCCGGGGATCTTCATAAACATGGGCAGACCGGCGCCGGAGGCGATGAACACCGCCTCATAGCCCCGCTCAAAAATCTCGGGGATGGTCAAGATCTTGCCAATGACCATGTTCAGTTCGATGTCCACGCCCATCTTCACCAGGTTGTCTACCTCCCGGGCCACAATGGCCTTGGGCAAACGGAACTCGGGGATGCCGTAGGTGAGCACGCCGCCGGCGGTGTGGAAGGCCTCGAACACGGTGACGGAGTAGCCCATGCGGGCCAGCTCACCGGCGCAGGTCAGGCCGGCAGGGCCGGAGCCGATAACGGCCACTTTATGGCCGTTCTTGGGGGCGGTAGCCACGTTGGCGATGCCCTGCTCGGCAGCCCAGTCGGCCACAAAGCGCTCCACCCGGCCGATGGCCACGGGCTCGCCCTTCACGCCCCGGACGCACTTGCCCTCACACTGGTTCTCCTGGGGGCAGACGCGGCCGGAGATGGCGGGCAGGGCGTTGGCGTTGGAGAGGATCTCATAGGCCCCGGCAAAGTCCTCCTCGGCCACCTTGGCCAAAAAGTCGGGGATGGGGATGCCCACGGGGCAGCCGGAGACACAGGCGGGGTTTTTGCAGTGGATGCACCGCTTGGCCTCATTGACGGCCTGCTCAGGGGTGTAGCCCTGGGCCACCTCCAGGAAGTTGTGGTTGCGGACCTGGGGGTCCTGCTCGGGCATGGGGGTCTTGGTCATCTGCATATTAGCCATTGAGAGCACCTCCTCCCAGACGGCAGAGGTGGTCTCTCTTCCGCTGAGCTTCAAAATCACGATAGGTAGCGTTGCGGGCAATTACCTCGTCAAAGTCCACCTGATGGCCGTCGAAGTCGGGGCCGTCCACGCAGGCAAACTTCACCTCGCCGCCCACGGTGAGCCGGCAGCCGCCGCACATGCCGGTGCCGTCGATCATGATGGGGTTCATGCTGACGGTGGTGGGGATGTTGTACTTCTCGGTGAGCTTGCAGGCAAACTTCATCATCATCAGCGGGCCGATGGCGAACACGTGGTCAAACTTCACGCCGCTGTTGATAAGCTCCTCCAGCTTTCCGGTAACAAAGCCGTGGTAGCCGTAGGTGCCGTCATCGGTGCAGATGTGCAGGTCGGTGCAGGCCTTGGACATCTCCTCCTCCAGGATGACGATATCCTTGGTCTTGAAGCCGCCGATCAGGTCCACCTGATTGCCGGCCTCATGCAGGGCCTTGGCCACCGGCAGCGCAATGGCACAGCCCAGGCCGCCGCCCAGGACCGCCACGCGGCCATAACCATCCACGTGCGTGGGCTCACCCAGAGGGCCCACGAAGTCGTGGAGGCAATCGCCCTCATTGAGTTGATCCAGAGCCAACGTCGTGGCGCCTACCTTCTGGTAGATGACGGTGATGAGGTCATTCTCCGCACTGGAGATAGTCAGAGGGATACGCTCCCCCTCCCCATCCACTCGGAGGATGATGAACTGACCGGCCTTTGCCTTGGCAGCGATCAGCGGTGCGTAGACGGAGATCTGACTGATCTCCGGCGTGAGCACCTTCTTTTTGACGATCTCGTACTGTTTCACTGTTTTTCCTCCTCGAACCGCACTTCAGGTCCCGGACAGCGTCCGGGGCGCCTCCCTGCGTTTCTTATTTGTATACGCGGCAGGGCCGCGCAGGGACAACAAGTTAAGAAAAGGGGTTTCTTCCCCTTTACAGGAACCGGCGGCGGCGGTAGCCTCCGCCCCGTCTTCTGCGGCCCCGGCGAACGAAGGTGCGCACCAGCAGCACCACCAGCACCACCAGCAGGATCAAAACCAGCACCAGCCCCACGGAGAACAGGCTGGGGTTCTTCACCAGCTCGATGGGGTTCCAGCTGGTGCTGATGGTCTTGCAGCCGCCCTTCTCCACCTGGTAGGAGATGGCCTGGGAGCCAAACTCCTGCAGATAGGCCGCCAAGGCGTACCACTCTTTGATCTCGTTGCCGTTTTTGTCCACCAGGATCCGGGATGAGAAGTCGGTAATGGGCTCCCCGCTCTCGTCCTTAGGGACAATGGATAAAATCCCGAAGGATTTGCTTTTCACAGTGCCCAGCATCTGGGCGGAGTACATCCCGGACACCACCCGATAGAGCTTGTCATTTTCCAGCTTACTGACGCTCTGGGCGGAGAAACCGGCCCCGTAGGCGGGTTCTTTCAGCTGGGCGTCGGTGACCCGGTTGAAGATGAGCCGGTGGGTGTTGAAGGAATAATCGGCGCCGGACATATAGAGCTGGGTGCCCGTCATAATGGGGGACACCGAGGCGTCCACCTCCATCACAGCCTTCAGCTCCTTGCCGGTGAGGTAGCAGGACACCAGGGGGTAGCCGGACTTGCCGTCCTCCCCCACCCCCATGGACAGTACGTCAAAAGCCTGGGAGGTGGTAATGTTCCCCTTGTACAGGGAGGCCCGCAGCACCCCGTCGGCCACCACCGCCACCGTCTCCACATTGGGGGCGTCTTCCACCAGTGTGGTGGAGGCCCAGTGGTAAGCGTCGGCCACCAGGCGGCCCAGGTTGCTGTCCACCCGGTCCTTGTTTTCGGGCTTGGGCAGGTCATAGGAGCTGGTAGTGAGCACCTGGTCGTAGCTCAGGTTATAAGAGGCGAGATAGCCGGAGCTGACCTGACTTTTCCATCCATCCACCAGTGCGGCAATGGTCTGGTCCTCCGCCACGGTCTCGTCAATGGGTGTCAAGTGATAATCCTTTAGGGTCTTGTCCCCGTCCTCGGTCCACTCCAGGGTGATGGAGCCCAGGTTCTCACAAAACGGTCCGGCGGAGACGATGTAGGTGTCCCCCTCCACAATGGGCTCCTCCAGGGTGGTGTGGGTGTGGCCGGAGATGATGAGGTCAATGCCGTCCACCTTTTTGGCCAGCTGCTGATCCTCCGACTTGCTCTCCTTGTCGTTGGTGCCGCTGTGGGACAGGCAGATGATAAACTGGGCGCCCTGCTCCTCCAGGGCGTCCACGCACCGCTTGGCGGCCTCTACCGGGTCCTCCAGCGTGAAGCCGGAGGTGGGGGCGCAGTCGTCGGAGTCGGTGCCCATGATGCCGAAGATACCGTAGGTGATGCCGCCCCGCTCCAGGAGCATATAGTCCTTCACGCCGTAGGCCGACATGGCACGCTGGATGTCCAGCTGGTCGGGGTTGTCGTCAGAGGGCTTGTAGTTGGCCATGAGCAAGGCAGGCACCGGGTCCCCGCTGGTGCGGGCGGCGGTGAGCATGCGGGAAAAGCCGGTCCCCTCGTGGTCAAACTCGTGGTTTCCGGCCGTGGTAGCGTCATAACCCAAGGCTCCCATGGTGCGCAGTTCCGGGGCCTTGGAGGTATATAAAGTCTGGATGAGGGAGCCGATGGAGAAATCGCCCCCGTCCAGGGTCAGGGCGTCCGGGTGCTGGGCACGCTCCTGCTGAAGCACGGTAGCCAGCCGGGCATAGCCCCCCGACTCTCCCCCGTCGGCGGTTTTCTGGGGCAGGAAGTGGGAGTGGAGATCGTGGGTAAAGAGCACTGTGGTCTCATAGCTCTCCCCCTCCCCTGCCGCCAGAGTTCCCAGCGGCAGCACGCTGCACAAGAGGAGCAGCACCAGAATCATGGCCGCAACAGCTCGTAATCTCTTCACAGCAGCGCCTCCTTTGCTTCTTTGCAACTAGATTCATCGCTCCCTATTCTGCCACAAAATCCCCAAATGCGCAAGAGCGGAATCCGGTAATTCCACCTCCGGATTCCGCTCTTTGTGTATTTTTTAACGTATTTTCAGTGAATCAGGTCAAACTGCACCGGCTGCTCAAACAGCTGCCGCACCAGACCACTCTCCCGGGTCTGCCCCAGCACCCACATGAGCTTGGCGGTGGCGGCCTCCAGGGTCATGTTGTAGGCCTCCATGAGCTGGTACTTCTCCTTCACCTGGTAGCCCACCTGATAGACCTCCATATCGCTGCCCTCGTAGGGCACCTGGGTCATCATGACGATGGTCTTGCCCGCCTCCAGCCAGGACTCGATGGCATGGGCCAGAGGGCCGGACGCGCCGCCGGGCAGGCCGCCCACCCCGAAGCTCTGCAAAATCACCGCCTCATACCGGTCCCGCAGGGCCTCCAGGGCGTCGGCCCCCATGCCGGGGATCAGGGTGAGCAGCAGCACCCGCTCCTCCAGCTGGTGGTAGAATACGGGTTTGGGACGGTACTCCAGCTCCGCTAAGTAGCGGATGAGCTTTCCGTCCCGGATAACGGCCAGCTCGGGGTAATCCACGCTGGAAAAGGCGTTGTAGCTCTTGGTGCGCTCCTTCCGGGCGCGGGTACCCAAAATCACCTTGCCGTCAAAGACCAGACTCACCCCGTGGGACCCCTGCGCCGCGGCGTAGAGGAAGCTGTTGTACAGGTTGAGCCGGGCGTCGGTGTTCTCCAGACAGATGGACTTCTGGGAGCCGGTGATCACGATGGGCTTCTCCGAGTACTGAATGAGGTAGGACAGGGCGGCGGCGGTATAGGCCATGGTGTCGGTGCCGTGGGTGAGTACAAAGCCGTCGTACTGATCGTAGTGCTCCTCCACCGCCCGGGCCATCTCCAGCCAGTGGCGGGGCGCGATGTTGGTGCTGTCCAGATTCATCAGCTGAATGGCATCCACCTGGCACAGCTGTCCGATGGCGGGGACGTAGTTTAAAATTTCCTGGGAGGTAATGGCGGGGGTCAGCCCCTGCCCGCTGTCCTTGGAGGCGATGGTACCGCCGGTGGCCAGCATGAGGATCTTCTTCATGGACACTTAACCCTCCAGGAACGTCTCCACCTCCCGGCGGGCGGTAAAGTTGGCGGTGAGCTTGGCCGCCAGCTGGGCTGCACTAAAGCCCAAGGCGCCGGTGGGACAGGCAGATACACAGGCCATGCAGCTGATGCACTTGTCATCGTCCCACTTCAGGGTGCTCAGATCCATGGCCTGGGTAGGACAGGCCTTGGCGCAGATGGCGCAGCCCAGGCAGGTGTCCCAGTCCCGGTCCTTGGGCACGGGCACCGCTTTTTTCGGGGCCGGGTTGGGGTTGCCGGGAACGGCGGCCTCGGCCCAGCTCTCCTGAGCCAATTTGTCCTGGACGGCCTGAACGAACCGGCCCAGCACCACCTCGTCCTCCTCGTCCGGGCGGCCCATCCCCAGGGAGGGGGCGAAGATATGGGGGGTAATCACCGCAGCGGCTCCGGCGCACCGGAAGCCCTGCTCCCCCAGGATGCGCTTGACCTGGGCTAAAGTGTCATCGTAGTGGCGGTTTCCGTAGGTGGCCAGGATAACACAGGGGGTATTCTCTCCCTTGAGCCCATCCAGCA
>CABVDR010000077.1 GCA_902497145.1 uncultured Oscillospiraceae bacterium
GAGGTGGACAGGGTGCCGGCGGAGGAGACATAGAAGGCGCCGGCCAGGCCGATGAGGGCAGCGGACAGGAAGATGGTGCGCACCACGATCCGCCCCACCTTCATGCCCGCATAGCGGGCGGTGTTGGGGCTGTCCCCCACCACGGCGATCTCATAGCCGTGCTTGGTGTACTTCAGATAGCCGAAGAGGAGCACGCACAGGACGATGGCGATGATCAGGGACAGGTTCAGGTTGAAGGGGCCCAGGGGGAAGGTGATCATGTCCGCGTTGTCGGGGAAGCCGGCGAACTTGGGCCGGGCGGAATCAGGGTCCAGGAAGAAGTTCCAGCCAGCCTTGGTCTCCCCCAGGAACTGGAGGAGATAGAGGGCGATGTAGTTGAGCATCAGGGTGAGCAGGGTCTCGTTGGTGTTGTAGCGCACCTTCAGCAGGGCCACGATCAGGCCGTACAGGCCGCCGCCCAGGATGCCGCACAGGGCCATGACCAGCACCACCAGGGGCTGGGGCAGGACCGGGCCCAGCTTGTGGGCAGCCGCGGCGGCACAGATGGCGCCCATGATGAACTGCCCCTCTCCGCCGATGTTCCAGAAGCGCATCCGGAAGGCCAGCGACAGGGCCAGGGAGGTGATGAGCAGGGGGACAAAGAGCTTGACGAAGTTCTCCACGATGCGCCAGGGGAATTTGTTGCCCGGGATGCCCATGGTCACCATCTTCTGGTAGAAGGTGAGGGGGTCCACATCCATGGAGGAGAGGAGGGCCGCGCCGATGAGCAGGGCGATGACCACCGCCGCCACATAGGCCAGGGCCTGGCGGACGGGGCTGGACGACTCCCGCTTGACCACGCGGAAGAGCGGTTCTTTCCGGTTCATTGGTCCACCTCCTCGATCAGAGTGTCCCGGGCAATGCCCGCGGGCTTGTCCTCATACTTGCGGGTCAGGTCCAGGGCGCCGGTCATCATCAGGCCCAGCTCCTCCTTGGTGACCTTGTGGGCGTGGACTACGCCCATCACTCTGCCGTGGCAGAGGACCATGATCTTGTCGCACAGGGCCATCATCACGTCCAGGTCCTCGCCCACGAACAGGATGCCCACGCCGGACTTCTTCTGCTCGTTGAGAATGTGGTAAATAGCATAGGAAGAGTTGATGTCCAGGCCGCGGACAGGATAGGCGGTGACGATGACGTTGGGGCCGGCCTTGATCTCGCGGCCCAGCAGCACCTTTTGCACGTTGCCGCCGGAGAGCAGGCGCACCGGGGTCTCGGTGGAGGGGGTGACCACCTCCAGCTCCTGGATGACGTGTTCCGCCTCCGCCCGGCCCCGCTTCCGGTCCACAAAGATGCCCCTGCCGTCGCTGTATGTTTTCAGCAGCATGTTGTCCGTGATGGACAGGGAGGGGGCCAGGCCCATGCCCAGCCGGTCCTCCGGGATGAAAGACATGGAGATGCCCTTGTCCAGGATCGCCTTGGGGGAGAGGCCCACGATGTTCTCCCCCTTGTGGATCATCTGGCCGCCCTCGATGGGCCGCAGGCCGGCAATGGCCTCACACAGCTCCTTCTGGCCGCAGCCGGCAATGCCCGCCACGCCCAAAATCTCGCCGCCCCGGATATAGAAGTTCACGTGGTCGATGGCCACAGCGCCCTCGTCGTTCTTAATGGTCAGGTCCCGGATCTCCAGCAGGGGCCGGGTCTTTTCCACCACCGGGCGCTCGATGTTCAGGTCGATTTTCCGGCCCACCATGTACTCGGTGAGCTGCTGCTCGTTGGTCTCGGCGGTGTTCACGGTGCCTACGTACTCGCCCTTGCGCAGAATAGCCACCCGATCGGAGATGTCCAGCACCTCATTGAGCTTATGGGTGATGATGATGACCGAGTGCCCGTCCTCCTTCATCCGGCGCAGCACACCGAAGAGCTTCTGGATCTCCTGGACGGTGAGCACAGCGGTGGGCTCGTCCAGAATGATGACCTTCGCGCCGTAGTAGAGCACCTTGATGATCTCCAGGGTCTGCTTCTCAGACACCGCCATGTTGTGCACCTTTTTCCGGGGGTCCAGGTCGAAGCCAAACTTCTTGGCCATGGCCTCGATCTCGTCGTAGCGGTCCTTTTTCAGCAAAAAGCCCGCCTTCTCCTTCCCCATCCAGATGTTATCGGCGGCGGAGAACACATCCACCAGCTTGAAGTGCTGGTGCACCATGCCGATACCCAGCCGCTTAGCGTCCTGGGGGGACGCGATGGTCACGGGCTGGCCATTGACCCGGATCTCGCCGCTGTCCGGGGCGTAGATGCCGGAGAGCATGTTCATCAGGGTGGTCTTGCCCGAGCCGTTCTCGCCCAGCAGGGCCAGAATCTCCCCCGGGCGCACGTTCAGCTCCACGTCCTTGTTGGCCACCACGCTGCCAAAGGTCTTGGTGATGCCCCGCATTTCAATGGCATACTGTTCTGCCATGGGCCTCCTCCTTCTTCCTTCCGGTTGGTCTTTTCTGTGTGTTTGGTTTGGGGTTTCATCCCCACAGGCGAGGCTCAGAGTGGGTCTGGGCTTCGGCTCTAAGGATGATTTGATTTATGAGGGTTCCGCCCTGCGGGGCGGGGAGCAAAAGATGTTCTTTCCAGCGATGGAAAGAACCAAAGATCGCCGGGGCCGCCTTCGGTGAGCACCTTCGCGCAGCGGGTGCTCACAGGCGGCTTGCCCCGGACCCCATTTCACGGGGGTACCCTACTGGTGGTTGGGTAGTAACCATCCGGCGGGCAAAATCTGAGTGGCTGATCCTTCTTGCCCCGGGGACACAGGCCCCTGCCGGGTTCAAAATTTGAAAGCACCTGCGTTGTACAGACGTCGCCTCCCCTGGCAGAGCCAGGGCAGCTGGGCAGGTACCGGGCACAGAGGCGAAGCGAAGCTTCGCACAAAGCTTTTTTGCTTCCTTTTTTCTCGAAAAAAGGAAGGCCGGCCGGATGGACCGGCCGGCCTCCCGGTAGGATCACAGTTGCTTGGGGAAAAATCAGACTTCCTTCACACCCTGGACATAGTAGTTCATGGTGCCGGTGATGACGCTGTCCTCAATGCTCTCGCCGCCGGCGGGCACGATCTCAGGATCCATCTCCACCACTTCGCTGTCCTTGAGCTGATAGCCGTCGGACATGAGAGGAGCCTCTTCCTTCTCCACGGTAGCGGTGCCGTCGTCATTGATGGTGATGTGCAGCTTGGTGCCGGTGAACACGTCCCACTCGCCGGAGGTGATGAGCTCGCTCACCGCGTCGATGGCAGCCTGGGTGCCGGGAGCCACGGTGTCCTCATTCAGGGGGGAGATGCCCACAAAGCCTTCCTTCAGGCCGCCGTAGTAGGCGTTGCCGCCCATCTTCTCCACGAACTGGTCGGCGCTCTCACAGGCCATAGCGGCCTCCAGAGCGGTCTTGTAGTACACGTCCCAGTGCCAGATGGCAGCGGTCAGGTGAGCCTTGGGGGCGTCGGCGGTCATGTCGGAGTTATAGCCGCAGCCAAACACGCCGGCGTTCTCGGCAGCGATCTGGGGCTGGGCGGAGTCGCAGTGCTGGGAGATGACGCCGCAGCCGAAGGACTGGATGAGCTCGGTGGCAAAGGCGGACTCGTTGATCTCGTCGGCCCAATTGCCCAGCTTCTTCACATAGACGGTGGCGTCGGGGTTGACGGCCTGGACGCCCAGAGCGAAGCCGTTGATGCCGGAGGAGGTCTCAGCGTACTCACGGCCGTAGGCGGCCACGTAGCCGATGTTGTTGTTGCCGGTCTCCAGGCTCTTGAGGCCAGCGGCGATGCCGGCCAGGTAGCGGGCCTGATAGGCGCGGCCGAAGTAGTTATTAAAGTTGGTGTCGTTGGACATATAGCCGGTGGCGTGAGAGAAGATCACGTCGGGATACTCGGCGGCCTTGTCGTTCATGGCCTGCATATAGCCAAAGGAGATACCGAAGATGATGTTGCAGCCCTCACCCACCAGGTTATCCACGGCGGTGGCCACGGCGTCATACTCCTCAGGCACCTCGTCCTGGACCACCAGCTGGGTCTCAGGGTCCAGGCCCAGCTCCTTCATGGCGGTGGTAATGCCGGTGTTGTGGGCATAGGTGTAGCCGGCGGTGTCGCTCTTCTTGTTGATATAGATGGCGCCCACCTTGAAGTTGGAGTTGCTGCTGGTCTGAGAGCCGCTCTGGCTGCCGGAGCCGGAGCCGCTGGTGCTGTCGCCGCTGCTGCCGCAGGCGGTCAGGCCCAGAACCAGGGCAAGAGCCAGTACAAGCGTGAGAATCTTCTTCATCTTCATGTGCAAAGTTCCTCCTTGTTTTCTTGGTTCGTTTCTTGTTCCTCTTAATTTATTAAAACCGGTTTTCCCGGTTTTAACCGCAGTCAGGGGACGCTCAGTCCACAAACTCCACGCCGGTCTCCTCGCTCATGCTCTTCACACGGGCCAGAGACTCCACACGCAGGCCTTCGGCGCGCAGGCGGTCGCCGCCGGGCTGGAAGGCCTTCTCGATGACGATGCCGGCGCCCACCAGCTCCGCCCCAGCGTCCTTTACCAGCTTGGCCAGACCCTCCAGGGCCGCGCCGTTGGCTAAAAAGTCGTCGATGAGCAGCACCTTGTCCCCAGGGCCCAAAAACTCCTTGGCCACAATGATGTTATACACCCGGCCATGGGTAAAGGACTCCACCTGGGAGGTGTACACCTCACCGGCGATATTCTTGGTCTGATTCTTTTTTGCAAAAATCACCGGACAGTGGAAAAACTGCGCCGTGATACAGGCGATCCCAATGCCCGAGGCCTCAATGGTCAGGATCTTGTTCACGTCGCAGTCTGCAAATCTGCGCTTAAATTCCTTGCCGATCTCCGCAAAGAGATCGACATCCATCTGGTGGTTGAGAAAACTGTCCACCTTCAGCACGTCGGTGCCCTTGACCTTCCCGTCTTTGCGAATCCGCTCTTTCAAAAGCTCCATAGGCCGGCGCCACCCTTTCTATCTCTTTCTAAAAATCAAAATCAGATGAAACTCCCGGACCTGCGCCAAAACAACGGCGTGGCCCGGCAGTGCGGGCCACGGTCCGATAGAAATACAGTTTTATTGTACAAAAAAATTTCTTGTTGTGCAATCCCTTTTCAAAATTTTTTGCCGCCGGGCGGGGAAAGCAGACAGCTTTTCCCAAAAAGATGCATTTGCCTGCTTTGGAGCATATAAAAAAGCCTCTCCTAAAAGGGAGAGGCTTTCAAAAATGCAAATTAGTCGGTGACGTAGGGCAGCAGGGCGACCTGACGGGCGCGCTTGATGGCCTCGGTCAGCTGACGCTGATGCATGGCGCAGGTGCCGGTGGTGCGGCGGGGCAGGATCTTGCCGCGCTCAGAAGTGTAGCGGCGCAGCTTGGCAGCGTCCTTATAGTCGATGCACTCAACCTTGTCCACGCAGAAGGCACAGACCTTGCGGCGCTTACGGCCGCGGGGGGCCCGGTTTTCACGTTCCATAGCCATGAGAGTAACCTCCTTTATACGACCATATCACGGTCTAAGATTTAAAACGGCAGTTCGCCGTCGTCGTCAGAAAGTTCGGCAAACCCGTCGCCGCCCGCAGGGGCAGCGCCGTAGCCGGAGGGGGCCGCAGGAGCGGCCGGAGCAGCGGGGGAAGCGTAACCGCCGGAGGCATAGCCGCCGGAGTATCCGCCGCCGGAGGCGTAGCCGGAGCTCTGATAGCCTCCGTCGCCATCCCGCTTGGAGTCGCCGAAGTAGACGTTGTCCGCCACAACCTCGGCAGAGCGGCGCTTGCCGCCGTCTTTATCGGTCCAATCCCGGATCTGGAGCCGTCCCTCTACCACAGCCATGCGGCCCTTGGTAAAGTAGCGGCTGACAAACTCGCCGGTCTGGCGCCAGGCCACCACGTCAATGAAGTCGGTGGAGCGCTCGCCAGTGGACTTGTCCTTAAAATCCCGGTCCACCGCAAGGGTGAAGGAGGCCACAGCGGTCCCAGTCTGGGTGTGGCGCAGCTCCGGGTCACGGGTCAGGCGACCCATGATAATGATTCGATTGAGCATTTCCGCTCCCCCTTACTGGTCCTTGCAGACGATGAGGGAACGCATCACGCCGTCGGTGATCCGGAAGATACGGTCCAGCTCGGCGGGGATGGCGGCAGCGGCGTTGAAGGTCATCAGGACGTAGTAGCCCTCCATCAGATCGTTGATGGGATAGGCCAGACGGCGCTTGCCCCACTCATCGACCTCGGAGACGGTACCGTTAGCCTCCACGACGGCCTTGAACTTAGCCACCAGGGCGGCGATAGCCTCCTCGCTCAGAGCGGGGTCCAGGATATACAGCGCCTCGTAGTTCGCATTGATCTTTGCCATGTTTCTTGCACCTCCTTATGGTCTTGTGGCCCCCGGTTCTCTGCCGGGAGCAAGGATAAACACCCGTCTTCTCAGGAAGACAGGCTTAATTATTATATCCGATTTTGTCCAGAAGTCAAGAGGCTTCCTCTATATAAATCAAAATTTTTCCACCTTTAAATCCTCCCGGGGGAGCTTTTCCCAGGAAAAGAGGGGGATGAGCTCCTGGGCGGTGATGGGCACCTCCTCCGGAATGAGCCCGGCAAGGTGGGCCAGGCAACCCAGAAGCTCGGGGGCGGTATACCGGCTCTGGAGCTCCCCCAGCTCCTGGTCCCGGTCCCGCTTGGCCAGCCGCCGCCCATCGGCGGAGAGCAGCAGGGGCACGTGGCCGTACTGCGGCTCCGGCAGGCCCAGCAACCGCTGAAGGTAGATCTGCCGGGGGGTGGACGAGAGCAGGTCGCTGCCCCGCACGACTTGGTTTACCCCCATGGCCGCGTCATCCACCACCACCGCCAGCTGGTAGGCGTACACCCCGTCGGAGCGGCGGAGAATGAAGTCGCCGCAGTCGGTTTTTAAATCCTCTTTGTATTCTCCCTGCAACAAATCACGAAACGCAATCGACTCTTCCCCCACTTTGACCCGCCAGGCGGGGCGGCGGGTTCGGCTGAGGGTCTCCCGCTCCTCCGGTGTCAGCCGGGCACAGCGGCCGTCGTAGACGGCCTGTCCGTCGCTGCGGTGGGGGGCGGAGGCGGCCAGACGCTCAGCCCGGGTGCAGTAGCAGGGGTAGATCAGGCCCCGCTCCTCCAGGGCGTGGAACGCCTCTGCATACACTGCTGTGCGCTGCGACTGGTACACCGGCTCATTGTCCCAGGTAAGCCCCAGCCACTCCAGGTCCCGCATCACCTGGTCGCACCAGGCCCGGGTACAGCGGTCCGGATCCAGGTCCTCCAGCCGCAGCACCATCTCGCCCCCGGCGCTCCTGGCGCTGAGCCAGGCCAGCAGCCCCGACCACACATTGCCCAGGTGCATCCGTCCGCTGGGGCTGGGGGCAAAGCGGCCCCGCACCTTTGTCTTTTCCATCTTCCGCCCTCCCTTCTGTCCCGACCAGCATACCACATCCCGCCGCCTTCCCGCAAGGCTCTTGCCCATTGGGGCCGGGGCGCGTATAATAGACAGGGATTTTCCAAAAATTTTTTTCGGTTCCATGCAATAAAATCCCCCCTTTCTTCATTTTATAAGTGACAGGAGAAACGAGCGATGCTCATGCTATTGGCAGCACTGCAAAGTGAATATGGCGTTCCCGACCCCCAGCAGCTGGAAGGGCTGATGGCGGGCCTGGCCGCCGGAGACCGGGACTCTCTGGCTCAGCTGTACCACCGCACCCGGGCGGCGGTATACGGCCTGGCCCTGTCCATTCTGGGCAGCGGACACGACGCGGAGGACGTGACCCAGGATACCTATGTGACCGCCTGGGAGAAGTGCCACCTGTACCGCCCCCAGGGTACCCCCATGGCCTGGCTGCTCACCATCACCCGGAATCTGGCCCGCATGAAGCTGCGGGACCGGGGCCGCACCCAGGACCTTGGAGAGGAGCAGTGGCACGCCATCCCCGCCCAGTCCCCCTCGGTGACCCCCGAGGACCGGGCCGTGCTGGAGGCCGCCCTCAACATTCTCAGCGACCAGGAGCGGCAGATTGTGGTGCTCCACGCCGCCGCCGGCCTCAAGCACCGGGAGATCGCCAAACTGCTGGAGCTGCCCTTACCCACGGTACTGTCCAAATACCGCCGGGCCCTGTCCAAACTGAAGACCAAACTGGAAGGAGATGACGCCCCATGACAGACCATGAGTTGGAATCCCGGCTGCGCACCGCCCTGGATCACGCCGCCCCCAACGACCTGGAGGGGGTGCTCTCCCGGTGTGAAGCGGGGAAAGGAACCGTGATCGACATGACCAACGAACTGCAGCCCAAGAAGAAAAAGAACCGCTGGGCGCCCCTGGCCATTGCCGCCTGTCTGGCCCTGGTGCTGGTGGGCGGAGGCGGCGGCTACTACTATTACAGCGCCAACGCCGTGGCCTCCCTGGTGTCCCTGGACGTGAACCCCAGCATCCAGCTGGAAGTGAACAAGAACGAAAAAGTCCTCTCCGCCACCCCCATGAACGACGACGGGGCGGAGATTTTAGACGGTATGGACCTGAAGGGCACCCCAGCCGACGTGGCCATGTACGCCATCATCGGCTCCCTGCTGCAGCACGGCTATGTAGATGAGCTGGCCAACTCCATCCTCATCACCGTGGAGGACAACGACCAGACCCGGGGCGAGAAGCTCCAGCAGGAGCTCACCGCTCAGGCCGACGCCGCCCTGGCCAACGCCCAGGTGAACGGCTCGGTGCTGGCCCAGACGCTGCAGAACAACCAGGAGCTCACCCAGAAGGCCCAGGAGTACGGTATCTCCACCGGTAAGGCCGCCCTCATCCAGGCCATTGTGTTGGGCAGCAACAACACCAAGACCTTTGAGGAGCTGGTGGGCCTGTCCATCAATGAGCTCAACCTTCTCTATACCGCCCAGGGCTTTTCCCCCGCCAACCCGGATGAGATCGGAGTCATCGGCAGCGGGGACACGTCCACCTATATTGTCACCGAGGGTCCCCCCATTGTGGTCTCCGGCTCCGCCAGTCAGAGCGGCTACATCGGCCTGGACGCGGCCAAACAGGCCGCCCTGAGCCACGCCGGGGTGTCCGCCTCTGACGCCACCTTTGTGGAGGCCGAGTACGACTACGACGACGGCCGCATGGTCTACGAGGTGGAGTTCCATGTGAAAGGCATCGAGTATGACTACGAGATCGACGCCCAGACCGGCGCGGTGGTGAAGTATAAGAGCGAGCAGAACGGCACCAATACCGGCTCTTCCGGCTCTGCTTCCGCCAACACCGGCTCCTACATTGGGGAGAGCGCCGCCAAATCCGCCGCCCTCACCTATGCGGGGGTCAAGGAGAGCGACACCACCTACTGCAATGCCTGGCTGGAGTACGACGACGGCCGCGCCGAGTGCTACGAGGTGGAATTTATGGTGGGCTCCACCCGTTACGAGTGTAAGGTGGCCCTCACCTCTGCCACGGTGATCGAGTGCGAGCAGGAGAACTACGGCGGCTCCACCGCCAGCAACCAGTCCTCCGGCCAGTCCGGCGGCGCTTCCGCCTCCTCCACCGACATCGGAGCCGAGAAGGCCAAGTCCATCGCCCTGAGCCATGCGGGGGTCAGCGCCAGCCAGGCCTCCCAGCTGAAGGCGGAACGGGATATGGACGACGGCGTACTGGAGTATGAAGTGGAGTTCAAGGCCGGCGGGATAGAGTATGAGTACACCATCCACGGCGGCACAGGACAGATTTTGAAATACGAATCCGATCGGGATTAAAGAAAAACCGGCTGTCATGGACAGCCGGTTTTTTACGCATCAAAGGATTCATTCTAGGCGAAGCGGAGCTTCGCACAACGTTCCTTGCCAAGCTTTCTTTCAAGAAAGCGGTTCCCTGGCCTGCCGCAAAAACTCCGCGTCCTTGTCGTCCAGGGCGTGGAGCCCGGCAAAATCTTCCATGTGGTGGGTAAACTCGTGGGCCACGGTGGCGAAGATCTCGTCCTTCCAGGTATCCTCATCCTCGTCGGCGAGCAGGGCGGCAAAGGAACCGTAGTAGAGTACAATGTACCGCCCCAGCATATCATTGCAGTACTCCCCCATAATGTACATCTCCCCCGGGGGAAACTCCGGGTCGGGCAGGGCCTGCTCCTCCAGCTGGATGCCCCCGTCCAGCTCCTCAAAAAATGCGTCCGGGAACTGCTGGGCGATCTCCTCCAGCCAATCCCCCATGGTTTCGTAGCTGGGCACCATGGTCCTCGCCTCCCTTTCTTGTTTTTCTCAGGATACCAAAAACCCCTTCCCCATACAAGAGGAAGAAAACCTTCGAAAAAACTTAAGAATTATTCCATAGCATTTTAATGTTTTGGAGGTATGGTATAGACTGTACGATCCTTCTGATACCACAGGACAGAAAAGAGGTTTTCCCTATGCCATCCCGCTCCCGTGAAGCTGCCGCCCCCGCAAAGAAAAAACGCCGCCGCTCTCCCCTGCTGGTTCTCCTCCTGGCCCTGGCCGTGGTGGTAGGCGGCTACCGTCTCTATACCGGCTACTTCCCCTTCCAGCCCCGTTACTCCCTGGACGGGGAGGTGGTCAGCCAGGAGACCCTCTCCCAGCTGCGCACCCTGGCTAAAGAGGAGCCCCAGGCCAAATACATTCTCAAGCACCTGGACGACTACCCCGCCGACCTGCTCTCCCTGCTGGGCCGCAATTCTGAGACTCTGGACTTTGTGGCGGGCTACCCCCAGCACAAACATGAT
>CABVDR010000078.1 GCA_902497145.1 uncultured Oscillospiraceae bacterium
GGAGCTGGAGCGGGGCGGCCAGGTGTACTACCTCCACAACCGGGTGGAGACCATCGACCGCACCGCCGCCCGCATCCAGCAGATGCTGGGAGAGGACGCGGCGGTGGGCGTGGCTCACGGCAAAATGAGCCAGGAGGCCATTGACGACGTGATGAGCCGCATGACCGACGGGGAGCTCAACGTGCTGGTGTGCACCACCATCATTGAGACAGGCATCGACCTGCCCAACGCCAACACCCTTATCATTGAGGACGCCGACCACCTGGGGCTGGCCCAGCTCCACCAGCTCCGGGGCCGGGTAGGCCGGTCCAACCGCCGGGCCTACGCCTACCTCACCTACCGCCGGGGCAAGGTGCTCACCGAGGTGGCCGCCAAGCGGCTTGCCGCCATCCGGGAGTTTGCCGAGTTCGGCTCCGGCTTTAAGATCGCCATGCGGGATCTGGAGATCCGGGGGGCGGGCAACGTGCTGGGTCCCGAGCAGAGCGGCTTTATGCTCTCCGTGGGCTATGACATGTATCTGAAGCTGCTGGAGGAGGCCGTGCTCACCGAGCAGGGCCAGACACCCCCCAAGCGCACCGAGTGCTCCGCCGACCTGAGCATTGCCGCCTCCATCCCCGACCGGTATGTCCCCTCCCCCGAGCAGCGCATGGACCTCTACCGCCGCATCGCCGCCATCCGGGACGAGAGCGAGGCCGATGACCTGGTGGATGAGCTCATTGACCGCTACGGCGAGCCCCCCCGCACGGTGAACAACCTCATCTCGGTAGCTCTCCTCCGTGCCGCCGCCGCCCAGGCCGGGGTCACCGACATTGCCCAGAAGAAGGGCCAGCTGGTCTTTACCCTGGACCACTTTGAGCTGGAGCGGTTCTCTGCCCTGTGTGCCGACCCCAAATTCAAGGACCGGCTGCTCCTGATCCCCGGGGACGTACCCCGGTTTACCCTGCGCCTGCGCAGCGGTGACGAGCCCCTGCGCACCGCCCAGGCTCTCATCTCCGCGTTTTCCGCCTTGGGCTGAGCGGCCGCCTCTTGCCCTGATGGTTCCTTTGTGCTATGATGGTCTGACCGAGTCTTAATTTAGTCTGAAGAAATTTCTCAAATAAGAAAGGATCTATCACCATGCCTAACTTGAAACGTCTGGGGGCCCTCTCCCTGTCTCTTGTCCTGGCCCTCACCGCCTTCACCGGCTGCTCCGGCAACGGCGGCGGCAGCTCCAGCTCCAACAGTTCCAGCAGCTCCTCCCAGGTGGAGCCTATGGACCTCTCCTCGGTTACTGATCCCTTCCTGGCCACCGCAGGCATCTCCGGCGACACCGTAGTGGCCACCACCGGGGAGTGGGAGATCACCGCCGACAACCTGCTCTACTGGCTGGCCGCCAATATTGACAGCACCGCCCAGTACTACTCCATGATGGGCATGAGCGCCACCGACCTGCCCTGGGATTCCGAGATGGAGGACGGCTCCACTATGTCCCAGAGCCTGCTGAACAGCGCCCTGCAGACCGCCGCCCTCTACGCCATCGTGCCTGCTATCGCCCAGCAGGAAGGCGTGTCGGCCTCTGCCGACGCCCAGCAGAGCCTTCAGCAGGCCATGGACAGCTTTGCCCAGCAGGCGGGCAGCGATGCCATGCTGGACCACATCTTCTGGTCCAACGCCCTGACCAAGGATCTGTACAGCCGCATGTACCAGGCCAGCAACCTGAACGCCCAGCTGATGGACCACTACTTCGGCGAGGGCGCCCCTGAGGCCCCCTCCGACCAGGATATCCTCACCTATGTCTCCGACGACCTGAAGATCGCCTACAAGGCCAAGCACATTCTGCTCAAGACGGTGGACACCAGCAAGCCCATCACCGACGAGGACGGCAAGTCCACCGGCGAGTACGAGAAGCTGGACGACGCCACTGTGGCCGAGAAGAAGGCTCAGGCCGAGGACATCCTCGCCCAGCTCCAGGCCGCCGACGACAAAGAGGCCCTGTTCGACCAGCTGATGGAGCAGTACAGCGAGGACACCGACACCTCCGGCAACCTCAACAGCCCCGACGGCTACGAGGCCCAGTCCGGTCAGATGGTGGAACCCTTTGAGACCGCCGCCCTGGCCCTCCAGCCCGGCGAGATCAGCGGCATCGTGGAGAGCCCCTTTGGCTACCACATCATCCTCCGTCTGCCCATCCTGCCCGCCGACTACCGGGACCAGTACGTGTCCGACCTGATGACCCAGCGGCAGGAGGGCTGGCTGAGCGAGTATACCCCCAAGACCAACGACGCGTTTAACAAGATCGACCCCGCCGCCTTCTACACCCAGCTCACCGCCCTGCGCACCGCCGTGCAGGCTGAGGTGGATGCCAACAAGGAGGAAACCTCCGGCGACAGCAGCTCCTCTGCCTCTTCCAGCACTTCTTCCGGTTCTTCCAGCGCTTCCTCCAGCCAGGGCTAACTTCCTTTTTTCGAGAAAAAAGGAGGCAAAAAAGCTTTCTGCAAAGCTTCGCTTTGCTTCTGCACTAAGTTAAAATACTTCTCTTGTGGGAGTGACGTTTTGCGTCACTCCCACTTCCTTTTTTCGTGAAAAAAGGAAGCAAAAAAGCTTTCTGCAAAGCTCCGCTTTGCTTCTGCGCCTGTTCTGAAGCATCTCCTTGCGAGAGTGACGTTTTTCTGAATCCCCTGACAAATTGGTTTCAGGCGAGGTATATGGTTCTGGCTTCTCAACACCCTGCCTGCGGGCATCGGTGCGAAACGAAGTTTCCCACAACGTTCTTTGCCAAGCTTTCTTTCAAGAAAGCGCGTCAATTCCCTAAAAAACGGACAGGCCATGGTCTATACTGGCAGAACAAGGAAGGAGCGAACAAACCATGAACAACTGGCACAGTTTGCCGATCGACCGGCTGTTAGAGGAATTAGACGCCCGGCGTGAGGGTCTCTCCGCCCGGCAGGCTCAGGACCGTCTGGCCCGCTGGGGCCCCAACCAGCTCCCCGCCCCCAAGCAGGCCAGTCTCCTGGCCCGGGTCCTGGCCCAGGTCACCGACCCCATGATTGTGGTGCTGCTGGCGGCGGCGGGGCTGTCCCTGGCGGTAAGCGGCGGGAAGGACTGGCTGGACGGGGCCATCATTCTGGTCATCGTGGTAGTCAACAGCGTGCTGTCCATCTCCCAGGAGGACCGGGCCCAACAGGCCCTGGAGGAGCTGCAAAAGCTCTCCTCCCCCATGGCCCAGGCCCTGCGGGACGGCCGCCAGACCCGGGTACAGGCCAGCGACCTGGTGCCCGGGGATGTGATTACCTTAGAGGCCGGGGATCTGGTCCCCGCCGACGCCCGGCTGCTGTCCTCCAGCCGCCTCCAGACCGACGAGAGCGCCATGACTGGCGAGTCCGCCCCGGTGGAGAAGGATCCGGACTTGATCCTTGCCCCCGACGCCCCCCTGGGCGACTGGAGCAACATGGTCCTCTCCGGCACCCTGGTTACCGCCGGGCGGGGCACAGCGGTGGTGTGCGCCACCGGCGGAGACACCCAGATGGGCCACATCGCCGGAATGCTCTCCGATCAGGAGGAGGGCACCACCCCCCTTCAGGCCCGGATGGCGGAGATCTCCCAAAAGCTGTCCTTCTTGTGCCTGTGCGTGTGCGCCATTATGTTTGGGGTAGGCCTCATTCAAGGGAAAAACCTGCTGGGCATGTTCCTCACCGCCGTCTCCCTGGCGGTGGCCGCCATCCCCGAGGGCCTGCCCGCCATCGTCACCATTGTGCTAGCCCTGGGGGTAGGCCGCATGGCCAAGCGGGGAGCGATTGTGAAAAAGCTGCCCGCCGTGGAGACTCTGGGCTGCGCCGGGGTGATCTGCTCGGACAAGACAGGCACCCTCACCCAGAACCGCATGACCGTCCAGCTGCTGTGGCTGCTCCCCGGCGGCCACCGGCGGGACGCCCTGACCGCCGGCGCCCTGTGCTCCGACGCCCGGCTGGAGTGGCGGGCGGGAGCCCCCGTGGCCTCCGGCGACCCCACCGAGGGGGCGCTGCTGGTGGCGGCGGCCCAGGAGGGGCTGGACCAGCGGAAGCTGGAGGAGAGCTGTCCCCGGGTGGACGAGCTGCCCTTTGACTCCACCCGCAAGCGCATGTCCACCGTCCATGCCCTGCCCGGGGGCGGCTACCGGGTGTACGTAAAGGGGGCCCCCGACGTGCTGCTGCCCCGGTGCACCCAGGGCCCCAAGGGCCCCCTCTCCTCTGACGACCGGGGGCGCATCACCGCCGCCAACGAGGAGATGGCCCGGAAAGCCCTGCGGGTGCTGGCGGTGGCCTGCCGGGACCTGTCCTTCCTCCCTGCCCAGCTCACCCCTCAGCTGCTGGAGGACAACCTCACCTTTTTGGGCCTCTTTGGCCTGATGGACCCGCCCCGGCCCGAGGCAAAGCTGGCAGTCGCCCGCTGCCACCAGGCGGGGGTGCGGCCGGTAATGATCACCGGGGACCACCGGGCCACAGCGGCGGCGGTGGCCCAGGAGCTGGATATTCTCCGCCCTGGGGAGCTTACCCTCACCGGCCCGGAGCTGGACTTTATGCCCCAGGAGCTTCTGGAGGAGGACATCCACCGCTTCTCCGTCTTTGCCCGGGTGTCCCCGGAGCACAAGATGCGCATTGTGAAGGCCTGGCAGAAGCGGGGGCTGGTGGTAGCCATGACCGGGGACGGAGTCAATGACGCCCCGGCCCTCAAGGCCGCCGACATCGGCTGTGCCATGGGCCGCTCGGGCACCGACGTGGCCAAGGGGGCTGCCCACATGATCCTCACCGACGACAACTTCTCCACCATCGTGGCCGCCATTGAGGAGGGCCGGGGCATCTACTCCAACATCCGCAAGGCCATCCATTACCTGCTCTCCTGCAACATCGGGGAGATCTTTACCATCTTTACCGCCACCCTGCTGGACTTTGGCCAGATGCCTCTGGTGCCGGTGCAGCTTTTGTGGCTCAATCTGGTCACCGACTCCCTCCCCGCCCTGGCTCTGGGGGTGGAGCCGGTAGAGCCGGGCGTCATGGACCAGCCGCCTCGGGACGCACGGGCCGGGCTCTTTGACCGGAAGTTCACCCTGCGCCTGCTGTGGCAGGGGCTGATGGTGGGGGCCCTCACCCTGGGGGCCTACTTCCTGGGCTTTACCCGCCTGGCCGCCCCGGGCAGCCAGGGGGCGGTGGCCAACACCATGGCCTTTGCCACCCTCACCCTCAGTCAGCTCTTCCACGCCTTCAACGTCCGCAGCGAGGACCGCTCCCTCTTCTCCATGGGCATTCTCTCCAACCCCGCCATGAACCGTGCCTTTCTGGCCGGGCTGGCTCTCCAGCTGGCGGTGCTGCTGGTGCCCCCCCTCCAGAGCGTCTTTTCCACCGTCCCTCTGGACCTGTACCAGTGGCTCACGGTGCTCCTCCTCTCCGCCGCCCCCATTCCCATCTGCGAAGTGAGCAAGGCCCTCACTGGCCGGAGGAGGAAGAACGAAGCGGTCCCGGCTTCCCGGGCATAAAAAATCGCGCCCCCTGAGGGGCGCGATTTTGCTTTGTCTTAGAACTTGTTGTATAGAGCCAGGATCAGCACAATGGACTCCTGGACGGTGGTGTTGCTCAGAGGCGCCAGGCGGTTGCCGTCTCCACCGGCCATCAGGCCGTTGTTGGTAAGCACCGCCATGCTCTCCTCCGCCCAGCCGGCCACACTGGCGGCGTCGGCGTACTGGCCCAGCTGGGTGCTGGGGTTGGTCAGGATGTCATCTCCCACCAGACGGATGACCTGCCGGAGCATGACGCAGATCTCCTGCCGGGTGATGGGATCGTTGGGGGCAAAGCGGCCCGCGCCCTTGCCGGCGGTGATGCCGGCGGCCACGGCCTTCAGGGCCACGATGTCGTTGGTGTCGGTGAAGCTCTGGCCGTCGGTGGGCAGGACAGTCCCGGTGAGCTGCTCCACCAGATTCACAGACAGCTCGGCAAACTGCAGGCGGGTGATGCTGCTGCGGAAGCCGGAGGAGGTGCGGGCGGTGAGCAGGTCATTGTCCTGGGCGCTGAGGATGTAGCCGGTGGCCCAGCTGTCCGCGGAGGACAGATCCAGGCCGGTGGCGTCCGAGCCGGTGACCTTCCCCTGGGTGTCCACAAAGATGGTGCGCTCCACCGTCTTGGAGAAGGGGGCGCGGGTGGCCACCACCTTGATGGTGTGGCTGCCGGGGGTCAGGGAGGACACGGGCAGGTTGTAGTTAAAGGGCTCGGAGGTGGCGGTGTACTTGAGGACGCCGTCCACATAGTACTGACAGGTGGCGCTGCCGGAGCCGGGGAAAATGGCGTAGGTGTACAGCTTCAGGGTGTCCATGGTCTCGTCCACGGTGGACAGGCGGGTATAGCCCTGGGCGCTTTTCTCTCCGTCCTGGATGTAGGCGGAGGAGGAGACGGCCTGGCGGTAGGCGGCGGCCAGGGTGCTGCTGCCGCTGAGCATGTAGCTGTAATTGCTGTCGCTGCGGTCCACGTCAAAGAAGAAGATGGCCTTCAGCCGGGGGTAGACCATGGGCAGATAGGAGTAGAACTTGGTGAGCTGCTGGGTGGCAAAGGCGGTCTGGTCCGCGCCGGTGGAGCGGTTGTAGTAGCCAAAGCCGCACTCGCTGATCATCAGGGGCTTGTTGTGGGCCTCGGCCAGCTCGTTGAGATCCTGGAGAACCGCCAGGGGGTCGTTGCCGTAGATGCCGGTGCAGTAGAAGGCATCGTTGGAGTAGTTCTTGTTGCTGTACGTATAGCTGCTGCCGTAGCCGGTGGGGTTGATCTTATAGCTGGAGCAGCCGATCCAGTCCACGTAGGCGTCGCCGGGATAGTAGGTCTCGTAGGTGACGGTGCGGTTGGACACATCGTTGGGCGAGAACACCAGGGCGATGTTATCATACTGCCGGGCGGCCTTGGCGATCTTCTGGTAGGCCTGGATATAGCGCTGGGGGTCGGGCAGATCCAGCCAGCAGTTCATCTCGGCACCGATGCGCAGCAGGAAGGTACAGTTCTGGGAGCCCAGGTAGTCCACGCCCTCCTGAATGTAGCTGTCGGAGCTGGAGCTGAGCACGGTCTCCAGGCCGGAGTTGCTCTCGGTGAAGTTCCAGGCCAGCTCCACCACGCCGTCGTTATTGAGGGCGTCCTGAAGGGAGCTGTCCGTGTTGGCGTAGTAGTCCACCCAGTAGGGCAGGCTGTAACCGTCCATAAAGTTGACGTACACCAGGTGGGCGGAGTCGTTCACCTGGGTGCCGGTGGGCACGGTGCCGTAGTAGACGCCGGAGGTAGGCTCACCGGGGGCGCCGGTATAGGGCACGTCGGCGGGGTCGTCTACCAGGGCGTACACCTCCATCTGACGCTGCAGATGGTTGATCTGGGCGTTGACGTTAATGATGGTGTCCTGGTAGCTGGCTACGTTGTCGTTGAGCCACTGGGCCAGCTGCAGCTGGCGCTGACGCCACAAGATGGCGTTGCTCATATCGCCCTTGAGCTCGTAGCACCAGGCCACTTGGTCGCACTTTGGCTCCAGGTTGTAGCACACGTCGGTGTTCAGGCCATACTGCATCAGCAGATTGTAGGTCTGGGTCCCGATGGAGATGGTCTCATCGATGTTCTGGCTGCTCACCGCCGCCGACCAGGCGTCGTGGAGGGGCCAATAGGAGTTGGGGTAGGTAAAGGCAGAGGCCGGAAGGCTCAGGCCCATAACCAGAGCAGCGGTCAGCGCCCCGGCGGCAAGCCGCCGCAGGATCTTTTTCATAACAACTTCTCCTCTCTTTTCCCCACAGGGCTCTCGTCCTGCAGGCCCAAATGATACCTTAATTTTATCTTAAATCCACCCCGTCCACAAGATGCATTTTATACCAATTGCTGCATTTTTTGAAAAAAACAGGCTCCCCAATTGGGGAGCCTGTCAAAAAAAGACAATCGTTCCAAATTATCGCTCTTCCCGGAAGTAGTTAAGGCCCAGGGCCTGGGGCTGTCCGGAGCCCTCCCGCTTGCGCACGGAGGTGACCACCAGCACAATGGCGGTGATAATAAAGGGCAGGGCCTGGTAGAGCTGGGTGGGCACGGCGGCCAGCCAGCCCAATCCCTCAGGGAAGGCGGCGGCCAGGCTGGAGCCAGACACCCGCAGGGTATTGAAGAAGCCGAACACGAAGGTGCCCAGAATGGCCAGGGCGGGGTTCCAGTTGGCGAAGATGACCAGGGCCACCGCGATCCAGCCGTAGCCGTTGATCCAGCAGCTGCTGTTGAAGGAGCCGGACATGTTCAGGGCCATATAGTACCCGCCGATGCCCATAATGCCGCAGCCCACACAGATGTGCAGGTACTTGTAGCGCTTGACGTTGATGCCCACCGAGTCGGCGGCGCCGGGGTTCTCACCCACGGAGCGCAGACGCAGGCCGTACTGGGTGCGGCTCAAATAGAACCACATCACCAGGGCAATGACCACGCCCAGGTAAACCAGCAGGTTGTGGCTGAACAGCCCCTGTCCAATCAGGGGGATCTGGGACAGGCCGGGGATGGCCACGTCGGCAAAGCCGTTTTTGATGTTGGCGTAGTCGTTCATGGCGGGCCAGCTCACCGCCTTGACGCCGCTGCCTACGAAGAAGTAGAGGCCAAGGCCGAAGGTGGTGAGGGTCAGGCCGGTGATGTTCTGGTTGGCCTGGAGGGAGACGGTAAGCACCGCGAAAATCAGCCCGCACAGGGCCCCGGCCAGGAAGGCCACCAGGATGCCCGCCCCCAGACTGTTGGCGTAGCAGCCCAGGATGTAGCCAAAGATGGCGCCCACGGCCATGATGCCCTCCACGCCCAGGTTCAGGCTGCCCGACTTCTCCACCAGGATTTCCCCGGTGGTGCCGTAGAGCAGCGGGATGTTGTAGACCACAATGTTGTGGACAAAGGTGGTGAGGACACCAAGCTTATCCATTTCCATTGTCATTGCCCCCTTTCTTAACCGGAACGATGCGGAAGCGGGTGTAGAAGTCGGCGGCCAGCACCAGGAACAAGATGGCGCCCTGGAGCATATCCGCAAAGCTGGAGTCCACCTGGGAGAAGGTGGAGGCGGCGGTGGTGGAGCCGTACTGGAGCATGCTGATGAGGGCGGAGACCACAAAGATCGCTCCGGTGTTCAGCTGGGACAGCCAGGCTACGATGACGCCGGTCCAGCCCACGTCGTCGGTGATGGTGGTGGCCAGGATGCCGGCGGTGCCCACCTTGAAGGCGGCAGCCAGGCCGATGAGGCAGGCGGAGAAGAACACGGTGCGCAGCACGATGCGGTTGACTTTCATGCCGGCGTACCGGGCGGTGCCTACGCTGTCGCCCACCACGGCAATCTCATAGCCCTGCTTGCTGTACTTAAGGTACACGTGCACCAGCACGCCGATCACCAGGGTGAGGATCACGCAGATGTTCAGCCCGAACTTCCCGATGGGGATTTTGGGGAAGGAGGCCAGGCTGGCAAAGCTGGTGAAGATGGGCCGGGCGGAGGTGTCGTCCAGGTAGAAGTTCCAGGGGGCCTTGGTCTCCCCCAGGAAGGTAATAAAGTAGAGGGCCACGTAGTTGAGCATCAGGGTCATCAGAGTCTCGTTGGTGCCGAAGCGTACCTTCAGGGCGGCCACAAAGGCGCCGTACAGCCCGGCGGCCAGCATGCCGGCCAGGCACATAAGCACCAGAGTCAGGGGCTCGGGGAGCACCGGTCCGGCTTTGAAGGCCACGGTGGCGGCAGCCACGGCTCCCAGGATGAACTGTCCCTCGCCGCCGATGTTCCAAAAGCGCATTTTAAAGGCCAGGGACAGGGCCACGGAGGTAAGGGCCAGGGGGACAAATACTTTCAGATAGTTCTCAAAAGACTTGTAGGCGATCTTGTTGCCCACCATGCCCATGGTGAACATGCGCCCGTAGTAGGCGATGGGGTCCACTCCCATGGCCAGCAGCAGCAGTCCCCCCAGCACCAGGGCCGCCGCTACCGCCAGGACATACATCCCCAGCAGCTTCCACAGCGGGCAGTGATCCCGTTTTACCACATGAAAGCGCATCACTTCTCCCCCTTTCCATCGCCCTGGTTTTCGGGGGCGAAGTTGGTGTCCTTGGCAAAGCCGGCGGGCTTGTCCTCGTACTTGTTGGTCAGGTCCAGAGAGCCGGTCATCATCAGACCCAACTCCTCCTTGGTGGTCTTGTGGGCGTGGACCACGCCCATCACTCTGCCGTGACACAGTACCATAATCTTATCACACAGGGCCATCATCACGTCCAGGTCCTCGCCCACGAAGAGCACGCCCACGCCGTCCTTCTTCTGCTGGTTGAGGATGTTGTAGATGGCGTAGGAGGAGTTGATGTCCAGGCCGCGGACGGGATAGGCGGTGACAATGACGTTGGGCCCGGCCTTGATCTCGCGGCCCAGCAGCACCTTCTGCACGTTGCCGCCGGAGAGACGGCGCACCGGCGTCTCGGTGGAGGGGGTGACCACACCCAGCTCCTGGATGACGTGCTCGGCGTCGGCCCGGCCCTGCTTGCGGTCCACAAAGGGGCCCTTGGCGTCCTGGTAGTTTTTCAGCAGCATGTTGTCCGTGATGGACAGAGACGGAGCCAGGCCCATGCCCAGCCGGTCCTCGGGGATGAAGGACATGGAGATGCCCTTGTCCAGGATGGCCTTGGGGCTGAGACCCACAATGTTGTCTCCCTTGTAGATCATCTGGC
>CABVDR010000079.1 GCA_902497145.1 uncultured Oscillospiraceae bacterium
CTGCGGCACCAGCGACGGCATTGAGGTCAGCGAGATCGAGGAGCACGGCCAGGTCATCGAGACCTTTGCCGAGCGCGTCCACGGCCGCTATCCCGCGGAGGACATCGTGGACCCCGCCACTGGCGAGGTGCTCTTCACTCGAGATACCATGCTTCTCAACGAGGACGCCAAGACTCTGGAAAAACACGGTATCCATGAAGTGAAGATCCGCTCTGTCCTTACCTGCCGGGCCCGCAGCGGCGTGTGCGCCAAGTGCTACGGCATCAACCTGGCCATTGGTGAGCCTGTGGGCGCTGGCGAGGCGGTGGGTATCATCGCCGCCCAGTCCATCGGTGAGCCCGGCACCCAGCTGACCATGCGTACCTTCCACACCGGCGGCGTGGCCGGCGGCGACATCACTCAGGGTCTGCCCCGAGTGGAGGAGCTGTTCGAGGCCCGTAAGCCCAAGAAGATGGCCCAGCTGGCCGAGATCAGCGGCCGGGTGTCCATTGAAGAGACCAAGCGCAACATTATGTGCAACGTGACCATCACCGCCGACGACGGCGAGGTGGTGACCTATGCACTGCCTTACTCCGCCGGCATCAAGGTGAAGGACGGCGACACCGTGGAGAAGGGCTTCCAGCTCACCGAGGGCGCTCTGTCTCCCCACGAGGTCTTGCGCATCCGTGGTTTGTCCGCTTGTCACAATTACCTGATTCGAGAGGTGCAGAAGGTGTACCGTCAGCAGGGCGTTGACACCAACGATAAGCACATCGAGGTCATTGTCCGTCAGATGATGCGGAAGGTCCGCGTGGAGGATGCCGGTGACTCCGACCTGCTGTCCGGCTCCACCATCGATATCATCGAGTTCCTGGATGCCGAGCAGGCCGTGAAGGACCGCATGGCTGCCGGAGAGAAGAACGAGATGGGCGAGGACCTGCGCCTGCCCACCTGCACCCGTCTGCTTATGGGTATTACCAAGGCCTCTCTGGCCACCGAGTCCTTCCTGTCCGCCGCCTCCTTCCAGGAGACCACCAAGGTGCTCACCGAGGCTGCCATCAAGGGCAAGGTAGACCACCTGCTGGGCCTGAAGGAGAACGTCATCATCGGTAAGCTGATTCCCGCCGGTTCCGGCCTGACTCAGTACCGGAAGTTCGACACCTTCGACGACGAGGGCAACCTCACTGCCCGGGACGGCGGCATCATTGCTGACGCCCTGGAGGCGCCGGAGGGCGAGGACGCCGGAGATGAGCTCCTCTTTGAAGAGGGAGCCATGGAGCTGGACTCTGACTCTGAAAATGAGAGCGAGACCCCCACGCTGGAGTAAAAGAGAATGTTCTTGTTTATCCGGGCGCTGCTTTACAGCAGCGCCCGGATTTTATACATTGTAGAGTTCCGACAAGATAGAGCGTGCAAAGATACATTCGAAAAAGGAATACCAGGGTAAAAAATGATTCATTGCAAAGAAATTGTTAAAAATGATGCAAAAAGCATTAAAAATAATGAATTTTAACCCGTTCGTTAGAACAACGAATAAAGTGCACAAAGGCTGCGGAGAAAAGGATGGGGGAGATTGTAATTTTATACATTGACGCCAAGGAGCCAGTTGGATTACCATATACTCACAGGAAGAAAGGAGTTGAGCGAGATGATCCTTCATGATGTGCTCAGCATCGTCGGGATGCTGGTTGTTGTGGCGGGGATGCTGTGGGCTTTCCAGGCGGACAGCCTCGGTGTAAAGCATCACGCCTAATCAACTCATTGACATACAGGCCGGAGATTTTCCACGGGAAAATCTCCGGCCTGTCGTTTTTTCAGGATACGTGACTTGGTCACAGAGAAAGGGTATGTTTTGGATATACTGAAGGTGAGATCAGAATTTGACAAAGGAGTGTATACCATGGGGTTCTTTCAATTTTTGACAGGAGGTCCTTCGCTGGAGGAGGGGCTGGCCAAAATGGAGAAAAATGGGGTGCTGCTGGATGTGCGCACTCCTGGGGAATATCAGAGCGGCCATCTGCCTGGAGCAATCAATATTCCTCTGGATCAAATCCAGTCAGCCCAGCTGCCCCAGGGGCGGCCTCTCTATGTATACTGCCGCAGCGGGGCCCGCAGCGGACAGGCCTGCCAGTGGCTCCAGGGGGCGGGATACCAGGCGGAGAATCTGGGTGGCCTGATGGGCTACCGAGGCAAGCTGGAGCGGTGAGAAGACGCCCCGTTGCCTTTTTTGATAAAAGAGGCTACAATAAGGCCAGACGAAAAGGGGGTTACGGTTATGCCGCTGCAAATGCTGAGTGCTGATATTACCAAGTTGAAGGTGGATGCCATCGTCAACGCTGCCAACCGCTCCCTGTTGGGCGGAGGCGGAGTGGATGGCGCCATACATCGTGCTGCCGGGCCGGAGCTGCTGGCCGAGTGCCGCACGTTGGGCGGATGTGACACAGGGGATGCCAAAGTGACCCTGGCCTATCAGCTGCCCTGCCGGTATGTGATCCATACCGTGGGACCAGTTTGGCATGGCGGACAGCGGGGGGAACGGGAAAAGCTGACCTCCTGCTACCGCACCAGTCTGGAGCTGGCCCGGGAGAAGGGATGTACCTCGGTGGCCTTTCCGCTGATCTCTGCCGGAGTCTACGGCTACCCCAAGGAGCAGGCCTTAGAAGTGGCAGTAGACACCATTCAGGCCTTTCTAAAGGAGTACGAGATGCAGGTGTCTCTGGTGCTCTTTGACCGGGCGGCAGCTCAAATTGCCAAAGAGAAGTATCCGGATCTCTGGAGGTAATAAAAATGGCTTCTCAAGTCTGATAGTTCCCAGAGGGATATTTTTGGAACCCAGTGACTTGTCAGACACAACAGGCGGACAGTAAAAGGTGCCCGCCTGTTGTGTTTTATGCCAGAAATTCTTAGACGTTCCAGGCTCCCTTCCGGAAAGCGGCTACTCTATTTCTGACGAACCGGTACCTATGTCTGTGCACAGCCAGCTTCGTGCTGAACTTTCAGCACGCGACCGGTGTGCAGGGGCAGACGGCCCTGCTGGATAACGGACAGACTATGACACTGCCCCGGACAGCGGCAGTGGAGTTTAAGAAAGCCTGGGAAAATTACTGGCTGGAGGACAATTTCTAATGACTGATGTATTTTTTTTAGTCTTCCGCACTTTCTTTATCACAATTATGACGGTTGGAATGATGGCGAGCTTGACTGAATTTCGCTTTGGGCGTTGGAAACTGCTGTGCATCATGGCGGTTTACAGCGTTTGGGTGATTGGTTCCAGCCTGCTTCTACTGTTGCTGGGCGGAGAACTGCTGCTGCTTCGTCTGTTTTTTATTACCATCTCCGTTCCGGCTACGTTTCTCACATATTGGGCGGCAAACGATGCCCCGGCACAGGCGGTTTTTAATTACATGACACAGATTCTGGTGTCGGTACTGTCGGCCTCCATGATCCGATGGCTGACGGAGTCACTTGGCCTCTCCAGGCTTGTAAATATCCTGCTGATGTGTGCATTCTATTTGACAACGATCTATCTGGAGTGGCGCTTTCTGAGGCAGCCTTTTCGCATGCTGATCCAGGTGATGCCTACCCGCTGGGGCGTACTTACCCTTATTCCCTGTGTGTTCTGCGGCTATCTCATTCTTGTGTCGGCCTGGCCGGGCAGTTATCTCGAAAATGAAGCGCAGCGGGTTTATGTCTACACCGCGGTCATTCCTCTGGCCTTTGTGTATATTGCCGTATTCAAGAGCCTTCTGGCCCAGTACCGCATTCAGATGGAGCGGCAAAGTACCGCACTGCTGACGGTGCAGATTTCAGCGCTGAAAGAAAAAGTGCAGCGGGTAAAAGAAGTGGAAGAAGGCATTCGAATCCAACGCCATGACCTGCGTCATCAGCTCCAAACTGTCATGGAACTGGTATCACACGGAGACGGGGAGACTGCGCTGGAGTTTCTGGATGCCGCCCAGAAACGGCTGGATGAGCAGAAGGAAATCCGCTGGTGCCGCCCTCCGGTGCTAGACGCCGTGTTTTCTTCTTACTTTGGACAAGCAAAAAATCACGGCATTTCTGTGGAGGCAAAAATCTCCCTGCCCGACGCCCTCCCAGTGGACGAGGGGGAATTGGCCATTGTCCTTGCGAACGCGCTGGAAAATGCCATCCACGCCAATCTGAAGCTGCCTGAGGAACAGCGGCAGATCCGCTGCAAGATAGTAGGCAATCCCAGCATCATGTTGGAACTTTCCAATCCTTGTACCGAAGAGATCCCGTTTGACAGCAACGGCCTGCCAGTGGCACAAAGGGAGGGGCACGGCCTGGGTGTGCAGTCCATCTCAGCTTTTTGCCGGAAAAACGGAGCTGTCTGTCAGTTTGACCTGACCGACGGCTGGTTCCGGTTGCGGGTAGTACTGTAACACTGAAATTTTGTGTTGGGCGTGCGGCGTTTGTCCGATCCTGCCCTGATTTTGCCCATATACGGCATTAGGCCCCATAGGGACACATTGTGTACCTATGGGGCCTAACCCTATGGAACCATTTTTATTTGTAAAATTTACCGGCCCTGAAGAATACGGGTGAGCTGAATAAGCAGGGTGGGGGCGAAGGCCAGGCCCAGCACACACAGAAGGTCGAAGCCGGTGAGGGGGTGGACCAGGAACAGACCCTCCATGGCAGGGACAAACAGTACCAGAGCCAGCAGCAGGATGCCTACGCCGAAAGCCATCAAGGAGTAGATGTTGCTGCCCAGACCCAGCTTGATGATGGATTCCTTACCCCGGCAGTTGAAGCCGTGGAACAGGCGGGCCAGGGTGAGCGTGGCAAAGGCCATAGTGCTGGCTAGGGCGGGGCCAGCCTGGTTAAGACCGATATAGAAGGCAACCATGGAGGCAATGCCAATCATCAGGCCCTGCCCAAACACCCGGGAGAGCATGGGTTTGTCCATCATGGAGGCGTTGGGGTCACGGGGCGGCTGGTCCATCAGACCGGGACGGGCGGGTTCCATGCCCAGGGCGATGGCGGGCAGGCTGTCAGTAAGAAGGTTAATAAACAGCAGGTGCACCGGCTGGAAGGGGACGCTCAATCCGGCGATGGAGGCGTAAATGACGGCCAGAATGGCGGCCATGTTGCCCGAGAGCAGGAACTGAATGGCGTTGCGGATGTTGGCATACACGCTGCGGCCGTTGAGCACCGCCTTGACGATGGTGGCAAAGTTGTCGTCGGCCAGAATCATGGCGGCGGCGTCCTTGCTTACCTCGGTGCCGGTGATGCCCATAGGGCGTCATTGACGCCGTCGCCGGTCATGGCAGAGATGCACCCCCGGCGCTGCCAGGCAGTAACAATGCGGATCTTGTGCTCGGGAGAGACCCGTGCGTAGACGGCGATGTGAGGCAGCTTCTCGTCCAGCTCCTCGTCGCTCATGGAGTCCAGCTCCACGCCGTCCAGAGACATATCGCCCTCGCCGAAGATGCCGATTTGCTTGGCGATGGCGGTGGCGGTGACCTTGTGGTCGCCGGTGATCATCACGGTGCGGATGCCAGCCTTCTTGGCGTCGGCCACCGCCTGGATGCTCTCCGGGCGGGGCGGGTCGATCATGGAGATGAGGCCCACAAAAGTATAGTCGGTCTCATCCTCCAGGGTAAGCAGCCGGGCTTCCTTCATGGGACGCTGGGCAAAGGCCAGGACGCGCAGGCCGTTTTCCGACTGCTGCCGGTTGACCTGCTCGATCTGGGCGCGGAGCTCCGGAGTCATGGGGACGGGGCCGTTGGCAGTGAGCAAGCGGGTGGAGCGGTCCAGCAGCACGTCGATGGCGCCCTTGGTGTACAGAGTGGGGCCGTCGTCAGTGTTATGCAGGGTGCTCATCAGTTTGCGGTCGGAGTCAAAGGCCAGCTCGGCCAGACGGGGATGCTGGGTGCGGTAAGCCCGCTCCTCCACGCCGAAACGGCCGCCCAGCTGAATGAGGGCCACCTCGGTGGGGTCGCCCACGGCGGCGCCGGTCTCGTGGTCCATGGTGGCGTCGCTGTCCAGCAGAGCAATTTTCAGCAGGGTGCGCTGGGCGTCGTTGGCCAGTTCCAGGTCGGTGCCCCGGGTGAGGACGCCGTCAGCCCAGATGTTCTGGACCGTCATGCGGTTCTGGGTGAGGGTACCGGTCTTATCAGAGCAGATGACCTGGACGGAACCCAGGCTCTCTACCGCTTTCAGTTCCTTGATGATGGCGTTCTGCCGGGCCATCTTCTGGGTGCCCATGGCCAGCACGATGGTAACGATGGAACTGAGGGCCTCGGGGATGGCGGCTACCGCCAGAGCCACGGCGAACATGAGGGAGTCCAGAATGCTCATGTGGCTGCGGAAGACGGACAGGAGGAACACGCCTGCACAGATGACCATGATGACCATGGCCAGCTTGCTGGAGAAGTCGTCCAGGTTCTTCTGCAAGGGCGTCTTGCGCTGCTGGGTCTGGTTCATCAGGGTGGCGATACGGCCCAGCTGGGTGTCCATGCCGGTGGCGGTAACCACCATAACGGCCCGGCCATAGGTGACCAGAGAGCCGGAGAAGACCATGTTTTTCTGATCACCCAGGGCGACCTTGTCGCCCTCAATGGCCTGATTGGTCTTTTCCACCGCTTCGCTCTCGCCGGTGAGGGAGCTCTCATTTACCTTGAGGGACCAGCAGTTGAGCAGGCGGCCGTCGGCCACGATGAGGTCGCCGGCCTCCAGCTCGATGATGTCGCCAGGGACCACCTGGTCGCTGGGCAGCTCCAGCCGCTGACCGTCCCGCAATACCTTGGCGGTGGGGGCGCTCATAGCTTTTAAACTCTCCAGGGATTTCTCGGCCTTAAAGTACTGTACTGTGCCCAGAATGGCGTTTAGAATGAGCACGGCAAAGATGACCAGGGTGCTTTCCAGGTTGCCGGAGAACATGGAGATGAGGGCGGCCACAATCAGAATGGCCACCAGCAGGTCCTTAAACTGCTCGGCAAAGACAGCCAGCACGCTTTTTTTCTTACCCTCGGCCAGCTGGTTGGGCCCGTACTGGGCCAGCCGCTGGGCAGCCTGGGTGCTGGTGAGGCCGTCTGAGGTGACCTGCAGCTGTTCCAGGGTCTGCTTGGGCGTTTTCTGGAAGAAATTTTGATCCATAACACGTCGCCTTTCTTTTTCTGATCCATTAAGTATTTTGCGCCGGAAGATATAAAAAAGACCTTCCGGCAGCGCAAACTGCCGAAAAGTCTTGTTACCACCAAAAATAGGGGCCCGCCCTGCCAGATTATCCGAAGATAACCGGGATGTTGACAAAGCGGCTTGCAACTACTCCCTTTTCACGTAGGCAATACTATACCACAGCCTATGGGAAAATGCAATCTGCAAGTTTGGCGGATTCCGTGAAAAAAACGGGGGAAAATTTGACAAGTTGTCAAAAGATCAGCAAAGAGCAGCTCATTCCTCTCCGTGGTGACCGCCATTGCCGCTGCCGTGGTGTCCGGAGCCATATCCTCCGCTTCCTTGCCCGGCTCCGCTGCCCTGGCCCGCGCCATTGCCCAGACTGCTGTCCTCACAGGAGTCGCCGTTGGAACTGGAGCTGGCAATCTGGCCGGTTCCGGACAGGTCAGAGAGCCACTGGCGCAGCTGGTGCATGGAGCACTCGCCTACCTGTTGTGGAGTGATGGAGGGGTCCAGAGCCTGGAGCTGCAAGAGCATCTGGTATTTGCTCAGAGACAGCCCGGCCTGCTGGGCCTCGGTGACCTGGGACCAGTCGGCGCTGGAGCAGGTACCGTGTCCGGCACAGGACTGGGTGTCCTCCAGCAGATCCTGGCAGTGCTGCTCGTTTTGCCCTGCCACTGTTACCGCCAGCTGGGCCCCGCTGTCCAGGGCTTGGGTGACCTCTTGACTGTCCAGGATGGCCTCCAAGGCGTCGGTGTAGGTAAGATAGGTCAGCTCCAGGCGGTCGGCCAGCTCCTGGTCCTGGGCGCTGTCCCCTTGGACCTGAAGTACCCGGTCAAACCGGTTTAAACTCAGCTCCAGAGAGGTGCCGGCCTCCACACTGACGGCAGAAACCGGGGTAAACCAAGCCAGAGCGCCGCCGGTTCCCAGAAAGACCAGCACCAAGCAGGCAGCGGCAGCAGCCATGGCCCGATACCGGGGGCGGCGAGGGGTGCGCTGGGCGTGGAGGTAGGCCCGGGTGCGCTCTTTCAACTCCGGGCTGGCCTGGACGGCCTGAAAAGCGTCATGGATCGGTCGGTTCAATGGCTTCACCTCCCAGTGTGCTGCGCAGCTGTTCCCGAGCCCGGGTCAGCAGAGTGTAAACTGTGTTGGTATTTTTCTTTAAAATCGCGCCGATTTCTTTGGCAGTGTAGCCCTCATAGTAGTGGAGATACACCACATCCCGGTATTTGGCGGGCAGGGAGAGAACGGCCTCCAGCACCTCCCGGTTCTCCTGCGAAAACTGGTCTGGCTGGTCGGCCAGTTCATCCAGAGAGACGGTGCGGCTGCGGAAGAAGCTTTTCAGCAGATCCCGGCAGGCGTTGATGGTCACCCGGATGAACCAGGCTTTCTCGTGCTCGGGGCTTTCGAACACAGCGGAGCTGAGGACATATTTCAGAAATACGTTCTGAAAGATGTCCTCCGTGTCGGCCGGATTTTTCAAATGCACCATGCAGAGCCGCCGCACCAGGTCGGCGTAGCGGTCAATGGCACGGTTGGCCTCCTCTTCGCTGCGCATGCTCTCACCCTTTTTACTTTGTTAATTCCAGCGGCTGCCTCCGTGGTGTCCGCCGCCGTGGTGGCCCTGACTGTTGCCCAGACCCTGACCGCTCCCGCAGCCCAAACCGCACAGGTCGCACACTCCGTCACCATTCGCGTCCTGGTGGGCACAGTTGGTGCCCCAGTTGTCGCAGACGCCATCGCCGTTGGCATCTACATAGGTACAGTTGGCACCGTGGTTGTCGCAGATACCATCGCTGTTGGCATCCACATAGGTACAGTTGGCACCATGGTAGTCGCAGACGCCATCACCGTTGGCATCCACATAGGTACAGTTGGCACTATGGTAGTCGTAGACGCCATCGCCGTTGGCATCCACATAATTGCAGTTGGCGCCCTGGTTATCACAGATACCGTCGCCATTGGTATCCTGATAGGACAGTCCGCTGCCATGACAGCCGCCACCTCCATGGCTCCAGGGTCCCACAGCCAGAGCGCCGGTGACGATCAAACCCAGCACCAGTGCGCCGGCCAATAACAAGGAAAACATCTTCTTCATAAGGAAACCTCCCTCAGTGTGATCGGACTTTCTTGCCCTTCATAAGCAATACGATTGAGAGGATAAAATCCATTCATAGGGAGGAAAAAATTTTTATTCTTGTCCTGACAGCTGAAACTGGCCCAGACGCAGGGCGGCAGACAGGGAAAAGCGCCGCTCCACCCCGTCGGAAAAGCGCACCGAGACAATATCCCCGGAGCGGGAGACCAGCTTGCCCGGGCCAAAGCTGCGGTGGCAAAGAGCTACGCCAGGTACGCAGCGCCGGGAGGTCTCCTCAATGGCCACCAGATCCGGGACTGCCCGGGGGGAGAGGGGAACCGCCTGTCTGGCTTCCTCCTTGGGCTTGGGGAACAGGGAGGAGGCAAAGCGGCTGGTGAGCTCACTGCGGCGAAAGCGCATGACCCACAGCTCCTCCTTGGCCCGAGTCATGCCTACGTAAAAGAGACGCCGCTCTTCCTCGTAGGCATCCAGTTCCTGAGAAGAGGCGTCTGGGCCGGGGAGGGTTTTGGGCAGCAGGCCGTCGGCCACATCCATCAAGATCACCTTTTTATATTCCAGACCCTTGCTGGAGTGGATGGTGGAGAGGATAAAGGGGCAGTCCGTCTGGGCAGAACCGGCCCGCACCAGCTCCCGCAGGACCTCCAGCCGTGCCAGCAGGCCGCCTGGCGTGGGCTCGCTGGCCCCCAGAGCCTCCAAAATTTGCGTCTTGCTCTGGTCCATGCCCCGCTGTTCCAGGTAGTCCCCATAACCCATAAAGTGGACGATCCGGTACACACCCCGGTCGGCACGCTGAGTCAGTAAGTTAGCCATGTGGGTCTGGAGGGCCCTGCACTGGCGGCGGGTCCAGGGAGAGGTACCGGGGAGGGTGGAGAGAATCTCCAGAATGGGGGGCGTACCCGGGCCGCACTGGGACACCGCCTGTTCCGCCGCCGCTCGGCTGATCCCTGCCCCCAGCTTGTAGTAGACCTGGAGGAAAGCCTGCCCATCCCAGGGATCCTGGGCCAGGGTGAGGATGTCCACAATATCCCGTACCACCCGATGGGTGAAAAATCCGCTGTCCACCTGGCGGCAGCGGTAGGGGATGCCCTGGCGCTCCAGCAGGTCGATGAGGGGCAGGGCGCTGTCGTTGTCCCGGTAGAGAACCGCTGTCTCCTCCTTGCAGTTCTGGGCCACCTGGGCCAGGTAGCGGTATTGGGCGCTGCGGTCCTGGACCCAGATCTCCTTCAGGGCCGGGCCGTCTCCCCGTACTGCCCTCATGTGTTTGGGGCGGCGGGTCTTGTTCTGCTCAATAAACTTCTGGGCGGCGGCCACAATGGGCCGGGTGGAGCGGTAGTTCTGCTCCAGATAGAGCACTTTAGCGCCGGGG
>CABVDR010000080.1 GCA_902497145.1 uncultured Oscillospiraceae bacterium
TCGGGGGCCAGGGTGTCCATAGCGATGCCGCCGATGCGTCCATCTAGCAGGCCCTGCCGCACCGCCTGGTTGTCCACCAGGTCGCCCCGGGCGGTGTTCACCAGGATGATCCCCGGCTTCATCTTGGCCACCAGGTGGGCGTTCACCATATTCCGGGTCTGGTCGTTGACGGCGCAGTGGAGGGAGAGGATATCGCAGACGGCGGCCAGCTCCTCCAGAGGCCGATACTCCACCCCAAACTCCGCCTCCACCTCGGGGGAGCGGCGGTGGAGACTATAATAGTACATCTTACAGCCGAAGGGCTTCAGCCGCCGGGCGGTGGCCTGGGCAATGTCGCCGAAGCCCACCAGGCCCACGGTCTGCTCGCCCAGCTCCGGGCTGCCGGAGGCCATCACCGCCTCCTTCATCTGCACCTGGCGGCCCTCCTTCACCGCGTTGTGGCCGGTGACGCCGTGGCGAAGGGCCATGAGCATGAGCATGATGGTGTGCTCGGCCACAGAGTCGGCGTTGCAGCCCTTGTTGTTGCACACGAAGATCCCCTTTTCCCGGGCCGCCTCCAGGTCGATGCGGTTGAAGGCCACCCCCTCCGACTGGATGAGCTTCAAATTGGGCAGCAGATCCATGATCTCCCGGTCCACATCCACAATGGGGTCGTCAAACAGGATCTGGGCATCGGGGTTCTCCGCCGCCGCCTGGCGGGGAGACTGGTCCAGGGTGCAGAACACCAGCTCCGCCCCCAGCTGGCGGGCAAAGTCGGGCATGTAGGCGTCGTAGCGGGCCTTCGGGCCAAACACAAGGATCTTCAATGGGGTTCCTCCTTTATTCTGATCCGCCCCAGGGCGGTTTTGTATTGCTTCTTTATTATAACAAAACCCGCCCGCCGCGGACAAGTCCGCCTTATTTAAATTAGCACTCTCATTATTGGAGTGCTAGAATTTACAATTTGGACATAAAGTTTGCAAGAACTGTTCATAATTGCGCCGTATACTAAAGCCAAAGTTCAGAAGGGCCCCGGGCCAAGAAGAAAAGCTTCCCCCCGCCGGGCCGAAAGGAGTATTTATTATGTATAGCATGATTCCCTTTGGACGTATGAGCAATAGTTTCAACGATCTGTTTGATGAATTTGAGCGTTCCATGTTCCCCACCACCCAGCACCAACTGCCCGCCTTCCGCACCGACATTCAGGACCTGGGCGACCACTACCTGCTGGAGGCCGATCTCCCCGGTTTTAACAAGGGAGACATTGACCTGCACCTGCAGGACGGTGTTTTGACCATCACCGCCAAGCATCAGGAGACCTCCGAGAAGAAGGAAGAGGGCAAGTACCTGTGCCGTGAGCGCCGCTACGGCAGCTACCAGCGTTCCTTCGACGTCACCGGCATCCAGGAGGATGCCATCACCGCCGCCTATGACAACGGCGTGCTGAAGCTGACGCTGCCCAAGCAGGGCGAGGTGATCCCCCAGAGCCGGAAGATCGCCATTGAATAACGGTGTCTCTTGGGAGGGCGGGTGAAAAACCCGCCCTCTTTTTTGAAATTTCTCTTGCATTTTCCCGGAAGTTATTGTATCATCATTTTAGCACTTAGTTTAGTTGAGTGCTAAAATACAAACGCTATTAAACCCCAAGTAAAGGAGGGTTTTTACCATGAATCTGAATCAGTTTACCCAGAAATCTCTGGCCGCCATCCAGGGCGCTCAGACCATCGCCCAGGAGCACGGCAACCAGCAGATCGAGCAGGAGCACCTGCTGCTGGCTCTGGTCAGCGACGAGCAGGGCTTCATTCCCCAGCTGCTCACCGCCATGGGTATGACGGTGCCCAGCTTCCAGGCGGCGGCAGCCGACCTGGTCAACAAGCTGCCCAAGGTGTCCGGCGGAAGCCGGGAGGCCGACAAGGTGTATGTGGCCCAGGATGTGGACCGCGCCCTGAACGCCGCCCAGGAGCAGGCCAGCGCCATGAAGGACGAGTATATCTCGGTGGAGCACATTTTCCTTGGCCTGATGGAGCGCCCCAACTCTAATTTGAAGGAGCTGTTCCGCACCTATAACGTGACCAAGGAAAAGGTGATGCAGGCCCTAGCCAGCGTCCGGGGCAACCAGCGAGTTACTTCCGATAACCCGGAGGAGACCTACGACGCCCTGAAAAAGTACGGCACCGACCTGGTGGACCGGGCCCGTCAGAACAAGCTGGACCCTGTCATCGGCCGGGACGATGAAATCCGAAACGTTATCCGGATCCTGAGCCGGAAATCCAAGAATAACCCCGTACTCATCGGTGAGCCCGGCGTGGGTAAAACCGCCATCGCCGAGGGTCTGGCCCAGCGGATCGTCAAGGGCGATGTACCCGCCAGCCTGAAGGACAAGACCATATTTTCCCTGGATATGGGCGCTCTGATTGCAGGCGCCAAGTACCGGGGCGAATTTGAGGAGCGGCTGAAAGCCGTTTTGAACGAGGTCAAAAAGAGCGAGGGCCGCATTATCCTCTTCATTGATGAGCTGCACACCATTGTGGGCGCTGGCAAGACCGAGGGCTCCATGGATGCCGGCAACCTGCTCAAACCCATGCTGGCCCGTGGCGAGCTCCACTGCATCGGCGCCACCACCCTCAACGAGTATCGCCAGTATATTGAAAAGGACGCCGCTCTGGAGCGCCGGTTCCAGCCCGTCATGGTTAATGAGCCCTCGGTGGAGGACGCCATTGCCATTCTCCGTGGCCTGAAAGAGCGCTACGAGGTCTACCACGGCGTGAAGATTACCGACGGCGCTATTATTGCCGCCGCCACTCTCTCCAACCGCTATATCACCGACCGGTTCCTCCCCGACAAGGCCATCGACCTGGTGGATGAGGCCTGCGCCATGATCCGCACCGAGATGGACTCCATGCCCACCGAGCTGGACATCATCCAGCGGAAGATCATTCAGCATGAGATCGAGGAGGCCGCCCTGAAGAAGGAGACCGACAAGATCTCCCAGGAGCACCTGGCGGAGATCCAGAAGGAGCTCTCCGACATGCGGGAGGAGTTCAACGCCAAGAAAGCCCAGTGGGACAACGAGAAGAACGCCATCGGCAAGGTTCAGAAGCTCCGTGAGGACCTGGAGGCCGCCAACGCCCAGTTGGAGAAGGCCCAGCGGGAGTACGACCTGAACCGCGCCGCCGAACTCCAGTACGGCAAGATCCCTGAGCTCCGTAAGGCCCTGGAGGCGGAGGAGCAGATTGCCAACGAGGGCAAGCAGCGCTCTCTGCTGCGGGATAAGGTCACCGAGGAGGAGATCGCCCGCATCATCGAGCGTTGGACCGGCATCCCCGTGGCCCGTCTGATGGAGGGCGAGCGGGAGAAGCTGCTGCACCTGGAGGACATCCTCCACCAGCGTGTGGTGGGTCAGGACGAGGCCGTGCGCCTTGTCAGCGAGGCTATCCTGCGCAGCCGCGCCGGCATCGCCGACCCCAACAAGCCCATCGGCTCCTTCCTGTTCCTGGGTCCCACCGGTGTCGGTAAGACCGAGCTGGCCAAGACCCTGGCCGAGGCTCTGTTCGACAGTGAAAAGAATCTGGTGCGCATCGATATGTCCGAGTACATGGAGAAGTTCTCCGTCTCTCGTCTGATCGGTGCGCCTCCGGGATACGTGGGCTACGAGGAGGGCGGCCAGCTCACCGAGGCGGTGCGGCGTAAGCCTTACTCCGTCATCCTCTTTGATGAGGTGGAGAAGGCCCACCCCGATGTGTTCAACATCCTGCTGCAAGTACTGGACGACGGCCGGATCACCGACAGCCAGGGCCGTACCGTGGACTTTAAGAACACCATTATCATCCTGACCTCCAACCTGGGCAGCCAGTTTTTGCTGGACGGCATCGACGAGAACGGCGAAATCAGCCAGCAGGCCCGGGATCAGGTGAACGAGCTCTTGAAGCGCTCCTTCCGGCCTGAGTTCCTCAACCGGCTGGATGAGATCGTGTTCTACAAGCCTCTGACCAAGGACAATGTCACCCACATCATCGACCTGATGGTGGCCGACATCAACCGCCGACTGGAGGACAAGCAGCTCACCGTGGAGCTCACCCCCGCCGCCAAGGACTTCATCATCGACAGCGCCTACGATCCCATCTACGGCGCCCGTCCTCTGCGCCGCTACTTGCAGCACACCGTGGAGACCCTCATCAGCCGGAAGATCATCGCCGATCAGGTGGAGAGCGGTCAGCGCCTGACCGTGGACTACCGGGACGGCGAGCTGGTGGTGGATGACCGCGAGGTCCTCTCCGGCGAAGTCATCACGCTTTCTTGAAAGAAAGCTTAGCAAAGAACTTTGTGCGAAACTTCGTTTCGCCTCTGCGCCCGTAAATAAAGTTTAAGGTAGGAGTGACGTTTTCCGTCGCTCCTACCTTTTTTCTTTTTAAACTATCACGGAAACACTAGACTCAGAAGCAAAGCGCAGCTTTGCACAAAATTCTTTTGCCTACTTTTCTTTTAAGAAAAGTAGGGCCGCAATCGTTCCGTCGCTGACGGCGGTGGTGAGCTGGCGCACATCTTTCGTGCGGCAGTCTCCGGCGGCATACACGCCGGAGCGGCTGGTACGGCAGTCGGAAGAGCGGATATACCCCGCCTCGTCCAGCTCCACCAGGTCGACAAAGCGCTCATTTTGGGGCTGCTGCCCCACCGCCACAAACAGGTTGTCCACCGCCAGTGCCGTGGTCTCCCCGGTGACCTTGTTCTTCACCTGGATGCCGGTGAGCTGTCCGTCCGCCTGGTCCAGGGCCTCCACGGTGCTGTCCATGAGACACTGGATGTTGGGGCAGGCCTTTACCTGATCCACCAGCCGCTGTGCGCCCCGGAACTGGTCCCGGCGGTGGATCAGGGTCACCTGGGGGCACAGCTGGGCCAAAAACAGGGCGTCCTGAAGGGCGGTGTCGCCGCCACCCACCACCGCCACCGGCTTGCCCTTACAGAAGGGACCGTCGCACACGGCACAGTAGGAGATGCCCTGTCCCACCAGCTCCTCCTCGCCGGGAAGACCCAGGGGGCGGTGCTGGACCCCAGTAGCCAGAATGATCCCCTTGCAGGTGTGGCTGCCGCAGTCGGTCTCCACTTGGAAGCCGTCCTCCTGGGGAGTCACGGCGGTGACGCTCTCATACTCCAACTGAGCGCCCAGATCCTGGGCCTGCTGAGCCAGGGTGTCACCCAGCTCACTGCCCGCGACCCGGGGCAGACCGGGATAGTTTTCCACAAGGGGAGAGAAGTTGATCTGCCCGCCAGGGGTGCTCTCCTCCAGCACAAGCACACTGCGCCCCGCCCGGGCCAGATACAGCCCGGCGGTGAGTCCGGCCGGGCCGCCTCCCACCACGATTACATCGGTCATCACGGCACCTCATTTCCTTCCGTTTTTCTCTATTGTACTTTACTTTCCACAAAAACACCAGAAAATGTGGAAAACTTTTAAAAAAGCGGGCTGCCGTCGGCAGCCCGCTTTGGGGTTTTATCAGATATGACCTTACAGGTTCTCGGCAGCCACCACAGCAGCGCAACGAGGACAAAGAGTAGCATGATTCGCGTCGGAGCCCACCTTGATGTGGTGCTTCCAGCAGCGCTCACACTTCTCGCCCTTGGCCTCAGAGACCTGAACAGACAGAGCCTCGCCCACGGTGACATTGACCTGAGAGACAATGAACAGGTCGGCCAGGTAGTCGGCGTCCATCTCGGCCAGGAAGGCGTCCTCAGCGGGAACGGTGAGGGCCACGGCGGCCTCCAGGCTCTTGCCGATCTTCTTCTCGTTCCGGGCGCTCTCCAGCACGCCGTTGACGGCGGTACGCACGTCGATGATCTTGTCCCACTTGGCCATCTCGTCCTCGCTGAGGGCATAGTCGGCAAAGGGCTGGTTCATCTCGTTGAGCACCACGTTGCGGGCATCCTGGTCGGCGCGGTGAGGCATGGCCTGCCAGATCTCGTCGCAGGTGAAGGCCAGGATGGGGGCAAACAGCTTGGTGATGGTGTCCAGAATGAGCCACAGGGCGGTCTGGGCGGAGCGGCGCTTCAGGCCGTCCTTCTCCTCGCAGTAGAGGCGGTCCTTGATGATGTCCAGATAGAAGGAGGACAGCTCCACCACGCAGAAGTCATTGATAGCGTGGGACACCACGTGGAACTCGTAGTTATCATAGGCGGCGAAGCACTTCTGGGTCAGCTCGTTGAGCTTGGTCACCGCCCACTTGTCCAGCTCCAGCATCTCCTCGGGCTTCACCAGATTCTCGGGGTCGAAGCCGTTCAGGTTGCCCAGGCAGTACCGGGCGGTGTTGCGGAACTTCAGGTAGTTCTGAGACAGCTGCTTGAAGATGTTGTCGGAGCAGCGCACATCCACATGGTAATCGGCGGAGCCAGCCCACAGGCGAAGCAGGTCGGCGCCGTACTTCTTGAAGATGTCGGCGGGGTCCACGCCGTTGCCCAGGGACTTGTGCATGGCCTTGCCCTCGCCGTCCACGGTCCAGCCGTGGGTCACGCACTCCTTGAAGGGCGCGCCCTTGCCCAGGGCGCCCACAGCGGTGAGCAGGGAGGACTGGAACCAGCCGCGGTACTGGTCGAGGCCCTCCAGGTACATGTTGGCGGGCCAGAAGCCCTGGTCCTTCTGCATGGAGGCGTAGTGGGTGGAACCGGAGTCGAACCAGCCGTCCAGGGTGTCCTCCTCCTTGGTGAAGCCACCCTTGGAGCCGCAGTGGGGGCAGGCGAAACCCTTGGGCAGGATGTCGGCAGCCTCCATCTCATACCAGGCGTTGGAGCCCTTCTCGCCAAACAGCTTGCTCACGGCGGCGATGGTCTCGTCGGTGCAGATGGGCTTGCCGCAGTCCTTGCAGTAGAACACGGGGATGGGCAGACCCCAGCGGCGCTGACGGCTGATGCACCAGTCGGCGCGCTCGCGGATCATGGACTTCATACGGTCAATGCCCCAGCCGGGCACCCAGCGCACGTCGTCACAGGCGGCGCAGGCCTCGTCCTTGAAGGCGTCCACGGAGCAGAACCACTGGGGAGTGGCGCGGAAGATGATGGGCTTCTTGCAGCGCCAGCAGTGGGGGTAGGAGTGGACAATGTCCTCGCTGGCGAAGAGGGCGCCGCTCTCCTTCATGTCGGCCAGGATGACGGGGTTACTTTCCTCGGTCTTCATGCCGGCATACTTTCCGGCGTAGTCGGTGTGGCGGCCCCGGTCGTCCACGGGCACCACCATCTCCATGCCGTAGCGGCGGCAGGTCTGGTAGTCGTCGGCACCGAAGCCGGGAGCGGTGTGGACGCAGCCGGTACCGGAGTCCATGGTGACGTAGTCGGCCAGCAGCAGGCGGGAGGTCTTATCCAGGAAGGGGTGCTGGGCCAGCATATTCTCAAAGAAGGAGCCGGGGTGGGTCTCGGCGATCTCCCAGGTGTCAAAGCCGCCCACCTTCATGACCTTCTCCACCAGGGCCTCGGCCATGATATAGGTCTCCCCATTGGGAGCCTTCACCAGGGCGTAGCTCTCGTCAGGGTGGAGGGCAATGGCCAGGTTTCCGGGCAGGGTCCAGATGGTGGTGGTCCAAATGACGAAGTAGAGCTTGCTGTGGTCATAGGCGCTCAGCTTGCCCTGGTCGTCCTTCATCTGGAACTTCACGTACACGGTGGTACAGGGGTCGTCCTGGTACTCAATCTCAGCCTCGGCCAGGGCGGTCTCGTCGTTGGGGCACCAATAGACGGGCTTGAGGCCCTTGTAGATATAGCCCTTCTTGTACATCTCCCCGAAAACCTTGACCTCCTCGGCCTCAAAACCGGGGTCCATGGTCTTGTAGGGGTGCTCCCAGTCGCCCAGCACGCCGATGCGCTTGAAGCCCTCCATCTGGATGTCAATATACTTCTGGGCGTAGTTGTGGCAGGCGGTGCGGAACTCGGGGACGCTCATCTGCTTGCGGTTGAGCTTCTGCTCCTTGATGATAGCAGACTCGATGGGCATGCCGTGGTTATCCCAGCCGGGAATATAGGGGGTGTAGTAGCCCCGCATGGCGTACATACGGGTGATGAAGTCCTTCAGGGACTTGTTGAGGGCGTGGCCCATGTGCAGGTTGCCGTTGGAGAAGGGAGGGCCGTCGTGGAGAGAGAAGCGGGGCTTGCCCTCGTTCTTTTTCAGCATCTCGTTGTACAGGTCCATATCGTTCCAGCGCTGGAGCATGTCGGGCTCCCGCTTGGGCAGACCGGCCCGCATGGGGAAGTCGGTCTGGGGGAGATTGATGGTCTTATTGTAGTCCATGTCTCGTGTTCCTCCTATTTAGAATCTTTTTTCGTTTTTTCAATTAGATGACAGGGAAATGTGACAAGTCCACATTCCCGGCAGAGCATTGCGTGGGGAAATTCAGGAAATGGGTCCCGGGTGAACATGCTGCTGGTATCGTCTCCGTGAGGTCCCAGCTCCACTACATCCGTAGGGGCACGGAAAAACCTTAGTTCCTGTTGGGTCCAAAAAGGGTACTTCTGGGTGTGCATTGTCCCCTCTTCCATGGGTTTTCCACATTTGGGACAGTTCATAAAAGCCACTCCTCTCAGAAAACAAAAAAGCCCTTGTCTCAACAAAGAGACAAAGGCAATATCCTCTGCGGTACCACTCTTCTTGCCGGACAAACACGTCCGGCCACTCAAGTCCTGCCCGGTAACGGGGGCGTCCGGAGAGGCCTACTTCATTTCAGCCCTCTGCTCCAAGGTGATGTTCCCCGGCTCCTCCCGTCCGCCTTGCACCCAAACGGCGGCTCTCTGTGCGTCTCAGAGGCGGGTACTTCTCCTTTTCCACGCGGTTTTCCTTATTTGCCAGAATATCTTATCTGTTTTTTTGGTTGCTGTCAAGGGGAAGGAATTTATTTTTTTAATAGGCGAGACGAGTGTTCCTTTCTGAGCGATCAGAAAGGAACCAAAGAATCGCCAAGGGGGCTTCCTTCGATGAACACCTCGCCAACGGCGGGTGTTCATAGGCGTCGCCCCCCTGGACCCCCGTTTTACGGGGGACGCATTCCTGTTTCCTTGGGCAATCTCGTCCGGCGGGCAAAATCTGAGTGGCATCCCTTTCTTGCCCCCGGGCCACTGGGCCCTGGGTGTGCAAAATTTGGTGGACAAGTGCGCTGAAATCACGCCGCCTACCCTGGCATAGCTGTGGCGGCTGGGCAGTTGCGGGGGCATCTGCCCGATTACCGCAGCACCAAGCGAGTAGGTAGGCACTAGGCGGTGTACGTTAGAGCTGTTTTATTGGGGCCCCGCCGAAGCCCAGCGAAGCGGGTTCGGTGGGGAGAGGAGGAGCAAGGAAGCGACATGACGGATGCCCACACTTGGGCGTCCGGAATACAGCGGACTTTGCGACGACGAAGTGGGCCGGAAAGAGGGGTATAATCCACTCAAGTTTTGCCCGCCGGAAGTAACTGCCGGACCGAAGTGACCCGCCCCGCAGGGCGGAAGTCTCCAAACCATAAAAAAGCAGGAGCGACGGGAAATGTCGCTCCTACTGGAAATGCTGCGAAACGGGGAAGAGGGGAAACGAAGTTTCCCACCAAGTTCTTTGCCAAGCTTTCTTTCAAGAAAGCGGAGGTCAGTTGAATTTGTAGATCTTCCGCACCAGACGGTACAGCCGCACCGACAGCTTCCGGCCCTGGTAGCCGGGGAAGGCGGTAAAGGCGGACACGGCGCGGTACTTCATCTTGTGGTAGATGCCGGAGTCCACGGTGCGCAGGTACTCCCACAGCTGGGTGCGCTTGCCCAGGGCCTCGGGGGAGTTGTCAATCACCAGGAAGATGGAGGAAATGGCCATCATCATGGCCAGGTAGTTGAACATATACCGGCCCAGCTTCTTGTGCTCGGCGGAGACCTGGCGCAGGTCGTGGGACTTGATCATATAGTAGGTAACCCGCAGCTGCTGGTCCACCCGGGTGACCATCACCTTCTCATTGACGCTCTGGTCGGCCCGGCCGATGAAGTAGCGGTACAGGTCCACATCCAGGTAGTACATGTTCTTCACGTAGGGCAGGGGCTGGTAGACAAAGATGTTGTCCACGTAGAAGGTGTGCTTGGGCAGCTCCAGATTGCAGTCCCGGAGCAGCTGGGTGCGGTAGATGACCGAGTGCATCAGCAGGTACTGGGAGGGGCGGAAGCGGCCGATCTGGTCCCAGCCAAACACTTTATTCTTGGGGAACACGTTGCGGTAGTGCATGACCCGCTGGGTGTTGTCCTCTACATGCTCGTAGACATAGTTGCAGATCATCATATCCACCAGCTTGTTGTCCCGGACGAACTGGCGCAGCTTGTCCAGCGCCTTGTGCAGGGCGGGCACGTCCACCCAGTCGTCGGAGTCCACCACCTTGTAGTAAATCCCCCGGGCGTTGCGGAGTCCCTGGTTGACCCCCTCCCCGTGGCCGCCGTTGGGCTGGTGGATGGCCCGGATGATGTCCGGGTACTGCTCCGCGTACCGGTCGCAGATGGCAGGGGTGTCATCCTTGGTGGAGCCGTCGTCCACCAGGATG
>CABVDR010000081.1 GCA_902497145.1 uncultured Oscillospiraceae bacterium
TGAGCACATCCACCTGGCGGAAGGTCTCCTTTAATTTCTCCTTGTGCTGCACGCCAAAGCGCTGCTCCTCATCCACTACCAGCAGCCCCAGGTCTTTAAACTTCACGTCCTTGTTAAAGAGGCGGTGGGTGCCGATCAAAATATCCACGCCCCCGTTTTCCACCCGGCGCAGGGTCTCCTTCATCTGGGCGGGAGTGCGGAAGCGGGAGACCACGTCGATGTTCACCGGGTACTTCTGGAAGCGGCGCAGGGCGTTGAGGTAGTGCTGCCTGGCCAGGACGGTGGTGGGCACCAGCACGGCGGCCTGCTTGCCGTCCAGCACGCACTTCATCATGGCCCGGAAGGCCACCTCCGTCTTGCCGTAACCCACGTCGCCGCACAGCAGCCGGTCCATGGGAACGGGGGACTCCATGTCCCGCTTGATCTCCTGGATGCACCGCAGCTGGTCCTCCGTCTCGGTGTACTCAAACTGCTCTTCAAACTCCCGCTGCCAGGGGGAGTCGGGGGAGAAGGCGTAGCCGGGCTGGCGCTGGCGCTGGGCGTAGAGCTCAATGAGCCCCTTGGCCAGGTCCTGCACCGCCTTTTTTGCCTTGGACTTGGCCCGCTCCCAGTCGGTGCCCCCCAGCTTGGAGAGTTTTTTCGTCTCCTGGGCGTCCTCGCCGCCGCCGATATACTTGGAGATGAGATCCAGCTGGGTGGCGGGGACGTAGAGCACGTCAGAGCCGGCGTAGGCGATCTTCACATAGTCCTTCTCAATCCCGTCGGCTGGCATCTTTACCATGCCCACGTACCGGCCTACGCCGTGGTGCTCGTGGACCACCAGGTCGCCGGGGGAGAGGTCGGCGTAGGACTTGAGCTTCTGGCGGTTGGTAGCCTCCTTTTTCTGCCGGGGCCGCTTCTGGGGGGCGGCCTGGCCCTCGGTAATGACCGCCAGCTTCAGGGCCGGGTACTCCATACCCCCGGACAGCCCGCCCACCGTGAGCATAATTTGTCCCGGCTTGGGCAGGGTTTGGGGGGAGAACTCCACCCCGGAGGAGACCTTCTGTTCCCGCAGGAGGGTCTGGAGGTTCAGGGCCCGCTGCTCCGAGGACACCAGCACCAGCACCCCAAAGCCGGCGGCCTGGTAGTGGCTGAGATCCTGCACCGCCGTCTCCAGGCTGGCCCCGAAGGAGGGCAGCTGCTTAGCCATGAGAGACAGCACGCACCGGGGGGGCGTGGGGTAGGCGGAGAGGGTGAAGGAGTCCAGATAGGCAACCGGCCAGTTCTCCAGCACCTGGTTGAGCTGGGCAAAGGAGCGGGACAGGTCCCCGCAGCTGCCGTCCAGCTCCCCCCGCTCCAGCAGAGTTTTCACGTCCTCCTCCATCTGCCACTGGTAGGTCTTGGCCCGCTCGGAGACCCGGCTGCTCTCGGAGAAGAGGACGCAGGCGTCCAGAGGAAGATAGTCGGCGGCGGTGGCCAGATTGGGGTAGATGAGGGGGAGGTAGCGGTCCACGGCGGGGAGGGAGCGGCCCTGCTCCAGGGCCTCCCGGTCCGCTTCCAGGGTGGATTTCAGCTCCTTGTGGCCGTCCTTCTCCGCCTTGGCGATGCGCTTGTCCAGCAGGGACAGCAGTCCCCCCAGGCCCCCGGGGGCCAGCTGGGGCAGGGTCTCCGCCCCTGGCAGAAGGACGGCCCGGTCCAGGTTCTGGGTGCGGCGCTGGGTGGCGGGGTCAAAGGAGCCCATGGCGTCCACCTCATCCCCCCAGAACTCCGCCCGGACGGGGGCGTCCATGGCGGGGGAGAAGATGTCCAAAATGCCGCCTCGCAGGGCAAACTGCCCCGGCCCCTCTACCTGCTGGCAGCGGGTATAGCCGGCGGCGGTGAGCCGGGCGGCCAGGTCGTTGAGGTCGATCTGCTGGCCTGCCGCCAGCTCCAGGGTGGCCTGCTTCAGCACCTGGGGAGGCAGAGTGCGCTGCTGGAGGGCCTCCACTGAGGTCACCAGGCAGGGCAGCTCCCCCTGGGAGAGGGCCCACAGCAGCTTCAGCCGCCGGTGCTCCCACTGGTGGGAGACGGTGGCGGCGTTGTGGAAGGTGAACTGCCGGGCGGTGAGCACCGGCACGCTCTGGCCGGTGAAGAAGGCCAGGTCCCGGGCCATGCGGTCGCACTCCCCCTCGTCAGCGCACACCACCACCACCGGGCGGTCCAGCGCCTGCCCCAGGGCGGCGGCAAAGTGGGCCCGGTGGACCGCCCCCAGGCCAGACACCGCCGCCGGGGACTGTCCCCCGTCCAGGGCGGCCAGGAGCTGCTGAAATTCGGGGAGATCGGTTAAAACAGAACGTAGTATATTCAAAGAAAATCACTCCTAGTGACCATATATTCCATAATATGGAAATTATAGACGCGCCAATACCCCCGTTTCCAAACAGAGACGGGGGGAGGGGGCCGGTGATGGCCCCGGATATTTGGGTGCTGCAAACGCTGCCCCGCACTTTTTTCATGGTTTTTCCTGCGGAGAGGACGAAAATCACGTGTCCTGATCACATTGTAACCCACAGGGAAAAACTTCGCAAGGGATTTCTGCCGCCCGGTTTCGCCATATTAAACAGCGCCCCACAAAAGAGCTTTGCCGCTTCCTGCCCACATGGGGCTGGGGAAGGGGAGAACTCTTTTGTGGGGCGCTAGGGGCCTGAATCAGATCATCTGCCCCGGACGTTTTCGGGGCGGTGTGGGTTATATTGCGGGCCAATTCCACCGCTGACCCGGCGCAGAGAATCCGGACTGCTGGGTGGTGTTGGAGCTGGTCTGGTTGAGCTGGGTATCCTGGGTCATCAGCTGGGAGATCAGCTCGGTCACGTCCGAGATGGGGATGGCATAGCCCATACCTTCCACGTCGGTGTCCGAGAGCTTAGCGGTGTTGATGCCCACCAGCTCCCCGTCCAGATTGAGCAGGGCGCCGCCGCTGTTGCCGGGGTTGATGGCCGCATCGGTCTGAATATAGATGGAGGTGGTACCGCTCTCATTGGTCAGGGTGCGGTCCAGGGCGCTGACGATGCCGGTGGTCACGGACTGGCCGTAGCCCAGGGCGTTGCCGATGGCCACCACCTGCTCGCCCACCTCCAGCTCGTCGGAATCGCCCACGGCAATGACCTTGATCTGGGACAGGGTGTCCTCAGACAGATCGGACAGGGCCACTTTGATGACGGCCAGATCCGCGTCTTCGTCGGAGCCGCACAGCTGGGCCTCATACACCTGGTTATCCACAAAGCTCACCGACAGGGTGGAGGCGTCGGCCACCACGTGCTGGTTGGTGACGATGTAGAGATAGCTCTCATCCTGTGCGATAATAATGCCAGAGCCGCAGCTGGTGGTCTCCTCCAGCTGGGTCTGTCCCGAGCCGCCCGGGCCGAAGCGGTTAAAGTAGCTTTGTACCTGCTGCACGGAGATGTTGGTGATGGACACCACGCTGGGCAGTGCGGCGGCAGCAATGTCGGACACATCCATGCCGTAGCGTACGGAGGAGTAGGAGGTGCTGGCCATGTTAGCGGCTGTGGTCGACGTCACGGCGGAGGTCTCCTCCTGGGGCAGAAGCTGGTTTACACCATAAAAGGTTCCGGCGGACACGGTGCCGAACAGCACGGCACTGAGAGTCAGGCAGGCTAGCTGCCGGCCAAAGTGCCCCGTCTTTTTGCGCGGAGCAGATGGCACGGGGAAGTTGGCGCTGTCCTGGGGCTGGTTAAACTGGTTCTCTTTGTATTCCATAAGGCAAACTCCTTTCCTTTGAGCAGGTTTTTTTCTGGTTTCTGCCTTTAGGATAAGAGGTCAACCCTAATTGAACTTTAAAGATTAAAAAGTTTTTTCCGCCGGCAGGCTGACTATCACAGACAGGCTGTTCCCGTCGGGGCTCTCGGCCCGAATCTTGCCCTTGTGGGCCAGCACAATGCTCTTGGCGATGGACAGCCCCAGTCCGTAGCCGCCGGTCTGGCTGTTGCGGGACTGGTCGGTGCGGTAGAAGCGGTCAAACAGGTGGGGCAGCTTGTCTTGCTCCATGGGCTGGGCGGTGGTGTTGGAGACGGTCAGCACAAGGCTTCTCCCTTGCTTTTCCAGCTGCACCGCCAGCTTGCCTGGGGTGGGGGAGTATTTCAGGGCGTTGTCCAGCAGGATGGAGATGAGCTGCCGCAGGGCCTTTTCGTCCCCGGTGTAGGACATCATGGGCTGGACCGACACCGTCAGCTCCTTGCCCTGGCTCTGGGCCGGGGCAGCAAAGGATTGGGCCATCTCCTCCACCATGTCGGAGAGGGGGAACTCAATGGGCTGCAGCTTGGGCTGTTCCTCCTCCATGCGGGAGAGGTAAATAAGGTCGTTAGTCAGCCCCGTCAGGCGCTGAGCCTGGCGGCGGATGTCGGTGAGCCACTGGTTTTCCCCACACTCCATCTCCGCCAGGTCAGCGTCGGCGCTGATAATGGTCATGGGGGTTTTCAGCTCGTGGCCGGCATCGGTAATAAACTGCTTTTGCTTCTCGTAGCTCTCGGCCATTGGGCGCACAATGCGGCTGGACAGGATCAGCAGCAGCACCAGCACCGCCCCCAGGCCAAACAACGACAGGGCCACGCTGGCAAGCAGGGTTGTGCGGAAGGAGGACAGGCTGCGGCCGCAGTCCAAAAAGATGACCCGGCTGCCTGCCTGCGTCTCACTGAGGAGATAGCGGTAGTTGCCCCAAAAGCCGGAGCTTTTCCCGGACCGGAGTACATTCTGAGCGTAAGCGGCGGCGTCCTCTCCGTCCACGGCGGCGATCTGGCCGGTGTCTGTCTCCAGCACCTGGCCGTCCTCCCCCAGCAGCACGGTGAAGAAGCGGGACTCGTAGGGGGTCTCGGGAGATATGGCCCGCTGGTCAAACAGGCTTCTTTTTGGCTCCAGTCCGGCGGAGGGGAAAAGTCCACTGTCCTTTTTCCCGTCCTGTCCTATATGGTTTTGGGGGAAAACACCGTCATTTGCCTCCAACACAGCCAGAACCGTGTCCGCGTCGGAGACCACCTTCTGGTAGCTCATCAGATTCACGCCCCCCAGGATGACCAGCAGCACAATGGTCAGGGAGAGCATACAGGCGGCAATCAGCTTGCGGCGAAGGCGTTTGATCATGTTCGCTCCTCCAGAGAGTAGCCAGCGTTCCGCGTGGCCTTGATCTGAATGTCGGCTTTCAGGGCGGAGAGCTTCTTTCGCAGGTAGGAGATGTACACCCACACCACATTCAGCTCCACGTCGCTGTCATAGCCCCAGATCCGCTCTAAAAACCGCTCGGTGGGAATGAGCTGCCGGGGATTGCGCAGCAGAAGCTCCATCATCTGATACTCCTTGTTGGCCAGACGGAAGCTGCCGTGGGGGGAGGAGAGCTCAAAGGTGGTCTGATCCAGCGTGATGTTGCCCAAGGTGAGACGGCTGGTGATCTGGCTGCCGGTCTGGCTGCGGGTCATGGCCCGAATACGCGCCATGAGCTCGGCGGTGGAAAAGGGCTTTGTTAAGTAGTCGTTGGCCCCCATGTCCAGTCCGGTCACCTTGTCCTCTACCTCCGACCTGGCGGTGAGCAGCAGCACCGGAATGGGGTTGCCGGCCGCCCGCAGCCGCCGCAGTACCTCCAGGCCGTCCAGTTTGGGCATCATGATGTCCAAAATCAGCCCGTCGTAATTTCCCGCCTCCAGATAGGCCAGGGCTTCCTCACCATCGTACACCGCATCGGCGGAATAGTGGTTTTTTTCCAGCAGGGCCACCACGGCCCGGGACAGGGAGCGCTCATCCTCTGCCAGCAAAATACGCATCGTGTGATCCTCTCTTCTTTATGATCCTGGTACCAGCATAACGCTGCCGCCTTAAGTCTAATTAAAAGAATAGCACCCAGGGGAGAAAATGTCAGCCAGAAAAGAAATTTATAATTTTTAAGTTCAGTTAGGGTTTGGATTTTACACTGTCTTTACAATTTCCAAGCAAGGAGGCCCTGCGTGTGAAAAACCAGATGATCTTTCAGCGCTATGAATTAAAGTATCTCCTGTCTCTGCGCCAGCAGCAGGCAGTCCTGGCGGCCATGGAGCCGTATATGGTGCCAGACGAGTACAGCCACAGCTCTATCCGCAACCTCTATCTGGATACCCCGGATTTTCGCCTGATCCGCCGCAGCCTGGAAAAGCCGGTATATAAGGAAAAAATCCGCATCCGCAGCTACGGCCGGGCGCAGGGGGAGGACACGGTATTTGTGGAGCTGAAGAAGAAGTACCGCTCGGTAGTCTATAAGCGCCGCATCACCATGCCGCAGGACCGGGCTCTGGCGTGCGTGTCCGGGACGGCACATTGGCCAGACAGCCAGATCGGCGCGGAGCTGGCTTACGCCACAGACTTTTACAAGACCCTGCGTCCGGCCGTATTCCTCTCTTATGAGCGGGATTCGTTCCGTGGCATGGAGGATGAGGATTTCCGGGTGACCTTTGACACGGAAATCCGCTGCCGCGCGGAGCATCTCACCCTGGATTCCGACACCTGGGGCGTTCCCATTCTCGCCCCCGGCCAAGTGTTGATGGAATTGAAGGTGGCTGGAGGACTGCCCCTGTGGATGGCCCATGTGCTGTCGGAGCAGGGCGTTTTTAAGACATCCTTTTCCAAATACGGCACGGCCTATCAAGATATCCTGCTCACGGGGCAGAGAGGAGAACAAAAATATGCTTAATACGTTTTTTTCCGGACTGTTTGACACGGCATTGACCGATACCATTGCCCCCGGCGACTTTCTGCTGTGCGTAGGGGTGTCCCTGCTGCTGGGGCTGCTGCTGTGCGCCATGACCATGTGGCGCTCTCAGTTCAGCCGCAGCCTCATAGTCACCCTGGCCATTCTGCCGGCTGTCGTATGTGTGGTCATCCTGATGGTCAACGGCAACGTAGGCACCGGTGTGGCGGTGGCCGGGGCGTTCAATTTGGTGCGTTTCCGCTCAGCCCCCGGCTCTGCCCGGGAAATTGGCGCCCTGTTTGTAGCCATGGGCACCGGGCTTATTACCGGCATGGGCTATCTGGGCTACGGGGTTTTGTTTACCCTGGTTCTGGGGGCGGCCATGATGCTCTATAATGGGGTCAGCCTGCGGGCCGGAGCCATGGGCACACGGGAGCGCACCCTGCACATCACGATTCCGGAGGATCTGGACTACGCCGGGGTATTTGACCCCATCCTGCATCAGTATACCCGCCGCTATTCCCTCACCCAGGTCAAAACCACCAACATGGGCAGCCTGTTTAAACTGACCTATGACCTGACACTGCAAGATCCCTCCCAGGAAAAGCAGTTCATTGACCAGCTGCGGCTGCGCAACGGAAATCTGGAGATTGCTCTGGGGCACCAGGAGAGCGCCGCAGCCACGCTGTAAAAGGAGATTGCCGCTTATGAAACAAACAACTCACATAGTTACCGCCGCGCTGCTGAGCGCCCTGCTGGCCCTCAGCGGCTGCAAAGCCCAGACCGCCGCAGCGGATGCCTCAGCAGCCCAGGCCACCGCCTCCCAGGAGGGGGCGGCGACCACAGTATCCACCATAGACACCGCCAGTCTCTTCAGCGACCGGGATCTGGAGGGCACCTACGATGCCAGCACGGCTGTTGCCATCCAGCTCAGCGGGGACACCGCATCCTGCACCTCGGATGCGGTTACCATAGACGGCAGCCAAATCACCATTGGGGCAGAGGGCGTGTACCTCATCTCGGGCACCCTCACCGATGGACAGATTGTGGTAAACGCCGGGGACACGGATAAGGTGCAGCTGGTCCTCAGCGGTGCGGACATCACCAGCAGCACCTCGGCCGCCATTTATGCCTTAAACGCCGACAAGGTGTTTGTTACTTTGGCGGAGGGCACGGAGAACACCCTGGCCAACGGCGGGGAGTATGCTGCCATCGACGACAACAACATTGATGCCGTCCTCTTTGCCAAAACAGACCTGACACTCAACGGCTCCGGCAGCCTGACCATCAACGCCGCCGCCGGCCACGGCGTGGTGTCCAAGGACGACCTGGTGGTGACCGGCGGCAGCTACACTATTACCACCGCCAGCCACGGCCTGTCCGGGAAGGACAGCATCGCCATTGCCGACGGTACGTTTGCCATTACCTCCGGCAAGGACGGCATTCACGCGGAGAACAGCGAGGATACCTCTCTGGGCTATCTGTACATTGCCGACGGGAGCTATACCATTGCCGCCCAGGGGGACGCCATCAGCGCCGGGGGCGCCCTTCAGATTGACGGCGGTACCTTTGACCTGACCACTGGAGCGGGCAGTGCCAGTGTGGAAATGAGCAGCGGGAACGATTTTGGCCTCATGGGGGGCGGAGAGCACGGGGGGACAAGTGCCCAGACGGAAACCGCCGCCGATACAGAGGAGGACTCCGTCAGCCAGAAGGGTATCAAGGGAGAAGGAACCTATGCCATTAACGGGGGGACCTTTACCATTGACAGCGCGGATGACGGTCTCCACGCCGGAGGAGCCATGACCCTGTCGGCCGGGACGTTTGACTTGAGCAGCGGGGACGACGCTGTCCACTGTGATGACGCGCTCACCATCCAGAGCGGGACTTTCACCATTCCTTACTGTTACGAGGGAATTGAGGGCCTGTCCATCACCATTGAGGACGGCACGTTTGATATTACCTCCCAGGATGACGGCCTCAACGCTGCCGGCGGGGCGGACAGCTCGGGCTTTGGGGGCTTTGGCGGGCGGCAGCAGGATACCTTTGTCTCCGGCTCGGACAGCTTTATCCTCATCAATGGGGGAACCTTTACCATTGTGTCTTTGGGAGACTGCGTGGACTCCAACGGAGATCTGACCCTTAACGGCGGAAGCCTGGATCTCACCTGCAACGGCAGTGGGAACACTGCCGTGGACTGCGACGGCACTTATACGAACAACGGCGGGGATATTGCCACCAATGACGGTTCGGAAGAAAATCCCGGACAGATGGGAGGACACGGCGGCGGGGCCGGCACAAACCAAACCGAGCGTCCAAGCCGACAGATGCAGCAAGCACAAGACTCTGCTGCGTCGTCGAGCAGCGTTTGACCCTCGCCATATTGTTCTCCTTCTGGCACCGAAACGCTTAGCTCAAAGGTCACGTGGAACCAAGGGGCAGCTATGCAGGCCATCTGGAGTCGTCCTCCGGGAGAAGTACTTCCGGAGGGCGACTTTTTACCGGTCTGTGGTTTATATAGTCAAAAGGGAAGGGGGGATGAGATGCTTCATACAAAAACAAAAACCGCTGTTTTCATAAGAAAACAGCGGTTACTCTGGTGGACGATACAGGACTTGAACCTGTGACCTCCCGCACGTCAAGCGGATGCTCTACCAGCTGAGCTAATCGTCCGAACAGCATGGACTATTTTATCCTGTATAGCTGGGTTTGTCAAGTATTATTTTGCATTTTTTTCTGTGCAGGAGGGAGAAAAATTTCCTCTTTTCCATTGATTTTTTCCAGGTGGAAAACGGGGCGTTTTGTGCTATACTGAATCCAGCATCCAACTATGTCTCAAAGGAGGATCTGCAACTATGCTGAAATTAGATCTGACAAAACTGGAGGGATTTATTCCCCAGGACTACCTGTCCCAGCGCATGGAGGGTCTGGAGAAGGCTGCCTCGATGCTGGCCAATCACAACGGCCCCGGCGGCGACTTCACCGGCTGGGTGTATCTGCCCCGGGACTATGATAAGGAAGAGTTTGCCCGCATCCAGGCGGCGGCCAAGAAGATCCAGCAGCAGTCTCAGGTGCTGGTGGTGGTGGGCATCGGCGGCTCCTATCTGGGCGCCCGTGCCGTGGTGGAGCTGCTGGGTTCTCCCAACTACAACCTGAAGAAGAAGGATACCCCCGACATCCTGTTTGCCGGCAACGGCCTGTCCACCGACGCTCTGCTGGAGACCATCGCCCTCATCGGCGACCGGGATTTCTCCGTCAACGTCATTTCCAAGTCCGGTACCACCACCGAGCCTGCCGTGGCCTTCCGGATCTTCAAGGCTCTGCTGGAGCAGAAGTACGGCAAGGAGGGCGCCCGGGAGCGCATCTATGCCACCACCGACAAGGCGCGCGGCGCCCTGAAGGGCCTGGCTGATACCGAGGGCTATGAGGAGTTCGTGGTGCCCGACGACGTGGGCGGCCGCTACTCCGTGCTCACCGCCGTGGGCCTGCTGCCCATCGCTGTGGCCGGTATCGACATCGCCGAGCTCATGGGCGGCGCGGCCCAGGCTATGAACGACCTGTCTGTGGGCGGTGCCGAGAACCCCGCCTGGCAGTATGCCGCCGCCCGCCACGCCCTGTATCAGGGCGGCAAGAAGGTGGAGCTGCTGGCCTGCTATGAGCCCAGCTTCCGGTTCTTTGCCGAGTGG
>CABVDR010000082.1 GCA_902497145.1 uncultured Oscillospiraceae bacterium
TCTTTGCCATCTCCCCGGGACAGCCGCAAGCCAGAGGCTCCTGGGCCTTCTTGGCGGCCTGGGCGGCCTTCACCGCCGCCTCGTTGTAGGCAGGGGCCTCCCGCTCCTCAAAGGTGATGGCCCCGGTGGGACAGGCGGGCAGGCAGTCCCCCAGGCCGTCGCAGTAGTCCTCCCGGGTGAGCTTGGCCACCCCGTTTACCATCTGGATGGCCCCCTCGTGGCAGGCGGCGGCACAGGCCCCGCAGCCGTTGCACTTGCTCTCGTCAATATGAATGATCTTACGAATCATAGGATCTCCTCCTCAAAGTCGGTTGTTCTTAGGATGGCCCCATTGTACACCATCCCCGGGAAAAAGTCTGTTGTTGCTCCAACATGTTATGGATTCTTTTAAACATAGCAAAACCCGGACGCTGCTCCAAAGCGTCCGGGCTTTACCATTGAAAAAGAGGATTAAAATGAAACGAACTGTCTCTTGCGAGTGTTATGCTACCAAAGAGTTGTTACAAAAGCTCCCAAAAAATATTACATAAGTTTTAAATCTCCGTGGACAATTTGTGACTTTTCAAAAACGGGCGAAAAACACCGAACAGCCGGCGTCCCTGCGCCGGCTGTTCGGTAGAATTGGAGGATAGAATGAAAAGAAAAATGCTCTTGCCTTGCAAGTATGATTGTATCGGCTTATTGTGAACAAAGCTAGCCAAAGTTGTTACAAAAGCTTTAAATCCTGAAGATTTTAAAAAGTTTTTCCCCGCTCAGGATTCTCCCTCCCGCAATCCCAGGAAGAAGTCCTGGAGGATCTGCTGGCACTCCGGCTCCAGCGGCCCCCGGTAGATGCGGGGATGGTGGTTAAAGCGCTCTTCAAACAGGTTGAGCACCGAGGCGCAGCACCCCGCCTTCTCGTCCCGGGCGCCGTAGCGCACCTCGCCGATGCGGGCGTTGATAATGCCCCCGGCGCACATGGGGCAGGGCTCCAGGGTGACGTACAGGGTACATCCGTGGAGCCGCCAGCTGCCCAGACGGCGGCAGGCATCCCGAATGGCCTCCATCTCGGCGTGGGCGGTGGCGTCGCCGTTTTCCTCCCGGCGGTTGCGCCCCTCCCCGATGATCTGCCCGTCCTTCACAATAACACACCCCACCGGCACGTCCCCGTGGTCGGTGGCCTGGGCGGCCAGCTCCAGGGCGCGGCGCATATAGTCCTTGTGATCCATGGTCATCAGCCCTCCCGGCGGGTATTCTGCACCGCTATATTATAGCGCTATGGTTCCCTTCAAACAAGCAGAAGTCCCCAAACGGGTCCGATCTCTTTCTACACGGCCATCTATGGATCAAAAAATCGTCCGCGGCAGCTTTATTTCAGGCTGTCGGCAATCTCCCGCATCCGTTTGCCCTCTACGTCCCAAAACTCCTTCAGTACCTTCAGCTGATCTCCCAGAGAAAAGTGCCGCACGCCAAGGTCGATATAGTACTGGGCCTGCTGGGGGGTCTGTATCTCACAGCGAGGCTGCACCCCGTGCGCCAAGGCCGCACGGATCATTCGCCGCTCCGCCTCCAGATACTCCTCCTCATAGCCGCACATATTCCGTCCCATGCTCATGGAGTAGTCCGAGGGACCAAACTGCACCATGTCCACCCCGGGCACAGAACAGATCTCTTCCACTTGATCTATGGCCTCTCCCTTCTCAATCATAAAGCAGAGCACTACATCGTCCACCCGCTGCGCGTGCTCCATCTGACTGAGGTGAGGGGTGGTGTGAATAAAGCGGCGATTGGGATAGCCAAAGCGGCCCCGGCCCAGCACATCGGGCTTCATCATGGCCACCGTCTCCCGCACTTCATCCGCCGTGTGGTGATCGGCAAACATCACCGCCTGAAATCCAGCTGCCACCGCCTTTTGGGCCACATAACCCCGGTTTTGAAAATCCACCTTGATCATGCTTCCCATATCGTGCAGTTCGGCTGCCCGGGCCATATTTTCCAGATCCGCTTGGGTAAAGGGGGAATACTCTGCCACAAATTCCATATAGTCAAAATTTCCACAGCAGCCTAAAACCTCCGTATAGAAAGGCCAGGTGCTCCAAAGCCGGGTGGAAGTGGATGGCAGTCCCGCCTCCAGCAAAACTCTGAGTTTATTCTCTTTCATAACTGCACACTCCTTTTTGCCGCTGTTTTCGGCTTAAGCCGCACCGTATCATATCAGCTATTTTTTCCAGTGTCAAGGCGGCATTTTTTGTGCATATTACTCATTTTCCCCCGAGTTTTTTCTTTCAGAACGGACCCCCACGGCACCCCTGTTCCCTTTGTAGGGTTTTAACAAAATAGGCGTTTCATTTTCTTTCGCTGCAAAAATAAAAAGCGCCGCCCGAACTGGGCGGCGCTTTGGTTAGATCACAAATTACTTGTGGTCAACAGAGTACATGTGCTTGATCAGCTCCAGAACCTTGTTGGAGTAGCCGATCTCGTTGTCGTACCAGGAAACGACCTTCACGAAGGTGTCGGTCAGAGCGATGCCGGCCTTGGCGTCAAAGATGGAGGTGTGGGTGTCGCCCAGGAAGTCGGAGGAAACCACGTCCTCGTCGGTGTAGCCCAGAACGCCCTTCAGCTCGCCCTCGGAGGCCTCCTTCATGGCAGCGCAGATCTCCTCGTACTTGGCGGGCTTCTCCAGGTTGACGGTCAGGTCAACAACGGACACGTCCAGGGTGGGAACACGCATGGACATACCGGTCAGCTTGCCGTTCAGCTCGGGGATAACCTTGCCCACGGCCTTGGCGGCGCCGGTGGAGGAGGGGATGATGTTGCCGCAAGCAGCGCGGCCGCCGCGCCAATCCTTCAGGGAAGGACCGTCAACGGTCTTCTGGGTAGCGGTGACAGAGTGAACGGTGGTCATCAGGCCGTCCTTGATGCCCCACTTGTCGTTCAGAACCTTGGCGATGGGAGCCAGGCAGTTGGTGGTGCAGGAAGCGTTGGACACGAAGTTCATGTCGGTGGTGTACTTGTCCAGGTTGACGCCGGTGACGAACATGGGGGTGTCATCCTTGGAGGGAGCGGACATGACGACCTTCTTGGCGCCAGCGTCCAGGTGGCCCTGAGCCTTCTCCTTGGTCAGGAACAGGCCGGTGGACTCCACAACGTACTCAGCGCCCAGCTTGCCCCAGGGCAGATCAGCGGGGTTGCGCTCAGCGGAGACGGGGATCTCCTTGCCGTTGACCACGATGGCGTTCTCGGTGTAGCCGATCTCAGCCTCGCAGCGGCCATGCATGGTATCATACTTCAGCATGTAAGCCAGGTAGTCGGCGGGGCACAGATCGTTGATGCCTACGATCTCGATCTCGGGGTGATTCAGGCTGGCGCGGAACACCATACGACCAATGCGGCCAAAGCCATTGATGCCAACTTTAATGCTCATGTTGAATTTCTCCTTTTCTATCCTAAATTGACCCCCATGGGGTTATTCCTGTGGTCAGGGTTATTATATCCCGAATTAACCGGTTTTGGTAGTGTCTTTTTTCATATATTTTAGAGAAATTTTCCGGTAAAATTAGCAATAGAGCAGGGATAAGCTGGTGCTTATGCCGTTTTTTTGTGTCTGTCAACACTTTAGTCCCGGCCTGTTTTACTTTCCCCTCCCTTTAGCCGCTTTATGCGGGCAAAGCACCCGCACCTATTTTTTCCATTTTGCGCCAGATTTCCTCTTCTTTCCCTTGTTGTCGTTCCCACTTTTTGATATACTGAATTTTACAATCAAGAACATCTTCCTTTCTGTATATCCTGAAGTAGTAGAGGACGGTCCGCGGGCCGTTTTTCTGGTGCCGCCGCGCTCTTTCTGCGGCAGGCCAGCCGCCGGTCAGGCCGGCCAGGAGGTTATTATGTCCCAATCCAATCCTTCCGCCCTGGAGCAGCTGCCCGAAGGGGCCATCCAGCTCTGCCAGGGCCGTATCCACGCCTTTAACCGGGCCGCCGGGGCCCAGTTCCCCGAGCTGGCGGTGGGCGGTCAGCCCCCCGCCTTTCTGGCTCCCGCCCTGGGGGAACAAAGCGCCGGGGTCTTTCTCCACCAGGGAATTGAATATGTGTTCAGCCGCACTCCTCAGGACAGCTGCCAGCTTCTGCTGGTCCACCCCTCCGGCCAGTCGGCCCTGACAGACCGGCAGCTGGACGGCTTTATGCGGGAGATGCGCAGCCTGATGCACCAGATGCCCCTTCCGGTGGATCTGCTCTCCCACGATCTTGTCCAGGCCGGCGGTGACCCCACCGACCGTCTGGCCGCCTTCCAAAAGACCTATTTGTGCATGTTCCGGCTGATGTCCCATCTGGAGTGCCTGCGTCAGCTCAACTCCCCCCAGTTCTCCTTCCGGCCCATCACCCTGGACCTGGCGGGACTGTGCGCCCACGTCAGCGCCGAGGCCGCCTCCCAGCTGGAGGGGGCGGGGGTGACCCTCACCTACCGCTGCACCCTGGGTTCCCTGCTGATGCCAGGCGACCCGACCCTGCTGACCACACTGGTCATGAACCTGGTGTCCAACGCGGCCAAGGCCGCCAAGGCCACCCCCCAGGGTACCGTCTTTCTCACCCTGGCCCAGCGGCGGGACCGGGCCATCCTCTCGGTCACCGACAGCAGCCAGGACTTTGCCCAGGAGGATCTGGAAGCCCTCTTCCCCTCCCCCATGCCTGACGACCACATCCCCGATCCCCAGGAGGGGGCGGGCATGGGTCTGGCCATTGCCCGGCGGATCGTGGCTCTGCACAAGGGTGCTATGCTGCTGGAGCGGCGGGAGAGCGGCTCCCTGCTCTCGGTGGTCTCCCTGCCCACCGGCCCCCTGAATCCCCGCCTGGACGTCCGGTCCCCCCGCATCGAGGACACCGGCGGCTACTCTCCGGTGCTGGTGGAGCTGGCCGATGTGCTGCCCCAGGCTATGTTTCGATTTGAAGATGATGACTAAAAGAACCGCCGCGCCTTCCCCGTTGCGGGAGAGGCGCGGCGGTCTCTTGTCTGCCGCCTATGGGGCGGCTTTTTCTTTGCAGAGAAAAACTGAGCTTACCGGTGGTAGAGCTTGTTGCTCTGGTACTGGGGCTCACAGGTGAGCTGGAGACCCAGCTTCTTATAGGTCATCTCGTCGGGAGGCGAGAGCATGACGGAGCAGTGGGCCTGGCAGCCCTTCAGCTGGGCCAGAGACCGCAGAGCCTGGGCGGCCTTGGGGTCGGCATTGGCGGAGGAGGCCAGGGCAATGAGCACCTCGTCGGAGTGGAGCCGGGGGTTGTTGGAGCCCAAGAACTTTACCTTGACGGTCTGGATGGGCTCAATGGCGCTCTGGGCAATCAGGTGTACCCCGTGGCCGCCCACGCCGGACAGAGCCTTCAGGGCGTTGAGCAGGGCGGCGGCGGAGCAGCCCATCAGTTCGGAGGTCTTGCCGGTGACCATCTTGCCGTCGGGCAGCTCAATGGCCATGGCGGGCTCGCCGGTCTCCTCGGCCAGCTGGTTGGCCTGGGCCACCACCGACCGGTCAGCGGTGATCACGCCGGCCTGCTGCATCAGCAGCTCCAGCTTGTACACGGCGTGCTCCACGTCCTTGCCCTGGCGGGCCTCACACAGGGCGTCGTAGTAGCGGCGCACGATCTCCTGCCGGGCAGCCTCCTGACAGGCCTCGTCGTCATAGATGCAGTTGCCCGCCATGTTCACGCCCATGTCGGTAGGGGACTTGTAGGGGCAGGTGCCGGTGATCTTCTCAAACATGGCCGCCAGCACGGGAAACACTTCCACGTCCCGGTTGTAGTTGACGGTGGTCTCCCCATAGGCCTGGAGGTGGAAGGGGTCGATCATGTTCACGTCGTCCAGGTCGGCGGTGGCCGCCTCGTAGGCCAGGTTCACCGGGTGCTTGAGGGGCAGGTTCCAGATGGGGAAGGTCTCAAACTTGGCGTAGCCGGCGGTGACGCCCCGCTTGTGCTCGTGGTAGAGCTGGCTGAGGCAGGTGGCCATCTTGCCGCTGCCAGGGCCGGGGGCGGTGATCACCACCAGGGGACGGGTGGTCTCCACATAGTCGTTCTTGCCAAAGCCCTCGTCGGAGACGATCTTGGCAATGTTGTGGGGGTAGCCGGGGATGGGATAGTGGCGGTATACCCGCACGCCCAGGCTCTCCAGACGCTTCTGGAACTGGTCGGCGGCCTGCTGGCCGGCGTACTGGGTCACCACCACGCTGCCCACATACAGGTCCATGCCCCGGAAGGCGTCGATGAGGCGCAGTACGTCGCTGTCGTAGGTGATACCCAGGTCGCCCCGCACCTTGTTCTTCTCAATGTCGGCGGCGTTGATGACCAGAATGATCTCCGCCTTGTCCTTCATCTGGGCCAGCATGCGGATCTTACTGTCCGGCTCAAATCCGGGCAGCACCCGGCTGGCGTGGAAATCGTCGAACAGTTTGCCGCCAAACTCCAGGTACAGCTTGCCGCCGAACTGGGCAATGCGCTCCTGAATATGCTGGGACTGCATGGTAAGATATTTTTGATTGTCAAAACCCTGCTTGGTCATACCGTCACCTCGTCATAGTTTACCCCCGGCGGGCAAGTCGGCCTTCCGGCGCGGTCAGAGCACACGTCTGCTTGTTCCACCGAGGGTTTTCTGCAAAATATTCAGCTTTTATTTTATTCTTTGCAGTATGGCCCCGTCAAGTGGTTTGCCCGAAAGAGTTGAACAGACCGAAGGGGAAGTTTTTGTGAAAATAGCGGGTAGTATTCCCAGATATTTTGTGATAAAATGTAAAAACTATCCCCTTTTTTACGAAATCTTTCTATTGCCCCTGGGACGCCCCGGGGGCTTTTCCAGGGAAACTCTGCCCGTGGAGGTACTGCTATGCTGCCCGAAAATTTACTGCATACCCTGCTGATTGTCTGCCCCCTGGTCTTTCTGGGCGGACTGGTGGACGCGGTGGCCGGAGGCGGGGGACTCATCACCCTGCCCGCCTACCTGCTGGCCGGCCTGCCCCCCCACGCCGCCTCCGCCACCAACAAGTGCGGCAACGTGTGGGGCACCCTTCTGGCCACCTACCGGTTTTTGAAGCGGGGTGAGGTCCATCTCACCAGCGCCATCTGCGGCGGTGCGGGGGCTCTGGTGGGGGCCTGGGCCGGGGCAAAGCTCAACATGATTATGCCCGAGCGTTACCTCTATTACCTCATGCTGATCATCGTGCCGGTGATGGCCATTTTCCTGCTGTTCAAGCGGGAGTTCGGCACCGAGGACCGCTCCCATGAGCTCTCCTCCACCCGCCTGCTGATTCTTTCCCTGGGCATCGGCTTGGTGATGGGGGCCTACGACGGGTTCTTTGGCCCTGGCGCGGGTACCTTCCTGATGCTGGCCTTTACCGGGCTGTGCAAATTCGACCTGCTCACCGCCTCCGGCAACACGAAAGTAGCCAATTCGGCCTCCAACGTGGCCTCGCTGGTCACCTTCGCCCTGGCTGGGCAGGTGGTCTGGTCCGTGGGCATCCCAGCCGCCATCTGCGGTATCGCAGGAGGTTATGTGGGGTCCGGTCTGGCGCTGAAGAATGGAGCAAAGGTCATCCGGCCCATGTTCTTCGTGGTGCTGGCCTTGCTCACCATCCGCCTGATCTACGACTTACTTTTCTTGTAAGAAAAGTAAGCAAAAGAACTTTATGGGAAACTTCGTTTCCCTTCTGCGCCCGTACAAAAAAGATACGTGGGAGTGACGTCATCCGCCGCTCCCACGTTTTTTGTTCTTCTTATGCTAGCCAACTACTGCCCAGCCACCCTGGTTCTGCCAGAGTAGGCGGTGTGATTTCAGCGCATTATGTTCCAAATTTTGAACCGGTAGGGGCCTGTGTCCCCGGGGCAAGAAGGACCAGATGCTCTTGTTTTCGGACCGCCGGATGAGAGTGCCCGGCTTTCAGGAGGGCGTCCCCCGTAAATGAGGGTCCAGGGGGACGACGCCTATGAACACCGGCGTAAGCCAGGTGTTCATCGAAGGAGTCCCCTTGGCGCATCTTTGGTTACTTTCTGTGCGAGCAGAAAGTAAAATCCGTTTCCCCCGCAGCCAAAAGCCGCCCCTATCCCTTCATCCCCAGCAGCACCTGGGACACGCTCTGGGCAAACAGCCGTGCCCCGGCCAGGGCCTCGGTCAGTGTATTTCCGTGTCCCCCTACCTCCACCAGCAGGGAGCCGGTAGACAGGTTCTGATTGTACCGGCTGTTGCGCAGTACCACGGGTCTGGCCAGAGAGACATAGTCGGAGACGAGCTCCTGCTGATAGCGGATGGCCAGGGCCAGGTTGTCGATCCAGTAGGGGTGGGAGGCCCCGGACCCGTCGGTGCCCACCACCAGCATGACCTGAGCCATCTTCTCCCCGTTTTCCTCACTGACCAGCTTATAAATGGAACCGTCGGTGCCTACCAAGGCATCCCGGTGTACATCCAGAATAATTTTAATGGTGGGGTACTTGGCCAGCCAGTCCTTTACTGCCGCTCCTGAGCGGTCGTAGGCCCCATCGTAAGCGGGGTAGTCATATAGATTGGTGTCGTGGATGACCTCAAAGCCGTTTTCCCGGAAAATTTGGGCCATCTCCTCCCCTACCCGCACCATATTGCGGCTGCAATCGGTAGTACGGTAGGGGTCGCTCTCCTGGTAGGTGAGGCCGTCGGTCTGGGAGTAGGCCTCGCTGCCGTGGGTATGTACAATCAGGATCTGGGGCCCCTCCCCCAGGGTGAAGTGGACCATGCCAGCAGTAAACACCGACTCGTCCAGCCCCTTGCCCGTGCGGTCATAGAGGTACACCCCGTTCTGGCTCAGGTACTGGCCTCCCTCCTGGCCCACGCCGGTCATCTCCAGAATATCGTCCTGAGAGACGGGGGGCTGAAGCGGCGTATCCACCTGGTCGTCATTATCTGGCGCCTCCTCCGGTTCCTCCGAGGGGTCGGTCTGCTCGGGCTGTATCCCCTGGCTTTCTCCCTGGCTTTGAAGCTGGTTCTTCACCGCCTCCTGGCCTGCGGACAGCAGGGCGGACTGCCCCACCAGCAGCCGGTTCCAGCCCGTGAGGCTGCCCTGGGCCACCTCCTGAGGCAGACTGCCCAGCTGGCTTTCCAGCAGGGCCACCGCCACCGCCGGACGATCCGCCCAGGTGCGCAACACCTCTTTTACTCCCGACAGATCGGCGGTCATTGCCACACCCCACACCGCCACCACAGCCAGGCCCAGCCCGATACCTCGGCGCAGCGCCCGCTGCCAATGGTTCCTTCTTCCCCGGTTTGTCATGGTACCACCCCTTATCCTGTGTGTCACTTCCACTGTATGTGCGGGGTGGGGGAATTATGTTTACAAAGCGTTCCGCCCTGCGGGGCGGGTTCCTTTTTGTTTGCCCAAAAAGGAACCAAAAATGCCCCGGGGGTTGCGTTCCGATGAACACCTCGCCAAGGGCGGGTGTTCATAGTCTCTTACCCCCGGACCCCCATTTTACGGGGGACGCCTGCCTGGGAGATTGGTGATGCATTTCCGGCGGGCAAAATTTGAGCGGCTGGTCTTTCTTGCCGCCGGGCCACTGGGCCCTGTGTGTGCAAAGTTTAGAATATGCTGCGCTGAAAAAACACCGCCTACTCTGGCAGAACCAGGGCAGTTGGGCGGTTGTCGGCGGCGCAAAAAACAAAAAAGTGGGAGCGACGGAAACCGTCACTCCCACAGGAAATTGATTTACGGGCGCAGAAGCAAAGCGGAGCTTTGCACAAAGCTTTTTTGATTCTTTTTTCTCGAAAAAAGAATCAGCACTTCTCAAAGATGGTAGCAACGCCCTGGCCGCCGCCGATGCACAGAGTAGCCAGACCCTTCTTGGCGTCGTCCCGCTTCTGCATCTCGTGCAGCAGGGTGACGATGATCCGGGCGCCGGAAGCGCCGACGGGGTGGCCCAGAGCAATGGCGCCGCCGTTGACGTTGACCTTGCTCATATCAAAGTGCAGCTCGCGGGCCACAGCGATGGACTGAGCAGCAAAGGCCTCGTTGGCCTCCACCAGGTCCATATCCTCGATCTTCAGGCCGGCCTTGTCCATAGCCTGACGGGAAGCGGGCACGGGGCCCACGCCCATGATCTTGGGATCCACGCCGCCCTGGCCCCAGGAGACCAGCTTGGCCATGGGCTTCAGGCCGTACTTC
>CABVDR010000083.1 GCA_902497145.1 uncultured Oscillospiraceae bacterium
TGACCTTGACCCAGATCATGTCGCCGATGTTGACCACGTCCTCCACCTTCTCCACACGGTGGTCGGCCAGCTTGGAGATGTGCACCATGCCGTCCTTGCCGGGAGCCAGCTCCACGAAGGCGCCGAACTGCAGGATGCGCACTACCTTGCCGTAGTACAGCTCGCCCACCTGGGGCACGAACACGATGGTCTCGATCATCTTCTTGGCGGCGTCGCAGGAGGCGGCGTCGGGAGAAGCGATGTGGATGGTGCCGTCGTCCTCGATGTCCACGGTAGCGCCGGACTCGGCGGTGATCTTCTGGATGACGGAGCCGCCCTTACCGATGACCTCGCGGATCTTATCGGGATCGATCTTCATGGTGATCATCTTGGGAGCGTACTTGCTCACCTCGGCGCGAGGAGCGGAGATGCAGGGCAGCATCACCTCGTCCAGGATGGCGTAGCGGGCGTCCCGGGTGATCTCCAGGGCCTCCTTGATGATCTCGTGGGTCAGGCCGTCGTTCTTCAGGTCCATCTGGATGGCGGTGATACCGGCCTTGGTGCCGGCCACCTTGAAGTCCATCTCGCCGTGGAAGTCCTCCACGCCCTGGATGTCGATGAAGGTCTGGAAGGAACCGTCGTCGTCCTGGATGAGGCCGCAGGAGATGCCGGCCACAGGGGCCTTAATGGGCACGCCGGCGTCCATCAGAGCCAGGGTAGAGCCACAGATGGAGCCCTGAGAGGTAGAGCCGTTGGAGCTGAGGACCTCAGAGACCACGCGGATGGCGTAGGGGAACTCCTCCACGGAGGGCAGCACGGGCACCAGGGCACGCTCGGCCAGGGCGCCGTGGCCGTACTCACGGCGGTTGGTGGAACGGGGAGCCTTGGCCTCACCCACAGAGTAGGGGGGGAAGTTGTAGTGGTGCATATACCGCTTCTCGGTCTCCTCCCAGATGGTGTCCAGCTTCTGGCAGGCGGCCAGGGTATTCAGGGTACACACGGACAGAACCTGAGTCTGGCCGCGGGTGAACAGGCCGGAGCCGTGGACGCGGGGCAGCACACCCACCTCGGCGGCCAGAGGACGGATCTCGTTCTTGGCGCGGCCATCCACGCGGTGGCCCTCCAGCAGCCAAGCCTTGACGATCTTCTTCTGGAACTTGTAGGTAAACTCCTCCAGGTACTGATCCATATCCGGATACTCCTCCAGATACTTCTCGTGCCAGTGGTCGATCATGGCGTTCCAGCGGGTCTCACGGACGTTCTTGTCGTCGGTGTCCATGGCGGCCTTGGCCTCGTCCATGAAGTCATTGACGATCTTGTCGAACAGCTCCTGGTTGAACTGGGCGTGCTCGTACTCCATCTTGGGCTTGCCGATCTCAGCAACAATCTGGTTGATGAAGGCGATCTGCTTTTTGATCTCCTCGTGAGCCTTCACGATACCGGCATACATGATCTCGTCGGGGATCTCGTCGGCGCCGGCCTCGATCATGACCACCTTCTCCTGAGTGGCGGCCACGGTCACATCCATGCGGGAGGTCTTGCGCTGCTCCTGGTTGGGGTTGAGGACGATCTGGCCGTCGCAGTAGCCCACCTCCAGGCAGCCGATGGGGCCGGCGAAGGGAATCTCAGAGTAGCTCACGCAGGCGGAGGCACCGATCATGGCGGCCACCTCAGGAGAGCAGTCGTAGTCCACGCTCATAACGGTGCAGGTGATGCACACATCATTGCGGAAGTCGTAGGGGAACAGGGGGCGCATGGGCCGGTCGATGAGGCGGCTGGCCAGCACGGCGGGCAGAGAGGGACGGCCCTCCCGGCGCATGAAGGAGCCGGGGATGCGGCCCACGGCGTACAGCTTCTCCTCAAAGTCCACGCTCAGGGGGAAGAAATCCACGCCGTCCCGGGGACGGGGGGCCACGGTGACGGCCACCATAACGGTGGTCTCGCCGTACTTCACCATGGCGGAAGCGTTGGCCAGCTCGGCTACCTTGCCCACCTCGATGGTCAGGGGACGGCCGCACAGATCCATGGTCCAGCTCTTGTAGTTGGGGAACTGCTTGTGCTTAATAATGGTTGACATATCGATACTCCTTTTCGTAAAGATTATGTGGTCCCGGCAACCACTGCCAGCCCTTTAGCACTTGAATTCAGATCCGAGGGTGAGATTCCTTCGGGTGCAAATTCAACTGCTAAAAAAACAGGCGTGGGCCGAAACCTCAGGTTGGGTTCGCTTTGCGCAAGATGGCAAGATAGGGTGGCATGGAATTCCACACCACCCTATTGGAAAACATTACTTACGGATGCCCAGCTTGGCAATAATAGCACGGTAACGCTCGATGTCCTTGGCCATCAGATAGTCCAGCATCTTGCGGCGCTTACCGACCATCTTCAGCAGACCACGACGGGAGTGGTTGTCCTGCTTGTGAACCTTCAGGTGCTCGGTGAGCTCATTGATGCGGGCGGTCAGAATGGCAATCTGAACCTCGGGGGAACCGGTGTCAGTGGGGTGAGTGCGGTTAGCCTCAATAACGGCAGTCTTTTCGTCCTTGCGAATCATGGGAATTTCCACCTTTCTTTTTGTCACGCTGCGGATTGGGCGCACGGCCGGGTCGCTTTCCCTGCGACTCCGGACACAAACAGCCGGGCTTTGCCCCGCTTGGTTTGTATCCCGTCGCTCCGGTCCAAGCTCCCCTGTGTGCCTATCCTACGCGCTTCTGTTCTACCCAAAGAGCTGCGTAACGGGCGGGTGAAGCCCTGTCCTCTTGGACAGGCCATATCCCGCAACGAAGCGGATGGGCGCGCGCGTTTTCACGCTAGGGTACTATATCACATTTTTTCCCGCCTGTAAAGAAAAAAGTCGTCTTTTTTTCATTTTGTCCAGGATTTTTACCACCTTGTGCATTTAATACAAAACGGGGCGGTCTTCCCGGAAGGAAAGCCGTCCCGTTTGTTCATCGGTTTCTCAGAAAGGCAGGCCCAGGCCGCCGGTCAGCTTCTGCATGGAGCTGGAGGCGTCGTTGTCGGCGCTGCGCATGGCCTCATTCACCGCGGCCACAATGAGGTCCTGGAGCATCTCCACGTCGTCGGGGTCCACGGCCTCGGGGTCGATCTCCAGATTCTTCAGCTCGTGCTTGCCGTTGACGGTAGCGGTGACCACACCGCCGCCGGCTGCCGCGGTGTACTCCTTCTCCTGCAGCTCCTGCTGCATCTTCATCATGTCCTGCTGCATCTTCTGGGCCTGCTTGATCATGTTCATGTTCATGCCGCCGCCCATGCCGCCCAGACCGCGGCTGTTAAATCCCTTTGCCATCAAAAACACTCCTTATTTTGTGTTACTGTATTTTAATGTTGTCAAACTTCTCTCCAAAGGCCAGCAGGGCGTCCATGGCATCCCCGCTTCCCTGCCCAGGGGCCGCAGGCTGCGGAACCGGCGCGGGCGCGGCCAGATCCTCCGCCGGAGCCTTCCCCACAATCACCGACACCCGGGAACCCGTCACACCAAAACAGGCGTCGGCAGCCTGGGACAGTCCCTGAAGGACGGGGGGCTTGTTGAGCATAGCCCGGGTGAACTCTGTGTCTACCCACAAGGTCAGGGCCTTGTTTTTCCACACGCCGGTGACCTTGGCCGGGTTGCTGAGGTAAGGCAGCACCGAGGCTGGCACCTTTCCACGCAGGCCCGCCACAAAGGAGGGCCAGAAGGCGGATGTTCCCGCCTCATTTCCAGCCCCAGGGCCCGGCTGAGCCGCAGGCTGCGGAGCCGGAGCCGCTGCTTGAACCGGGGCCGCCGGCTGCGTCATCGGAGCAGCAGGCCGGATCGGCTCGGGCTCAGGCCAGGAGGGCTCCTCCTCCGGCTCGGGCGGCAGAGGCGGACGCTCCTCCTCCCAGGGGGGCGTGTCCTCCGCCTTGGGCTTGGCAGGCGTCTGAACCGGCTGAGCCGTCGGGGCAGGCTGCGGTACCACAGGAGCGGAAGGAGCGCTTTGGACCGGGGCTGCCTGAACGGGTACGCCCTTGGCCAGCTGTTCCTCCAGCCGGGCCACCCGGGCAGACAGGCCCGCAAAGGACTCGTCTAACTTCTCATCGCTGAGACGGATGAGGCACAGCTCCGCGTCGGTGCGCCGGTTGACGCTGCGGCTCAGCTCCGGCAGAGTGGCCTGTAAGGTCTTTAAAATCTGTAATAGCCGCTGGGCGGTAAACTGCTCGCCCAGGGAACGCATGGTGGCCTCGTCATAGCCGCCGGTGAGCAGAGCCGCCCCGCCCCGGGGGGCCGTCTTGCGCAGCAGCAGATCCCGAGCCAGACCGGACAACTCAGAGAGCACCGAGCCCACGTCCTTCCCGTTGCGGTACAGACTGGACAGGGTCTCCAGGGCTCCGGCGGTATCCCGCTGGGCCACCTGCCCCATCAGCCTGGCGGTCTCCAGGTTGCCCGCCAGCCCCAGGGTGTCCAAAATCTCCTGCTCGTCCACCCGCTGCCCTCCGCCGGCACACTGGTCCAGCAGAGACAGGGCGTCCCGCAGTCCGCCGTCGGCCAGACGGGCCAGCAGAGCGGCGCCCTCCTCCGTCAGGTCAATGCCCTCCTGCTGGGCCACATAGCCCAGCCGCTGGGCGATCTGTCCGGGCAGAATCCGCTTGAAGGAAAACTGCTGGCACCGGGACTTAATGGTGGCTGGCACCTTGTGAAGCTCGGTGGTGGCCAAAATGAACATCAGGTGGGCCGGGGGCTCTTCCAGAATTTTCAGCAGGGCGTTGAAGGCCGGGACGGAGAGCATATGCACCTCGTCCACGATATACACCCGCTTTTTTACCGCTGCAGGGGTGTACACCGCCTCATCCCGCAGGGCGCGCACCTGATCCACGCCGTTGTTGGAGGCGGCGTCCAGCTCCAGCACGTCCAGAATGGAGCCGTTCTCGATGCCCAAACAGGCGGGGCACTGGTTGCAGGGGTTGCCGTTGACCGGGTTTTCACAGTTCACCGCCCGGGACAGGATCTTGGCGCAGGTGGTCTTGCCGGTTCCTCGGGTTCCAGTAAAGAGGTAGGCGTGGCTCAGCCGCCCAGCCGACACCTGCTGCTTCAGGGTCTGGGTGATATGCTCCTGCCCCACCACGTCGTCAAAGGTGCGGGGGCGCCACTTGCGGTATAGGGCCTGGTACATGGAAAATCACCTCAAAAAAAGAAAAACTTCGGCGAAAAGCAAGGCCGCACACCGGCCTTTGAAGCGCGCGGTATGTCCGTTACCTGGACAGCCGGCTCAAGAACAGTAACCCCACGGCACACGCAGCTTACCGCTTAGTGCTGCTCGGTTCCCCGCCTGACACGGTTCACGGGGCCACGTTGCGCGGGACCGGTCTATCATCACTGCTTATCCAGGTCAGACGACACATCACACGTCCGGGGGCCGGGATTCATCCCTGCTGTAGCGGGTTGCAGGTACAGGGCACCGCTATCTCCCCAACTAGTGCGGCCTTGCTTTTCCCCGAAGTGAAAAGCAAGCTAAGATGTATTTTACTATACTTCCCCCAAAATGGCAACCTATTTTTCCAAATCTGCCCGTTCTCCGGAGATATCTTCAAAATTGGGCTTTACATTTTTTAAAAATCTGGTATAATACAAAAGCTGAATATTTTCTTTGGGCCTGTAGCGCAGTTGGGAGAGCCAGCGCAACATAACACCTGCCCTGCCAAAACAGCAAACCGCACAAATAAATCAAGCAAAAATATACAAAATAACCAAATATGGGCCTATAGCTCAGCTGGGAGCGCAAAGGGTTCGGTTTTCTGCCACATCTATAATTTCATATTGCTTTATTCTTCTGTTCCGCTTTTGGAACTGTTGATTTGGGCCTATAGCTCAGCTGGGAGAGCGTACGGTTCGCATCCGTAAGGTCGTCGGTTCGATCCCGATTAGGTCCACCACACTCGGGAGATCTCGTTTTGAGATCTCCCGAGTTTTTTCATGCCTTCAGGATGCGCGATAGTACACACTCTTGTCCCCTTCCGGATACAGGAAGTCAAAGAACTGTGTGACACTGATTTTGAATTCCACTTCGATTTCAAAGTTCTTCCCGATATTCACCCGCTCAATGAGCTGCCGCAGGATCATCTTCTTTCCCTCGATACTACTCCCCGCATACAGGTCGGCCCAGGACATAATCTTGTCATACTCCTTTTGGACGGCAACGGCAGAGCTCTTCAGATCAGCCGCTTTTTCCTTGGCCTGTTCCAATTCCTGTGCCAGCGCCGCCAGTTTGCTCCGGGTGTCCTCTATCATCTCGCCGAGGATGTCCGCTCCAAAACTGCCAGTCCCATTGATGGTCTTGATGATCTCTTTTTTGTAGCTCTCCAGTTCCCGTTCTGTGGTGGCATAGAGCTTCTCCAGATTCGCCACTGAACTGTTTGCCAGTTGGAGTTCTTTCTCCCGCTGCTTTTGAATGAGCTGGCTCCTGGGTGCAGTCTTCATCCGCTCAAAGAGTTGGATGACGATCTTATCAATAATGCCGTCCAGTTTCTCGCCGGAGTATCCGGTCTGACCATCACAGTCCTGAGGATGGCGGATCTTGTAGTGGCAGGCATATCGGATATGGGTTTCCCGTTTGGGCTCACCCTTGGCGCGTCTGCCGCTGCTGGTGGTCAGCACCAGCTTTGAACCACAGTGGGCGCAGTAGACCATCCCGGAGAGCAGCGCCTTCCCCTTGGAGTTAAAGGGCACTTCATTGTGGTGCATTGTCCTGGCCTCCATTAGCTCCTGTGCCCGCTCATACAGATCCAGTGGAACGATTTGCAGCTCCGGAAAGATTTCTGAGCGTGTTTCCCCACTGCGCAGAATGCCCACATACATGATGTTCTTCAGCATTTTGATGATGGTGGTATTGGCGAAGTTGGTTCCCTTTCGATTGAGATAGCCGTTGTTATACAGCCACCGGGACAGCCGCTGTGCGCCGAATCCCTCATAGACATATTTTTCAAAGATGATGCGCACCACCGCAGCTTCATCCGGGTCAACCAGAATCTCATTGACTTCGTGATTCTTTTTATTGAAGCGCCCCTGCTTTTCCAGGCGGTATCCATAGGGAACGATCCCGCCGCGGAACCTTCCCTCCTGCACGATTTGCGACAGACGGGTCTTTGTGCGGGCAGAGGTTTTGAGGCTCTCGCCGGAGGCCTGCCAATAACGGATGTAGTTCAGCAGTTTGTCGATATGATCATCCATCTTCTGCTGCCCTTCCATTGCGCTCCACACTTCGATTCCGTTGCGGATGAACCACTCCACCACAAAGGGCGTCTCATCGTCCCGCCGCCCCAGGCGGTCGAACATGAACACCAGCAGGATGTCAAACTTCCGTTCCTCGGCATCCTGGCGGATCTCCTGAATGGCGTCGCGGTCAGCGGCAGCCACCTTGAAACCGGAGACGCCCTTTTCCGCAAACTCTTTGATGATCGTCCATCCCTGGCTTTCCGCAAATTCACGGCAGTATTGTTTCTGCATAGGGATATCATCTTTTTCTACCTGTCCTTTGGTAGAGACTCGATAGAGGCAATATACTCTTTTGTTTTTTTCCATGATTGCACCTTGTCCTTTCTGGTGTAGGACTGCGGTGCATATGGTTTGCTGTTCATTCAGTTGTCAAGGTTCATATGCACACAGTATCCCACACCACTGGTAAAAAGTCTACTGAATCAAGCGGGCTTGTTCAGATTTTCAAAGTCCTGTGCCATCAACAGCGTCTGCTCAATTTCAGACACTGTGCCAGGTTGTGTAACGGTGTTTTTGAAGCGGAGGGCAACAATCAGTCCGTCCACTTCCATCGTGATATACTCTGTCGGTTCAGCGTATCTGGGATGCTCCCGATCATACATCGCCTGCTGATAACTCATGTGATCATCCTCCTTTACATGGTCTGCTGCCAAGTTTGTTCTTCTTCGTGGTCGTCCTCGGCGTGGCCTTGAGCGATTTTCTTTTGCCGTTCCTTCCGGAGGGCTTTGCTGTCGGCGTGGTAGTGCGTGGTGGTGGCGTCCCTCACGGGAGCATTATCTTGGCCGCGCTCCAGAGCGTGTCCAAGCTGGACCACACCACCCACAATACCAGCCCAGTCAGCGCCAGGGCCGCCAGTCCCAACAGCAGACTGGTCCATGGAATGTCCGGCAGACTCAGTCTGAGCAGCCTGATGCCGGGCAGAGAAAAACGCTTCTCTTTCTGTTTCCCAGCCTGTTCGCTCATCTGCTCCAGATGCTTCACCGCTTTCAGCAGTTCGTCCATCTGCGTCCGTGTCGGGAGCTGCGCCAGCAGTTCGTTGATCTTTTTCAGATAGCCGGTCTGTCTCTCGGTGTGGTACCCCAGTGTGTAGAGGGCGCTCTGCAGATCCTCCCACTCCGCTTTCGTAGGATGGTCTTCGGGAGGCCGTGTCAGCTCCTGCGCCGGAAGCTGCGGTGTGGCCTGTGCCATCTGCGCAGGTCGGTTCTTCTCCAACAGCTCTTCCATAGATAACTTCTTCTCTGATCCTGAATTCATATTCCATATTCTCCTTCAAATATTTGTCCCCAAACAGCAGGCGATCACGGCACTGCCAGCCGCTGGGTGTGGTGTAGGTGATATTCCGCCGGGAGGTTTCCCAGCGTACCTTGTAGCCCTCGCTCTCCATCAGCGCAATAAACTCCTCACGGTTAGAGGCGTGGCGCATACAATCGTTGATGATGTTCATGAGCTGCAGTTTTTTACTCTGGCCACGGGCGGCCGTGTGATACTCCCCAATCGTCATGGCTTTCGTTTCCTGCTTCCTATCCTTGGGCTTGAACACAGGAAGAGAAAATTCCATACAGACCTGATCGTTGCGCTGCCGCAGCTCCTGGAGCTGCTCCTTTGCGATGTGCAGTTTCTTTCCCGTATCAAAGTTGACGGAGTTGATGAGAAAGTGGGAATGAATGTGTTCCCGGTCTGTGTGGGTGCAGACCAGAACTTCATAGCCCTCATAGTACTCAGCCAGCTTCAATGCCGCTGCATGGGCGGTGACAGGGTCGACCACTTTGCCTTTGGGGAAGCTCTGCACCATGTGGTAGAACAGCACGCCGTCGGTTTTGTGATGCAGCCGCTTGGTGGTCATGAAGTCCGCGTAGACAGATTCCAGCTGGCAGTTGATGCCTGTGACCAACTGTTGACCGTCACACTCGGTTTTCTTGTTCTGCATGGTGTACCGCATCACGGCTCCCATGCATCCGGTGGTCTGTCCTCGCTTGTAGTTAGTGAAGCTGATGATCGCCATTTTTCACCACCGCTTTCGTTCCAGAATCAACCGGACAGCGGCGCAGAGTTCAGAGAATGCCTGGCGTACGCTGTCCAGATTGACTACCGTGATGCGTCCCATATGTGCCAGGGTGACGAGTTGATTCAGATTTCTGCCGATGGACTTCAATTCCTTCAGCACTTCTTTCAGCCCATCGATGACCACCACCTGCTTTCCCAGACAGCAGGCTGTCACATAGTCGCTCATGGACATTCCGGAGCGTTTCGCCAATTCCTTGATGGCCTCCCGGTCTTCGGATGCCATCCGGGTGCTGAATTTGATATCTTTTTTCATGTCGTTTCCTCCAGTCTTTCATAAAAATGGGGTGTGGGGCAGCGCCCCGCAAACAAGCGGAAGGCGGGCGGCGGCTGTGCCGGTGACCAGACAAACGCGATGCTGGCCACCTCCAAGGAGGTGATTCTCCCGCGCCGAACACCCGCACTCCTCCTTCGGCCACAAGCGGCCCAACACGGCGTTTTTTTGCCTTGCGGGAGTTTACTCGCCGCACCCGGAAACTGCCCGCAAATCGCCGCACAGCGCCCCGACAGGGTCGATAGGGACGATTTCTCCGGCACCCTCCAAATCGACACTATCGGCACGATTCAGCTCAATCACTCGTTTTCCATTGCTGCGGCGAACCGTTGCCTGAATGCCGCTTTTTCTTAGAGCCTCAACGCTTTGCAGGATCAGCCTTGAAATCTTTTTAGGCGTTACCCCTTCAGACTTATCAGGGTCGATCTTTTCGGAGAGCTCCGTGGGAG
>CABVDR010000084.1 GCA_902497145.1 uncultured Oscillospiraceae bacterium
TGAGGGCCTGGGGGTAGGCGGCCCGGAAGCCGTAGATGCTCTGGTCCTCGTCGCCCACCAGAAAGAGGTTGCCGCTGGGTCCCGCCAGCAGACGGAGAATGGCGTGCTGGATCTTGGAGGTGTCCTGGGCCTCGTCTACGCAGAGGTAGGGGTAGCGGCGGCGGAACTGCTCCAGCAGCTGGGGGAACTGCCTTAAAATGCGGTGGGCATAGATCATCTGGTCATCGTAGTCCATGAGCTGGTGGGTGCGCAGCAGGCGGCAGTATTCTTGGTAGATGGGAGGAAACTCCACCCCCTCCACCTCCACCTGCTCCAGATCCTCCCCGGAGATCATGCTGTTTTTCACATAGGTGATGGCGGTCTGTACCGCCTTGACGGTGCTCTCAGCGGCAAACTCTCCGCTCTGCCGCCGGCAGATCTCTCCAATGATGGCCGCCTGGCGGCCTGTGTCCTCCAGCAGCTGGAAGGCCTGGCGGCCCTGGGTGCGCTCATAGGCCCGGATGATCCGGCTGCACACCCCGTTGATGGTGCGAAACTCCAGCCGCTCAGCCAGGGGCTGCCCAAAGAGGGCCGCAAAGCGCTGGGCCATGTCCCGGGCGGCGGAGACAGTGTAGGTCATGGTGAGGATGTTCTCCGGGGGAACGCCCTGGGCGATCAGGTATCCGATGCGGGAGACCAGCACGGTAGTCTTGCCGCTGCCGGGTACCGCCAGCAGCAGCACCGGCCCGGAGAGGGCCTGAACTGCCGCCTCCTGCTGGGAATCCAGGGTCAAGTGGTATTGGGTTTTAAATTGGGCAAAGGTCATGGGTTACTCCTGAAACTGGGCGGGCTCCTGGGAGCCCGCCCGGGAACGATGTAGAATTATGGGGCGACAGCCACCTTGATGACGTGATCTCTCCGGTTCTCAAACAGATCGTAGGCGGCGTCTATGTCTTTGAGCGGATAGGTGTGGGTGATGAGGGGGGTGGTGTCCAGCTTGCCCTGGGCGATGAGGGAGAGAATCTCTCCGCAGCGGCAGCCGTCCACCCCGCCGGTCTGGAAGGTAAGGTTCTTGCCGTACATGTCGGGGAGGGGGAGTACCTGGGGTGCGTCGTACAGGGCCACCACGGTGACGATGGCGTTGGGCCGGGCGCAGGTCCAGGCCAGAGTGAAGGTGTCCTCGCTGCCCGCTACCTCCAGTACCTGGTCAGCGCCCCCGTGAGCGCTGTGAGTGCGGACAAAGTCGGCGGCCTGCTCGGGCTCCACCGTAAGGACCGTGGGATAGTGGGTCTCCACAAAGGCGCGCCGCCAGGGGTCCTTCTCGCAGACGATAACTTGCCGGGGGTTTTTCAGCAGCACACACTGGAGAGTACAAAGGCCGGTGGGGCCAGCGCCCAGAATCAGCACCGTGTCCTCCGGGCCAATTTGGGCGATGTCGGCGGCCCAATAGCCGGTGGCCAGGATGTCCCCCACAAAGAGGGCCTGCTCATCGGTGACCACGTCGGGAATTTTGTTCAGGCCCTGGTCGGCGTAGGGGACCCGGACATACTCTGCCTGGCCTCCGTCGATGCGGCAGCCCAGCGCCCAGCCCCCGTTAGGGTCGGTGCAGTTGTTGACCCAGCCATGTTTGCAGAAGAAGCACTCCCCACAGAAGGTCTCCACATTGACCGTCACCCGGTCGCCGGGGCGCACCGTGGTGACGGCGGAGCCCACTTCCTCCACCACGCCCACCATCTCGTGGCCCACCGTGATGCCGGGCACCGCCCGGGGGACCGAGCCGTGCTTGATGTGCAGGTCGCTGGTGCAGATGCTTGACAGGGTGACCCGGACGATAGCGTCCCGGTCATCCTGCAGGACAGGTTTGGGCTTTTCCAGCAGGGCAAAGGTGCCCTGCTTCACATAGGTGTAGGCCAGCATGGCGGATTCCTCCTTGTACAGAATGGGGGCGGCCTCGGAGGGCCGCCTTCTAGTGTGAAACCAGTATAGCACACAAGAGAAGAACTTGCACCTTCTTTACGCTGGCTCTTGACAATATCGATATTCGATTATATACTGAAACTGAAAATAACGATATTCGATATAAGGAGGTGGGGGCGGTGCCGCGAGCAAAATTTCAGACCTTGACCGAGCAGATGTACTACATTCTTCTGTGCCTGAGCCGGGAGAACTGCGGTATGGACGTGATGGATCAGATCCCCGCCATGACGGGCGGTCGGGTCCGGGTAGGGCCTGGCACCCTCTACAACCTGCTGGAGCAGTTTGTGGAGGCGGAGATGATTCGGGAGACCCGCTGTGAGGGCCGCCGCCGCAGCTATATTTTAACAGAGAAGGGGCGGGCGAGGCTGGACGAGGAATACCGCCGCATCTGTCAGCAGCAGAAGGACTATGAAGCCATGTTCCGAGAGGAGGGCGCGCCATGAAGAGAACACGAAGAGATTGGATCCCGTTTTCTTTCTATGACCACACCGGAATGGAGAAGCATCTGGAGAAAATGGCACAAAGGGGATGGATGCTGGAGGAACTGACCAGTTTCGGCTGGAAGTACCGGGCGATGGAGCCCAAGAAACTCCACTTTACCGTCTCCTTTGACACCCGGGCCTCGGAGTTTGAGCCGGAGCCTACGGAGGAGCAGGTCACGTTCCAGGAGTTCTGCCGGCACTCGGGGTGGAAGCTGGCTGCCGCCTCAGGACAGATGCAGGTTTTTTACAACGAGGAGGAGGACCCCCTGCCCATCCAGACCGACCCGGAACTGGAGATCCGGATGGTGGGAAAGCTGGCCAAGCGGACGATGCCTCTCTATGTGATCTTTTTGGTACTGGGATTCCTACTGGGGGGAGGCTGGTGCTACTCCCTCATCCACACACCCATCAGGTTGCTGACAACTCCCGGCTCGACCTTTATGGGCCTTTGCTGGCTGGGGATCTTTCTTTATTTTATTGCTGACCTCATCACTTACCTGGTGTGGCGGCACCGGGCTCTGGCTGCTGCCCAGCGTGGGGAGTTCCTGCCCACCCGGGGATGTCACAAACTCCTGTGTGTGGTGGTGGGAGTGGTCGTTGTGGGCCTGATCTATTGGCTTGCCACGGAGCGTCTGCCCGGGATGCGGTTTATGGTTGGCGGGATGCTGCTGGCCTATGTGGTGATTTTTGGGGCAGTAAACGGAACGAAACGGGTCATGAAGCGGAAAAAGGCTCCAGCGACTCTGAATCGAACAATCACAATCTGTGTGGATATTTTGCTGGCCGTGGTACTGGTGGGGACGGTCAATATGGTTTTTCTCCAGGGTGTCCGCAGCGGAGCTTTTTCCATGGAGGAGCAGCTGGATGCCCCCTTGTCCGCCAGCGAGCTCACTGGAGAGGACGAAGAGAAGTACCTCACCACCGTCAGTGTGGATCAGTCCCTGTTCCTGGACCGGCAGGAGGTGCGGTGCCGGACCGGATTTGACCAGGCAGGGCAATTGCCTTGGATGGACTACACTTTAGTAAAAATCCATCTGCCCTGGCTCTACCACGCCTGTTTCCGGGAGTTGTGCCGGGATAAGGAGGAGTGGGTAGCCACCTATGTGGATGAAAATCTGGTCTACGCCCAGTATGTAGCGGTGGACCCCACGCCCTGGGGGGCAGAGAAGGTCTATCAGCTCAATCTGGCTGGGGAATTTCGGCAGGAGTACATCCTGTGCTGGAAGGACCGGATCGTCCAGCTGGGAGCCGATTGGGACCTGACGGCGGAGCAGATGGCCGTGGCGGGAGAAAAGCTGGCCAGTGCATAAGTAAAAAAGGTGGAGTTTTGAAAACTCCACCTTTTTTATCGTTTTGGACGGGCTTTGAACAGCAGTGCGGCCAGAAACCCGAAGAAAATGGCAGCGGCCACACCCCCGGCGGTGGCTGAGACCCCTCCGGTGAGAGCGCCCAGCAGGCCGTGCTGCTGCACGGCCTCCCGCGTTCCTTTGGCCAGGGTGTAGCCGAAACCGGTGAGGGGGACAGTGGCCCCTGCCCCCGCCCAGTCCACCAGGTACTGGTAGAGGCCGGATCCGCCTAAAATGACCCCGGCGGTGACATAGCACACCAGAATCTTGGCAGGGGTCAGCTTGGTGCGGTCAATGAGCACCTGCCCCAGAGCGCACAGCAGGCCGCCGCATAAAAAGGCATTAAAGTATTCCATCAAGGTCACCTCTTACGTGAAATTAGGACGCTGGGCAGACAGAGCCACTGCATGGCAGATTCCCGGCACGCTCTCCCCCTGGAGGGAGGAGGTGGGGGAGTGGAGGGCTCCGGTGGGGCAGAAGAGGATGTTCTGCCACTTGCCGCTGCGCAGTCCCTCCACCAGGTAGCCGGTGAGCACGCTGGCGCAGCAACCGCAGCCGGAGCCCCCGGCGTGGACGTCCTGGCGTACCCGGTCAAAAATGAGCAGGCCGCAGTCGGTGTGCCGGCTGGACAGGTCGATTCCATCCCGGGCAAAGAGCTCCAGCAGCAGGGTGCGGCCCAGTTCCCCCAAATCGCCGGTGACGATCAGATCGTAGAAGTCGGGGGAGCGGCCGGTGTCCCGGAGATGGGCGGAGATGGTGTCATAGGCGGCGGGTGTCATGGCGGCCCCCATGTTGTTGGTGTCGGTGACCCCTTTGTCCACAATTTTCCCCGGAGTCACATGGGTCACATAGGGGCCGGGGCCCTCCTGGTCCAGAATGACTGCCCCTGCCCCGGTCACCGTCCACTGGGCGGTGGGTGTGCGCTGGCTGCCGTACTCCAGGGGGGTTCGGTACTGCCGCTCGGCGGTGCAGAAATGAGAGGAGGCCAGCACCCCGGCCCGGCGGCCAAAGCCGCCGTCCAGGACCATGGAGGCTAAAATCAATCCCTCTCCCATGGTGGAGCAGGCCCCGTACAGGCCAAAGAAGGGGATGTGCTGGTCCCGGGCGGCATAGGAGGAGCCGATGCACTGGTTCAGCAGATCCCCGGCAAACAGCCAGTCCAGGGTGGAGGCACCCTGTCCCAGCTTGTCCAGGGCCAGGGTGAGAGCCTTTTTCTGCATGGTACTCTCCGATTTTTCCCAGGTGGACTCCCCAAAGGTGTCGTCGCTGTCGATGAGATCGAAGGTCTGGGCTAAGGGACCCTGTCCCTCCAGCTGTCCCACCACATTGGCACAGGCTAGAAAGGAGGGGGGGTGGGAGAGCGCCACGGTCTGCTGTCCCAGTTTTTTCTTGCTCATACATGCCACCTCGCAACAAGGATGGCGTTAGGATTTCCAGAATGGGAAAAGTTATGCTCTGCCCCCTGGAAAAAGCAAACAAGGTGGAGTATAATACTATAATTCACCATTTGAAGATAAACGGAGGAGTTCCAGTATGAGTCAGGAAAAGACCCGCTTTCTATCTTATATTTGTCCCCGCTGCCGCCAGTCTGTAATCGTGGAGAAGGATGTGTTTGCGCTGGCCGCCTCGCCCACCCGCATCCAGTGCCCCTGCGGCCATTCCGAACTGGATGTGGAGTTCCTGCCCCAGCGGGTGCGGCTGAAGGTGCCCTGCCTGTACTGCGGCCGGGAGCATCTGGTATCCTGCTCCTCCACCGCTTTCCTGCGGGAGAAGGCCCTGGCCTTCTCCTGTGCCCAGTCGGGGCTGGACTGCTGCTACGTAGGGGAGGAGGGGCCGGTATATGCCGCCACTGCCCGCCTGGAGCAGGCCCTGGACAAGCTGGAGGGCGAAGGGGGCGAGCGGGGCGTGTTCCTGGATGAGATGGTCATGGAGGAGGTCCTCTCGGAAATCCGGGACATTGCCGCCCGGGATGGAATCTCCTGCACCTGCGGCAGCCGCAGCTGGACCTTCCAGGTCAATTACAGCTCGGTGGATCTGATCTGTAAGGAGTGCGGGGCTCAGATGCGGATTCCCGCTGCCACCGCCGACGACATTGACGACATCTGCTGTAAGACCAAGCTTTTGATCCATGGAAAGGAGAACCAATGAGCCAGTTTTATGAGATGACTCTGCCCATCGACTCCCGGGACGTGGACGGGAGAGGATACTGCAAGGCCGGCCCCCTGCTGGGCCACCTCCAGGAGGCGGCCACCCAGGCCGCCGAGCACGGAGGCTTTACCCGGGAGGTCATCATGGAGCGCTACGGGGCCTTCTGGATGCTTACCCGGGTGTGGTACCGCCTGGAGCGGCCTTTGCGCTGGGAGGAGAATCTGACCATCCGTACCTGGCACCGGGGCGGCCGGGCGGCCACCATGTACCGGGACTATGACCTGCTGGTGGACGGCAAGCCGGTAGGGGAGTGCGTGTCCATCTGGGTGCTGGTGCGTGCCAGTGACCGGAAGATTTTAAGACTGGATGGGGTAGAGGAGCTGAAGGACACCAGCGGCGGGGAGCTGTGCAAGAACAAGAAGCTCACCAAGCTGCGCCTCCCCCAGGAGATGGAGCCGGTCTGTCGCCGGCGGATGCAATACAGCGACACCGACATCAATGGCCATGTAAACAACTGCCGCTATGCCGACTTTGCCTGCGACGTCCTGGAGATGCAGGATCTGGAGCCGGACAAGTTTCTCTCCCAGCTTCAGATCGGCTACCTGGCCGAATGCCGTCCCGGAGATGAACTGGAGATGCAGCGGGGACAAGAAGGGGATATGTGCTTTGTCCAGGGTATGGACGAGGAAGGCAAATCCCGGTTTGAGGCGTCATTGATTTTTGGTAAAGTGCTTCCTTGACAAGGACTGGAAGGGCAGGTACAATAAATCTATTACAGGTGTTTTTTGAGACGTTTTGCCCTTTTTTGGGCAACCGAAACGAAAAGGAGTTGTAGCTTATGGTTAATCAGGATGCCGCGCAGAAGTTTTTGAAGCAAGGTCTCACCTTTGATGATGTTCTGCTGATCCCCGCGGCCAGCGACGTGCTGCCCGCTGATGTAGATCTCCATACTCAGCTGACAAAGAAGATCCGTTTGAATATTCCCCTCATCAGTGCTGCCATGGATACCGTGACTGAGTACCGCATGGCCATTGCCATCGCCCGTGAAGGCGGCATCGGCATTATCCATAAGAATATGTCCATCAGCCAGCAGGCAGAGCAGGTGGATATGGTCAAGCGCTCTGAGAACGGAGTTATCACCAATCCTTTCTGGCTGGCTCCCGGCCATACTCTGGCTGAGGCAGATGAGCTGATGGCCAAGTACCGTATTTCCGGCGTGCCCATCTGTGACAATGGCAAGCTCATCGGTATCATCACCAACCGTGATATGAAGTTTGAGACCGACATGAGCCAGCTTATTGACAATGTGATGACCAAGGAGAACCTGGTCACTGCTCCCGAGGGCACCACTCTTGCTGAGGCCAAGGAGATTCTCCGCAAGCACAAGATCGAGAAGCTGCCCATCGTGGACAGCGAGTTCCACCTGAAGGGCCTCATCACCATTAAGGACATTGAGAAGGCCGAGGTGTATCCCAACTCCGCCCGCGATGAGAAGGGCCGCTTGCTGGTAGGCGCCGCCATCGGTGCTACCCACGACGTGCTGGACCGTGTGGCTGCCCTGGTGGAGGCCGGTGTAGACGTACTGGGATTGGATTCCGCCCATGGCCATACCCAAAACGTACTGGAGACCGTGAAGCGTATCAAGGCGCTCTACCCCGACGTACAGCTGATTGCCGGCAACGTGGCTACCGCCGAAGGAACCCGTGCCCTGATCGAAGCTGGTGCGGACTGCGTGAAGGTGGGTATCGGCCCCGGTTCCATCTGTACTACCCGTGTGGTGGCCGGCATCGGCGTGCCCCAGATTACTGCCATTTATGATGCTGCCTGTGTGGCCGCCAAGTACGGCATCCCCATCATTGCCGACGGCGGCGTGAAGTTCTCCGGCGACATTGTCAAGGCCATTGCGGCCGGCGGCAACGTGGTCATGATCGGCTCCCTGCTGGCGGGCTGTGAGGAGTCCCCCGGCGACACCGAGATTTATCAGGGCCGTCAGTTCAAGACCTACCGCGGCATGGGCTCCCTGGCCGCCATGAACCACGGCTCCAAGGACCGCTACTTCCAGGAGAACAACAAGAAGCTGGTCCCCGAAGGCGTTGAGGGCCGTGTTCCCTACAAGGGACTGACCAGCGAGACCATTTATCAGCTGATGGGCGGCCTGAAGGCCGGTATGGGCTACTGCGGCTGCCACAACATTGAGGAGCTGCAGTCCAAGGCTCAGTTCATCCAGATCACTGCGGCCGGTCTGCGGGAGTCTCACCCCCACGATATTTATATCACCAAAGAGGCCCCCAACTACACCATCAGCCCCGACTGATCTTTTTCAAGCTGCAAAAACTCCGCGTCTGCCATCTGGCGGGCGCGGAGTTTTTTGGTAAAACACATTTGATGTGGGGACAAGAAAAGCGGGTCGGCTGTCGGAAGAACAGCAGACCCGCTTTTCTTGCCCTTTAACCGCGGCTGAGAGGGCTTGTATGGCTTTTTTAGAGTACAAGCCCCCCGTTATTGGTCAGGGCCTCCAGAACCTGATAGCGGTCCATCTGGAACTGTTTGGTCATGGCCAGAGCCTCCTCCATGTCCAGATCCACAATATGGCCGTCCCGGGTGGCGATGATCCGGTTGCCCCGGTTGCTCAGCAGAGTGAGTACTGCCTCATAGCCCATACGGCTGGCGGTCTCACGATCCCGGGCGGTGGGGGAGCCGCCGCGCTGGATGTGGCCCAGAACCGTGACACGGGGATCAATGCCCACCTCTTCGTGGATGCGCTTGCCGATATCAAAGGCACTGCCGGCGCCTTCAGCCACCACGACCATATAGTGGGTGGAGCCGGCCAGACGAGCCCGACGGATCTTTTCCACCACGTCCTCCTGGAAGTCCACCTCACGCTCGGGGATGAGCACGGCGGTGGCGCCCACGGCGATGCCTACATAGAGAGCCAAATAGCCGGCATGACGGCCCATAACCTCGACCACAGAGCAGCGTTCGTGGGACTGCATGGTGTCCCGCAGCTTATCGATACATTCAATGGCCGTGTTGCAGGCCGTGTCAAAGCCGATGGTATAGTGGGAGCAGCCAATGTCGTTGTCAATGGTGGCAGGGATGCCTACCACGCTGAGATTGCTGCCTGCCTCGGCGGCCTGGCGGGAGAGAGCCAAAGCACCGCGGAAGGTGCCGTCGCCACCGATGGCTACGATACCGTCCAGCCCCAGCAGCTTACAGGTGTTCAGAGCCTTGGCTCGACCCGCCTCATTCATAAACTCCATGCTGCGGGCGGTATAGAGCATGGTGCCGCCCTTGTTGATGATATGGCTCACACTGGAGCCGGTGAGCTGAACAAAGTCGCTGTTGATCAGACCGTTCCAGCCTCTGCGGATGCCCACGCACTGTATTCCGTGGCTCACCGCAGTACGAACCACAGCGCGGACTGCTGCATTCATGCCCGGGGCGTCGCCGCCGCTGGTTAAAACACCAATACGTTTCACCTTATTATCCATGTGGAGCTCCTCCTTCGCCTGGCCGTGGCCAGCGTGTTGTCGGTTCTACGGCTAAAGCTTTTGTTGTATCAACGCAAGCGAGAATCAAAGCGCTTAGAATCGTCTTAATTATGTCACCGGGTACAGTAGTATGTCAAGAAAATCCCAAGGCTTTCTACCATTATTTCATAGAATGGGAACAGATAGTCCCCTTATTTCCATCATAAAAAAGCCTTTCAAAAAAACTTTTAAAAAATTTCAAATTACCTGTTGACAATGGGCTCAAAATTTAGTATACTAGCGAAGCCGTCGCAAGTGAGACGCAAACAACTCGGGAGCATAGCTCAGCTGGTAGAGCACATGCCTTACAAGCATGGGGTCACAGGTTCGAGCCCTGTTGTTCCCACCACTTTCCCCCATGACTACCTGGCTCGGTAGTTCAGTTGGTTAGAACGCCGGCCTGTCACGCCGGAGGTCGAGGGTTCAAGTCCCTTCCG
>CABVDR010000085.1 GCA_902497145.1 uncultured Oscillospiraceae bacterium
ATGGTGGCCCCCCGGAAGCGGTAGATGGACTGGTCGTCGTCGCCCACCACGCAGAAGTTTTCATAGCCCCCTGCCAGGGTGGAGGCTAGTAAGTACTGCAGGTTGTTGGTGTCCTGGTACTCGTCAATGAGGACGTAGCGGAATTTCCGCTGATAATAGGCGCGTACCTCCTCAAACTGCTGAAGCAGCCGGACGGTGTGCAGGATGATATCGTCAAAGTCCAGGGCGTTGGCCTCCCACAGCCGATGCTGATACTGGGTGTACACCTTGGCGATCTTGCTCAGGCGGTAGTCCCCCGCCTTCTCGCACTCTTTGGCGTAGTCCTCCGCCAGCAGCATCTGGTCCTTTGCCCGGGAGATATGGCCCAGGATGGACCGGGGCGGGAACTGCTTGTCGTCCAGGTTCAGTTCCTTGAGGCAGTCCTTAATGACCCGCAGGGAGTCGTCGGTATCATAAATGGTAAAGGAGGAGGCAAAGCCCAGCTTCTCAATGTCCCGGCGTAGGATGCGCACGCAGGCGGAGTGGAAGGTGGATGCCCACACGTCCTCCGCCTCGGGACCCAGCATGGCGGACAGGCGGTCCTTCAGCTCCCCGGCCGCCTTATTGGTAAAGGTAATGGCCAAGATCGTCCAGGGGGCGGCAGGCTCCAGGGCGCACAGGGAGACCATCCGGTCCCGGTCCCCCTCCCCGGTCTTGGCGTAGGTCTCCAGAAATTCCAGGTCCTCCGGTGAGGCCCACTCGGGCACCTCCGGGCTGTCGGAGCCCCGGCCATAACGCATCAGGTTTGCAATGCGGTTAATAAGCACCGTGGTCTTTCCGCTGCCCGCTCCTGCCAGCAGCAGCAGGGGGCCCTGGGTGGTCAGCACCGCCTTTTGCTGCTCCGGGTTCAGCTTAGAAAAATCTCGAGCGATGGCCCCACGGCGGGCGGCGGCAAAGCGTTGTTCTTGTTCATGATCCAGCATAGTGATCCGTCCTGTCTTTTTAATAAGATAATTCGTGTCCTTCATTGTACCGAAAACCTGCCGTCCGGTCAACCGGGAAGCGCTGTCTCAGATTCCCTCAATTTTGTGGTATGGTTTTTCCTTCCTGTGCATATACTTCCAGTGCAGGCCAGACGTGCAGGGCATTTCTCGGAATCCTGCATTTCGTTGTTTTAAAAAGTGGGACAACCTGTGATTTTGCAACTGAATTGTAACTCTTTTTTCATCCCCATGTAATCGCTTCGAAACCAACTGAACCATCTTTTTTGCTATACTGTATATAATCAAAAGTATAAAGAATGAAAGGAGGGTCCCGCTGTGAAAAAGCTGATCCTTTCTCTTACTATCGTTTCTCTTCTCGTCTTTCCCTTGGGTGCCGCTGCCTTGACGGAATCTCAGCAGGAGGCCCTCCCCTCCGTCTCCACGGAGGAGGTCCACGGCAATGTGCCCGCCCAGAGCACAGTGGCCCAGGCCATGACCCCCGCCATCCACGCGCTGGTGCTGTCCATGACGGAAAACCACCTGGACTACGACCCCAGCGACAGTGAGTTTTTGTGGACGAGCCTTTACTACATGCTCAGCCTCTACGGCCAGATGGACGAGCGGGCGGAGTTTACCGACGATGTAATGATCCTCCCCTCCGAAATGGTACGGGATTACGCCGCGGCCCTCTACCCCGATGTTGCCCAGCTGCCGGATATTCCCGCCCCCATCTCTCAGCGCATCGCCTACTTCCCCGCGGATGACTCCTATCGGCTGGCTCGTGGCGATGAAGGTCTCGTTCAGGTCGTGGTGGATGACTCCCAGACCCAGGCCGACGGCCAGATTCTTCTCTCCGGACGGATGACCGCTCTGGAAGACAACAGTACCCTGTACACCTTCCAGGCCACTCTCACTCCCCGGGACACCATGTTTGGTTTTATCATTGATTCTTTGACCATCTCTTAAGTGAGTTTCTCCTTTTGGAAAACGCCCGATGTCTTTGGCATCGGGCGCTTTTCTGCCCGCTGCTCTGCCATTTTTTCTTGTGATTTCCGGTGGGCTGTATTATAATATTTCCGAATCGGCGCCCGCACCTGAATGCGGGCTGAAATTTGATTTTTTTCGAGGTGTTTCATGATGAACCCTGATATTCATGACTATATCCGCCCCGGCAAGCACGCCCATCTGGTGGGCATCGGCGGGGTATCCATGTCTCCCCTGGCCGAGGTGCTCCACGGCGCAGGCGTGAACATCACCGGCTCCGACTTCCACGAGAGCGAGACGGTGGAGCATCTGCGCTCTCTTGGCATCCCTGTGGTGATCGGCCACCTGCCTGAGAGTGTACGTGGGGCAGACTGTGTCATCCGTACTGCCGCCGTCCACGACGACAACCCCGAAATTGCCGCCGCCCGGGCCGCCGGCATTCCTGTCTTTGAGCGGGCCCAGGCCTGGGGAGCCATCATGCGCCACTATCAGAACGCCCTGTGCGTAGCTGGTACCCACGGAAAAACTACCACCACCTCCATGTGCACCCACATCTTCCTGGCTGCCCAGCGGGACCCCACCGTCATGATCGGCGGCATGCTGCCCGCTCTGGGGGCCGGCCATCGGGTTGGCAAAGGGGACACCATCATTTTGGAGTCCTGCGAATACTGCAACTCCTTCCTCTCCTTCCTCCCCACCGTGGCGGTCATCCTCAACGTGGATGCCGACCACCTGGACTTCTTCAAGGATCTGGAGGATGTGAAGCACTCGTTCCGCCGCTTTGCCCAGCTGGTGCCTCAGGGCGGCTGCGTGGTGGCCGACGGGGACGACAAAAACACCATGGACGCCCTGAAAGGGCTGGATAAACCCATGCTCACCTTCGGACTGGAGCAGGGGGACATCCACACCGCCAACCTCACCTGGAACAAGGGGCTGCCCACCTTCGACCTGGTCTATCAGGGAAAGACCCTCATTACCCTGTCTCTCCGGGTCCCCGGCATTCACAATGTGCGCAACGCCCTGGCTGCCGCCGGAGCCGCCCTCCAGCTGAACGTCCCCGTGGACGCCATCCGGGAGGGCCTGTATGCCTTCGGCGGAGCCCACCGCCGCTTTGAGCACAAGGGAGAATACCACGGCGCGGTGCTCTATGACGACTACGCCCACCATCCCCATGAGCTCCAGGCCCTTCTGTCCACCGTGAAAACGTTGGGCTATCAGCGGGTGATCTGCGCCTTCCAGCCCCACACCTACACCCGCACCAAGGAGCTTTTTGACGACTTTGTGGAAGTGCTCAAGCTGCCCGATAAGGCGCTGCTGGCCGAGATCTTCCCCGCCCGGGAAACCAACACCCTGGGCATCTCCTCCAAGGATCTGGCCGACCGCATCCCCAACGCGGAGTTCTGCCCCACGCTGGAGGATGTCACCGCCCGGCTGCGTCAGCTGGCCCAGCCCGGCGACCTGCTGCTCACCGTGGGCGCGGGGGACATTTATCTGGCCGGAGAAGCTCTGCTGAACGAGGCCTAAGCCAACACCATATTTCACGATAAATTGCGGCGCCGCGGAAGAATGCTTCCGCGGCGCCGTGTTTTTACGTCTGAATCTCCACCCGGCTTCCTCCGGTGCGGTCCTTGGTCACAATGATCTGCTTGTCGATCTTCTCCCGCAGCTCCGCCACGTGGGAGATGATGCCCACCAGCCGGTTGCCCTCGGTCAGACTGGTAAGAGCCCGGATGGCCTGCTGGAGGGACTCCTCATCCAGGGAGCCGAAGCCCTCATCCACAAACATGGTATCCAGTCGAATGCCTCCGGCGGAGGACTGGATCTCGTCGGAGAGCCCCAGGGCCAGGGAAAGGGAGGCCTGGAAGGACTCGCCGCCGGACAGGGACTTGACACTGCGCTCCGAGCCGTTGTAGTGGTCCACCACGTCCAGCTCCAGTCCGCTCTGGCTACGGTTGTTTTCCGCCACCTGCCGCCGTTTCAGCTCATACTGTCCCCGGGACATAATCAGCAAGCGCACATTGGCCCGGCTGAGGATCCGGTCAAAGAAGGTCATCTGCACATAGGTCTCCAGGGCGATTTTCTCCTTGCCCTGGAGGTTTCCGTTCACGGTATTGGAGAGGTTCCGCACCCAGGTATACCGCTCCTCCAACACCCGGAGGGCCTGCGCCTTTTTCTGGATGTGATCCAGCGCCCCCTGGTTGGCTGACAGGCGGGTGTGGATGACCCGCTGGGCGGCGGCCGCTGCGGTTCGCTGCTCTGCCAGCTCCTGACTGCGGGTCTGCTGGGCGGCCATGTCGATGTCCTCCCCCTGCTCCAGCAGCTTTTGGAGTTCACAGATGGCAGTCTCCAGGCCGGCCAACTGGCTTTTGGCGGCGTTCCAAGCCTCCTCTGCCTCTTTGCGGGCCTGATCCAGTCCGGCGATCTCCCCCTCCAGCGCCCCTTTTCTGGCCTGGGCTTCGGCGGCGTCGGAATAATGGAGCTGGGCCTGCAGAATCTGGAGCTGCCCGGCTACCTCCTCCCGGCGGCTGCTGGTGCGGGCCAGCTCCTCCCGGGCGGCCGCGATCTCCTGCTCCAGCTTGCTCAGGTTCCCCTCGCTCTGGGGGATCCAGGCTTCCAGCTGCTGCTTCCGAGCGATCTTCTCTTCGGCCTGCTGCACCTGACTTCCCAGCTGTTTTTGGGTCTGCTCCACCTTTTGAATCTGCGCGGCGATCTGCTGGGGGGCCTGGGAAAGAGGACAACTCTCCAACTGTTCCTCCAGCTGGCGTCGCAGGGTCTCCTCCAACTGCTCCTGCTGACCCTGAAGGCCGCTCTGGGCCACCTCGGCTTGGGTAATGGTCTCCCGCAGCTGCTCCTGCTGCGCCGTCAGGGCATTCAGCTTCTCCTCCTGGGCCTGGAGCTCCTGCTCCAGCTGGGCACGGTGGGTCAGCTGTCCCTCCAATTCCAGCAGCTCCCCGTAGACCTGAGTCAGAGCCTCGGCCACTTGGGTGCGGCAGTGTTCCAGCTGCTGCTGCGCCTGGTTCAGGTCCGGCTCCTCCACATAGGGCTTCATCTGGGCAAGGAGGTGGTGTTCCCGCTCCTGCACCGTGGTCTTCCAGCTACCTGCTGTCAGACTGGCCTCATTGGCCCGGCTCTGGGCCATTTCCCACGCCTCTTTGGCCCGCTCCAGCTCCGCCTCGGTAGGTGCCTGGGCGGAAATTTCAGCCGGGTTGGGGTGATGGACGGAGCCGCACACCGGGCAGGGTTGTCCCTCCTCCAGGGACTGGGCCAGGATTCCGGCCTGTTCATCCAAAAAGGCCCGGTTCATGCGGTGATAGGTTTCGCCCTTCTGTTCTGCCTCACCCTGGGCCTTCTGATAGTCCGCCTGGGCTGTCTGTTGGGCCTTCACAGCCTGGTCCCATTCCTTGCGCAGCTTTTCCAGCTGCTCCAGGGCGTTTTGTTTCTCCTGGGCCTGCTCCTGCCGCCGCAGAAGGGCCTGTTTTTCCTGCTCCAGCCCCTCTGTTGCGTTCCAGCTCTCCTTCCCGGCCTGCAGTGCATCATTCTCCTGCTGCCACTGGGCAGACAGCGCCTCTCGCTGCCGGTACAGCCCCCGGCAATGCTCCAACCCTTCTTGAAGCCGCTGGCCGCAGCGCTGCCACGCCTGCATATCCTGCTCCAGGGTACACAGGGCCGTGCGGCGGTTTTCTGCCTGGGTCTGTTCCCCCAGCAGCCGCTCCTTGTCCGCCGCCGCCTGGCTCAGCCCTTCCCGCTCCCGCTTCCAGTTCTCCAGCTCCGCCTGCTGATTCTGCCGCTGTTCCTCCTGCTGACTTTTTTTCGTCTCTAGCTCCTGGGCAGCATCTTCCAGTTGGGCAAGCACATTGCTCTTTTCCGTCAGTTCCTGATACCGGGGCAGCTCCGCCTCCAGGGCAGCCAGCTTTTGAGCCAGCCCCTCCCTCTGGGGAATCTTTTCCTGCTCCGCCTCCAGAAGGGCCTGGGCCTGCCGGGTCTGTTTCTGCTGCTCTTCCCGCTGCTCCATGGCCTGCGACAGTTTCTGCCGGGTCTTTTCCAGTTCCGCCGCCCGGCCCAGCTTGGCCGCCGTCTCTTGAATCTGCCCGTCCAACTCGTTCAGTTTCTTCTGCCAGCTCTCTTCCGCCTGGGTATCCTGGGCAATCAGGGTCTCAATCAGCTCTTCCGTCTCCCCGAAGGGCAGCTTTCCCTCCTGGGCCTGCTCCAGCTTGGGGCGCAGCAGATCCTCTGCCCCGCACTGTACCCCGCCGATGTACTGCGTCACGCTGGCCTTGGCCGCCTCACACTCCCGCTGCAGCTTTCCCGACTCATTTTTCAGCCGCTCTTGGAAGATTTGATAGTACTGGGTTTTAAAAATATTCCGAAAGATATCCTGACGGCTCTTGGTATCTGCCAGCAGCAGCTTAAGGAAATCTCCCTGGGCGATCATGGCGATCTGGGCAAACTGGTCCCGGTCCAGGCCAATGATTCGGGTGATCTCCTCGTTGACCTCCTTGGTCTTGGTAATGATCCGCCCGTCCGGGAGCCGCAGCTCCACCTCCGCCTTCTGCATGGTGGTTCCCTCGCCCTTTTTGGAAGGGCGCTCATACTCCGGACTGCGGCAGATGGTGTAGGTCTTTCCCCGGTAGGAGAAAATCAGCTCCACCCGGGTAGGCGTACCCAGCTCGGCGTACTTGGAGCGGAACATGGAGGGCTCCCGGTTTACTCCGCTGGGCTGTCCGTAGAGGGCATAGGTAATGGCATCAAAGATAGTAGTCTTTCCCGCCCCGGTGTCGCCGGTAATAAGGTAGAGCCCTTTCTCTCCCAGCTGGTCGAGGTTTACCTCCACTGTTCCGGCGTACGGCCCAAAGGCCGACAAGGTCAATTTCAGCGGTCTCATACTTCTCCCCCCCAAATATCTTCCATCAGCTGCTTGGCAAAGGCCCGCTGGGCCTCTCCCATCTGCTGACCGTTCTGTGTTTGATAAAATTCCTCCAGCAGGCTCAGAGGGGAGCGCCTGGCTACATCTTGAGCTCCCTCTACAACACCTCCTGCCCGGGTACGCTTGTTGTCGTAATCCAGCTTCATCAGGTAGGGGTAGATGACCCGCAGCTTGCTTACCCCGTCGGGGATATCGTCCTCATCAGTGAGGGTGATGTGAACGTAGTCATTGGGGTAATTGGTATCCTTGTAAAAGTCCCGGTTGATCAGTTCATCATAGGTACCCTGCAGTTCCACCAGATCCCGCAACGGGGTGAGTGGCACGGTGCGCACAGCTACGTTTCCTTTTTCTCCCAACTCCACCACGGTCACTGACTTCTCCTGTCCAGCCTCGGAGAAGGAGTACTTGAGCGGCGTGCCGCAGTAGCGCACCTGCGGCCGCCCGGCCTGCTGAGGTCCGTGGATGTGGCCCAGGGCCACATAGTCAAAGCCGTCAAACACCGACACGTCCACATTGTCCGTTCCGCCTACTGACAGGTCCTCCGAGTCACACCGGGTGGCCCCGGTGACAAACTGGTGGGTCACCAGCACGTTTCGCTGGGCAGGATCCACGTTCATGGCTCCAATGGCCACCTTCATCGCATCGGTATAGCTCTGGATGTCCTCGTTCGGAAACACAGCCCGCACATGGACCGGTTTCAGGAAGGGCAACAGGTAGATATTCACCGGTCCAAACTCATCCCTTAGAGTCAGGGCGGAAACCTTTCCGTCGTATACCGGTGCGATATGTACCCCCCGATCGGTCATCAGCCGCCCGCCGAAGGCCATACGCTCCGGGGAGTCGTGGTTGCCGCTGATGAGAAAGACCTGGAGGTTCTTCTGGGCCAAGCGAACCAGAAACTCGTCCAGCAGGGACACTGCCTCAGCTGAGGGCACCGATTTGTCGTACACATCCCCGGCGATGAGGACTCCGTCCGGCTGCTCCTGGTCTATGATGCGCAGGATCTGCTCCAGAATATACCGCTGGTCGTCCAGCATGGAAAACCCGTTGACCCGCTTGCCCAGATGCAGGTCGGAGAGGTGGATCAATTTCATAGCTTCGGCTCCTTTCTTATCTCGCTTGCCCCGTTACGGCTTTTCTTCCTGATAGAGGTCACTGATGCTTTTGACGTAGTTTGCCATGGCAGACACCACGTGCTCCGGCTCCAGCACCTTGGCCCGGGTACCAAATCCGCACACCCAGGCAAAAAACTGGGGGCTGACCACCACGTCGGCTCGCACGGTAAAGTGCTCCTCGTCCTCTGGCACCAGCATGACCTCCTGTCCCAGCCGGTCCAGCACTGCCCCCACCAGGCCCCGCTCAAAGCGCATGCGCACCGAGGCCAGCTCTCCGGAGAACATACCAAACACCTGGCGGGCATACAAGCCCATATCCATGGCCGCATAGACCTCCTGGCCGTCCCGGGGTTCCTCTGTGATGCCGATGTGGGTCATCTTGTCCACCCGGAAGTGCTTGATGATCCCCGCCTGGGAGTCAAAGCCCACCAGATAGTAGTTTTCATCGTCCCAGGTGAGGGCGTAGGGGCTGATCACATACCAGTCCCCATTCCGGCGAAACTTCCGCTGCTTTTCCATGTTGTACTCGAAGTAGTGAAAGCGGATCTTTCGGTTGGCGGCGATGCCCCGGTGGATTTCGTCCACGTTGTAGTAGATGGACTCGTTCATGGTCTTGATCCGGTTTTTCACCAGGACCTGCCGGTTGAGCTCCCGGGCTTGGTAGACGCTGGCCAGACCCTCGATCTTCTTAATAAGACTCATGGTCTTCTTTTGGGTGATGAACTTGGAGGACTGCACACTGTCCACCAGCAGCTTCAGCTCTGGCAGTTCAAAATCCCGGCTGGCCACGTAGCAGCCGCTGTTTCGTCCCCCTCCCGTCTGTACCAGATCCACTCCGTAAGTGCGCAAGGCCTCCAGGTCGTCATAGATGCTCTTGCGCTCGGCAGAGATCCCTCGCTTGGCCAGCTCTTGAATCAGCTGGGCCACCGTCACCGGGTGGTTTTCGTCGGAGTTGTGGAGCAGATAGTCCATAACATATAAAATTTTCAGCTTCTGAAAGGGAGCGCGGGCCATCCAGATCCCCTGCCTTTCGTCATAAATCCTAATTTCTTTCAGTATAGCGCAGATTCTGTCCCATAATACGGACTATTTCCCGATGCTTCCCAAGCACGCAGTTCTATGGTACAATGGCCCCAGCAAGCTGCCGAAGGAGGGATTGTGGATGCATACACCCGAACACTATGAAAGCGACCTGCTCTTCTATTTTGATGGCAGGCCGGTGGAGCTCTCCCTGTATCAGCGGCTGTTTGAGGCCATGGAGGGTACTTTCCCGGACGCCTCGGTAAAGGTGCAGAAAAGCCAGATCAGTTTTTACTGCCCCAAGCTGTTTGCCGCCGCCTCCATCCCGGTGCGCCGAAAAAAGGACTGGCCTCAGGAATGTCTGCTGGTCACCTTCGGCCTGGAGCGTCAACTCCTCTCTCCCCGCATTGCCGTGGCGGTGGAGCCCTACCTCAACCGCTGGACCCACCACGTGGTGGTGTCCCGGCCGGAGGAGATCGACGGGGAGCTGCTGGGGTGGCTTGCCCAAGCCTACCACTTTGGGCAGACCAAACATCCCCGGCGCTGACTTGTATTTATTAGTATAGGATAGTCCCACCGCCTTGGCAAGGCACGGAAGGTTATATCACAAAAACAACGAGGACCAAACATGTACATCATCATCTCTCCCGCCAAAAAAATGGTGACCGACCGGGACAGCTTCGCGCCCCGGTCGGCTCCCCAATTTCTTCCCCAGACCCGGCAGCTTCTGGAGGCCATGCGCGCCATGACACCCCAGCAGCTCCAACATCTCTGGGGCTGCAACGACTCTCTGGCCAGACTAAATATCCAGCGATTGGAGACCAT
>CABVDR010000086.1 GCA_902497145.1 uncultured Oscillospiraceae bacterium
CCCGGGACGCGGTGGACAGTCCCTTCGAGAACGGGCGGGGCAAATACCTGTTCATCGACACGGCAGGGATGCGGAAGAAGTCCAGGGTGGATGACCGCATCGAGAAGTTCTCCGTCCTGCGGGCCACCATGGCCATCGAGCGCAGCGACGTGTGCCTCATCATGATCGACGCCCGGGAGGGGGTCACCGAGCAGGACACCAAGGTGGCCGGTCTGGCCCACGAGGCGGGCAAGGCCTGCATCATCGTAGTCAACAAGTGGGACGCCATTGAAAAAGACGGCAAGACCATGGACAAGATGCGCAAGGAGGTCATGCGGGATCTCAGCTACATGACCTACGCCCCTATCATTTTTATCTCTGCCCTGACGGGGCAGCGGGTGGACCGCCTGTTTGACCTCATCACCTACGTCAACAACCAGGCCGCTATGCGCATCACCACCGGCATGCTCAACTCGGTCCTGGCCGATGCCACTGCTCGGGTACAGCCCCCCACGGACAAGGGCCGCCGTCTGAAGATCTACTATATGACGCAGATCGGCATCAAGCCTCCCCACTTTGTCTGCTTCTGCAACGACGCCCGCCTGTTCCATTTCTCCTACCAGCGCTACCTGGAAAACCAGATCCGCGCTACCTTCGGCCTGGAGGGTACCCCCATCCGGCTGACCATCCGTCAGAAGACCGATAAGGAGGGGTAAAAATGGGATCGATGATTTTATTCGTACTGACCCGGATGGACTTCTGGATCGTAGCAATCATCTCCTATTTCTGTGGATGCTTCAACGGGGCGGTCATTGTCTCCAAATATATTCTGCGGGATGATGTACGCACCCACGGCAGCGGCAATGCAGGTCTCACCAATTTTTACCGCACCTTTGGCGGCCCTTTGACCTTGGTAGTCATCCTTACTGACGTGCTCAAGGCAGTTGTGGCTATCCTGATTGCTGCCAAGATTGGCAGCGGCTATGATCCTCGCATCATGCCGGACATTCCTCTGGACACAGCTACCGTTGCCTATTTTGTTGTTCTGTTTAAGTATTGGGCCGGACTCTGGTGTCTTCTGGGGCATATGTTTCCCTGTATGTTCCACTTTAAGGGCGGCAAGGGCATCCTCTCTGGCGGCGCCATCGCCATTATGATTGACTGGCGCATCGCCCTGGTGGTGTGGGGCGGTTTCCTCATCCTGGCTGTTCTCACCCGGTATGTGTCTTTAGGTTCCTGCTGGGCCGGGGCCTCCTTCCCCTTTGCCACTTGGTTTGTGTATCACAATGTGATTATTACCGTGCTGGGTGCTGTGATTGGCTGCCTGATTCTGTATATGCACCGCGCCAACATCCACCGGCTTCTCACCGGCACGGAGAACAAGTTCTCTCTGCACAAAAAGAAGTGATTTTTCAAAAAAGAGCGTATCGTCCCTGAAATTTGAAATCTTTTTCACAGGAAGAAGAGAAGGAGGAAACATGAAGATTACCGTGGTAGGCAGCGGCGGCTGGGGAACGGCTCTGGCCCTCCTGCTGGTGGAAAACGGACACGATGTCACCCTCTGGTCCCACACGCCCGCCAAGGCGGCAGCTTTGGAGGAGACCCGGGAGAATCCCATGCTCAAGGGAGTACCCCTCCCGCCGGAGATGAAATTTACCGGAGACTTGGGGGCGGTGAAGGGCTGCGGGGCCGTGGTCATGGCCACCCCCTCCTATGCCGTACGGGAGACCGCCCACAAGCTGCGTGAAGTGATTGACCCGGGCACGGTGGTAATTTCTGTCTCCAAGGGCATTGAAAAGGAGAGTTCTCTGCGCCTCTCCCAGGTCATTGAGGAGGAGTTGGAGGGCAAGTGCCCTGTGGTAGTTCTCTCCGGCCCCTCTCACGCGGAGGAAGTGGGCCGCCACATTCCCACTGGCGTGGTAGCGGCAGCGGACGATGTGAAGCATGCGGAATTGGTGCAGGATCTGTTTATGAATCCCCGCTTCCGGGTGTACACCAGCGATGACCGCATCGGCACCGAGATCTGCGCGGCGCTGAAGAACGTCATTGCCCTGTGCGCCGGGTGTACCGACGGCATGGGCTGCGGCGACAACACCAAGGCGTTGCTCATGACGCGGGGACTGGCGGAAATGGCTCGTTTAGGCGTGGCGCTGGGTGGCCGGAAGGAAACCTTCATCGGTCTGGCCGGTGTGGGTGACTTAATTGTCACCTGTACCTCCATGCACTCCCGCAACCGCCGCTGCGGCATTCTCATTGGCGAGGGCAAGAGCGTGCCTGAGGCATTGGATGAGATTGGCGCGGTGGTAGAGGGCTACTATGCCGCTGCGACGGCCCGCACCCTGGCGCAGAAGGTCGGCGTGGAGATGCCGATTTCTCAGGCCGCCTACGAGGTTCTCTACCACGGCCGGGACGTTCATATGGTAGTCTCTGATCTGATGCGCCGGGCCAAGCGCTCTGAGCTGGACGAATCCCCCGCTTTCTTGTAAGAAAGCTTGGCAAAGAACACCCTGCGAAGCTCCGCTTCGCTTCGATGATACCTCTCAGCACCCCCAGGTTCTCTTCCAGGACCTGGGGGTGCTTTTTTCACCCCTCCCTCCCCCCGTGCATAGCATGGGGAAAAGCGGAGCAGGCCACCCCTGCCCAAAAGGAGGAAACTGCATGGAAGCGAAAGGAAAAGGAAAACTGGTGGTTCGTGTGTACACCTCTCAGGCGGAACTCCCGGTAGCGGATGCCACCGTAGTTGTTACTCAGAAGAGCCCGGACGGTAAGTATAAGCTGCTCTCCGTTCAGGCAACCGATTCCAGCGGCACCACCCAGCCTATTGTCATTCCCACCCCGCTCTTGGGGGAGAGCACTCATCCCGGCGCACAGCTCCCTCCCTTTGCTGTGTGCGACGTCTGGGCGGAACATCCAGGATATGCCATGGTGCTGGTGGAGGGAGTGCAGATTTTTGACGGCGTAGAGACCCTTCAGGACATTGAACTGGAGCCCCTCACCGAAGGACAGTCCAGTCTGCTGCAAAACAGCATCCGGGACATCCCCGGTCAGGATCTGTGAGGTGACGCTATGGCAGTATCGGTTGTTCCCTATGTCCCCAGGACGATTACGGTACATCTTGGCGCTCCCAGCCAGTGGGCGGAAAATGTCACTGTCTCCTTCCCGGACTACGTCAAGAATGTGGCCTCCAGTGAGATCTATCCTACCTGGGAACCGGAGGCCATCAAGGCCAATGTCCTGGCTATCATCTCCTTCGCCCTCAACCGGGTCTACACGGAGTTCTACCCCAGCCGGGGCTATGATTTTCAGATCACCTCTTCCACCGCCTACGATCAAAAATTTATCCGGGGGCGGAACATTTTTGAAAACATCAGCCAGGTGGTAGATGAGATTTTTAACGATTACATTCGGCGGAAAGGCTTTGTGGAGCCCTTGGCGGCCAAATTCTGCAACGGCACCACCACCACTTGCGCCGGGCTGTCCCAGTGGGGCAGCCAGGACCTGGCGGAGCAGGGCTACTCCGCCATGGACATTCTGCGTTACTACTATGGGAATGACATTGAGTTGGTACAAAATGCCCCCATCCGGGATTTGGGTCAATCTTATCCCGGTACGCCCCTCCGCCTTGGTTCCAAGGGGGACGATGTACTGGTGCTGAAAACCATGATTAACCGGGTCTCCCAGAGCTATCCCGCCATTCCCAAGCTCTTTCCTGTCACAAATGTCTTTGACGAGAGCACCCAGCAGGCCGTGAAAACCTTCCAGAAGATCTTTAACCTCACCCAGGACGGCATTGTGGGCAAGGCCACCTGGTATAAGCTGGTCTACCTGTATGTGGGCACCAATCAGCTCTCCGAGCTGGTCAGCATGGGGCAGCAGTTCCAGAGCTTCTCCTTCCAGTATCCCGGCATTCTCCGCCCCGGCGACCGGGGATCTGACGTGCGGATCCTTCAGTATATGCTGGCTCTTACCGCCGAGTTTAATGACGCTCTTACCCCTATCCGGGTAGACGGCATCTATGGCTCTGCCACCGCTCAGGCGGTGCGGGAGTATCAGACTCAGGCGGGACTGCAGGTCGACGGCATTGTAGGGCCGGTCACCTGGTACTCTCTTTACAACAACTACACCGGTATTGAGCGGGATCTGCGCAACGACAACATCCGTTTTCCGCTCAGCCAGACCGCCTCAGCTCAGGCGGGCGGCCCAACCTACGGCACCACCAGCCGCCAAGGGCAGTTCCCCGGCGGCGGTTTACAGCTTGGAAACTCAGACTTTAAGGGGGTCAAATTGGTATGACAAGAATGGAATTGGAGCAGGAGATGCTTTCCAATCCGGTACGCAACCTGCAATATATGCTCTGGCGGCTGTCCACACGCTACCCCTTCCTGCCCCAGTTGGCTATGGATGGACTGTTTGGGGAGGAAACCCTGGAGGCCGTCATGCTCTTTCAGCGGGAGCTGGCTCCGCCGGTCACCGGTGTGGTGGATCAGCGGACCTGGAATGCCATCCACTCTGCCTGGGTGGATCTGGAACGGAACGTCGCCCCGCCCCGGGCCCTTCGCATCTTCCCTGGCGAGGACTTTCAGGTCTCCCCCGGCATGTCCGGCAGCTACATGGTTTTGCCCCAGACTATGTTTCAGATGCTCAGCCAGAAGCTCAACGGCATCGTGGATGCCGCTGCAGACGGTCATCATGGCGATGCATCCGTCGAAAACACCCGCTGGCTCCAGGGCCTGGCTCAGCTGGAGCAAACCGGCATCATGGATCGCAAGACCTGGGATATGCTCTCCCGGCTTTATGAGCTGTTTGTCACTGCAAAATAAGCCCACTCCTCCGGAAATGCTTTTCCGGAGGAATTTTTATATGATTAAAAAAGTTGTAAAAAATGGCTGATATAGACTGTAATTTCAACATAATCTGCCTTGCGAAAAAAATCGAAAAATTTTTTAAAAAAAGCTTGCATTTCCCCCGGGGTTGTGCTAATATAAACGAGTCGCCGGGACAACGAGTCCTGAGCCGACAACCGGGTGTGGCGAAGTTTGGTATCGCGCTTGAATGGGGTTCAAGAGGCCCCGAGTTCGAATCTCGGCACTCGGACCAAATCCGCAATCCATTGAAACTCAATGGATTGCGGATTTTTTATTGTTTGCCTGCTTTGGAAAAACTCAAAGGATAACGTGCATCAAATGAACGGCCCCGCCAATCATGGCGGGGCCGTTTGCATGGGATCATTCCATTTTTTGAAGAACAATTTTCAGCCGGTACTTCGGGCGCATCGACAGCTCGTCATACATCGGATTTTGCGCAATGCTTTCGCCCCGAAATACAGACAGGGCAAGTCCGATCAGACCCATATTCAAAACTGTGTTCAGATTGCCGATCATCAGCGGAAAGGCACCGCTGAACAGCGCAAAGCCTAAATTCCAGGCCACACTGCAAATCGCTTGGCCGGACAGAGTCAGAATCACCACCATCGCCACCATTCTGCCCAGCTGGCTTTTTTGCCGCAGACAGCGGCACAGCATCCAAACCACCAGCACACCAAACACGAACACGACCGCCAGAAACGGCAGCCAGCCCAACTTATAAATGAGTGTGGTCAAAAAGGCATCGCTTTCACACCCGGGCACGGTGGTCTCATAGGGGCGGGAGGAAACTGCCTCGCTCCACTCCCCTGCCCCCACCCATTGAGCTGTCTCGAGCGCTTTTCTTATTTTACTTGCCACATAGCCGTAGCCGATCGGATCACTCTCCGGATGTACCGCAATCACCAGACGCTGAAATCCATCGCCGGAAACAAGCCTGCTGCCCACGACGGCCCCTGCCGCCATTCCATTCCAAAGCAGTGCAGCCCCGATAGACTTCTGTCGTCCCACACCAAACCAATCATTCCAGGCCGCCAGCAGGGCTGCCGCAGCACCTGTAACAAAGAGCATAGCAAAACCGAACATATAAGGTCCAAATATACAGACCAGTTCCAAAGGAACCGCACCGAGAAGGCCAAAAATCAACCCTCTCCAGCCCTTATTCCGCCAGGTATACAGCCAGAACACATATACCACCGGATAGCACAAGGTCACATAGGTGGTGTAATATGATCTTCCATTGATTTCCGGCGACTGAATCAGCATGAAGATCCCCACCGCCAGTGCCCCTGCGTAAAGCACTCTGCCCCAGCGGCCCAGCCTGGCATAATCCAAAAAATAGCCCAGCAGAAGAGCCCCACATCCCAACACAACGGCAAGCACTGTTTTTTGGGGATCAATATCCTTTGAATAGGCTTCCCAGTCGGCAGTCAGGACAACCCGGAGCACTGCACCGGTCAGGGCAAGCAGCATGGTGAGGGCAAGCAGCCCAAGCTGAGGTTTGGGACGGTGGATCCGGTCCAGCTCTGTGCCCACAGACACGGGATCTCCCATTTCCTCTACTGCCCGCCCTTCGGCGTTCTCACAGCCTTCTGCGGTAAAGGTATCCCGCTGATCCTCCAGATGCTGAGCCAGCTCTGACAAGACCACCGGCCGCGCCCGCTTCCACCGAATTTGTTCCCCCACCGCATTCAGATAGGACGAGATCGAATTATACTCCGACACAGCACGCGCCTCCCTCCAGCACTTTCCTCACTGCCTGCGCATATTGGTTCCAACCGTCTTCCTTCTCCTGCAGCGCCTTCTTTCCCTGACTGGTCAAATGATAGTAGCGCCGGGGTTTTCCCGCCGCGGCCTCCCGCTCATACGCCTCCACATAGCCCTTTTCCTCCAGGCCATGGAGCAGAGGATACAGCGAGCCGGCCTTTAGATGAAAGGTATCGTCCGATCGTCTTTTCAGCTCCTCAATCATCTGATAGCCATACATATCCCGTGCTTCCAGCAGCTTCATCACCAGCAGCGCCATGCTGCCGCTGACAAGACTTTTATCCAGTTCCATGCGCATCCCCCTTTATATAGGTTATCTATATATTAAATTATATATAGGTCACCTATATATGTCAAGAGAATCCCCCCTTTTTTATGCCGTTCTGATTTTTCTCCGCTTTGCATACACTATTCTGTGTTTGGGAAGGGGGAGAGCATATTGGGCCGTCTGCTGGGAAAGGAGATCTATCGGGATCTGTTGTTGGGCCTGGCCATCGTCTGCGCAGCCCTGGCCCTGGTACTGTGGCCCCGGGAGGCCATGGCCGCCATGAAGGACGGACTGCGTCTGTGCGGCAATGTGATCGTACCCTCCCTGTTCCCCTTCTTTGTCCTCTCCTCCCTGGTAGTGGAGTTGGGGCTGTCCCGGTATTTGGGAAAACTGTTCCAGCCGGTGATGGCCCCCCTCTTTCGGGTCAACGGGACCTGCGCCAGCGCGGTGGCGCTTGGCTTTGTGGGGGGCTACCCGGTGGGTGCCCGCACCGCCATCGCCCTGTACCAGAGTGGCCAGTGCTCCAAAACCGAGGCAGAACGCCTGCTGGCCTTCTGCAACAACGCCGGACCCGCCTTTATCCTTGGTGTAGTAGGCGCCGGGGTGTTCGGCAGCGGAACGGTGGGGATACTCCTCTATCTGGCCCACATCGCCGCATCTCTGTGCGTAGGGCTGCTCTTTCGCTTCTACCGTCCCGAAGAGGGGCCCCGCCGCGGCAGCCTGACTGGTCCTCAATTTCAAGCGGTCCGCTTCCCGGTGGCTTTTACCCGCTCTATTACCGGGGCCCTCTCCTCTACCCTGAACATCTGCGCCTTTGTGCTGCTGTTCTGCGTGGTCATCCGGATGCTCAGCTTCTCCGGGGTACTGGGGGCTTTGGCACAGCTTCTCTCCCTTCTGTTCGGTCCCCTGGGCTTCTCCCAGTCCTGGGCCAAACGGCTGCTTACCGGCGTGCTGGAGATCTCCTCCGGGGTCTCCTCCCTCACCGACGGCTCTCTGCCTGGGCGGCTGTCCATGGCGGCCTTTATGCTGGGCTGGGCCGGCCTGTCCGTCCACTGTCAGGTATTGGCCTTTCTGGGGGACAGTGGCCTGTCTATGCGCACCTACTTTGTGGGAAAGCTGCTTCACGGCGCCCTGTCCGCCGCTCTGCTGGGACTGCTCACCCGGCTGGTCCCTCTAAACGCCCCGGTGAGTTTCTATCTGGCGGAGCAGACTGAGGCCATGGCGGTACTGGACTTCCAGCAGGCCCTCACCATTTCCACCGTCTCTGCCTGGTGCCTGTGGCTGATTTTGCTGGCCGTAGCGGTGCGGGTGGTGAAAAAAAGCGGTGGAAAATCCCGTCTGTCCGGGGTATAATGGAAGGGATCATACAAGGGAGGTAACCTGTTCATGGCCCTGTTTCAAAAGAAGATGGATCCCCGCTGCTCTTACTGCACCCACAGCCGCCCCCTGGAGGGCGACCAGGTGATCTGTGAGAAAAAGGGGGTCATGTCCGCCGGCTCCAGCTGCCGCGCGTTTCGATACGACCCCCTCAAGCGGGTCCCACCCCGTCCGGTCAAGGCTGATTTCAGCACGCTGAAGGACGAGGACTTCCAGCTATAAAATAAGGTCCGGTATCTTTCGATACCGGACCTTATTTTTATTCTCCCAACAGGTTTTGCTTCACCTGGACTACAAAGTCCTGTACATTGGTGACGATGGTCTTCACCGACAGGCTCCCCCGGTCCCGCAGCTTGTTCACCGCGAACTCAGAGATATCCACCGAGTAGAAAAACAGGGGCCGCACTTTACCATCCACCACCCGGTAACAGGGGGTCATATTTCCTGTCGCCACAGTATGCAGGGTGGTGGCCATACAGATGATAGTGGTGGCATTGCGCACCAGCTCCCGCATGGCATCCTGTCCCTCGTATACATTGCCGTACACCTCAGGCAGGGGGCCGTCATCCCGCACGGAGCCCACCAGCACATAGGGCACGTTGTGGTGGACACACTGGTACATCACCCCGTCCTTCACCTTTCCCGACTCCACAAAGGCCTGGATGGACCCCATACGCCGAACCTGGTTGATGGTGTCGATGTGGTTATAGTGGCCGTTGGGCTGGGACTGCTGGGTGTAGATATCCTGGCCCAGGGCAGTTCCCAGATAGCCGGCCTCCAGGTCGTGGGTGGCCAAGGCGTTGCCCGCCATCAGGCCGTTCACGTAGCCTTGCCGCACCAGCGCGGCGAAAGCCGCCCGGGAACGGAAATCAAAGACGCAGGCTGGCCCCATGACCCACAGAATATTGCCATGCTGCCGCTCATAGCGCAGCAGCTGGTAGAGGTTATCGTAATCGACGGAATAGGCGGTCTCCCGGCTGCGGCCCTGCCGGAAGGTAAAGGCCTGCTGCTCCTTCTGCGGATCCACAAAACAGTCCGGGTGAACATAGATTCCCTGAGAGCCGTCTTCCGCCCGGCCCACAGCCACCAGGTCCCCCTGCTTCACGTTGCGGAATTCCACCACCGATACCTTGCCATCCTGAACCACGGCTACGCAGTCCATCCGGCTGTCTTCGGCCAGAAGCCACTGGCCGCCGACCCGGAAGTATTCGGGGAACATGGTGGTGGCGTGGTAGTTGTCCGGCATCACACCGTCCCGCTCCGCCGGGACCAGCTGCACATCCGGTGCGTGATCCAGGCCCAGGGCGGCAAAGTCCGGCGCTTGGTATTTCGGAAGCGAGAAACTCATAACAGGGAACCTCCAGAAAACGGAACTTATTATAAAACCAACAGAACTGGTTTCTGCCGAAAAAAAATAACCACACCAAACAGTGTGGTTATTTTTGGTGGAGTGCGGGACTCCAAATCCGAACCGAAAGCCG
>CABVDR010000087.1 GCA_902497145.1 uncultured Oscillospiraceae bacterium
GGGGCCGCCAATGGAACAGGGGACATGGAGGCCGGCTGGGTGGAGGAAAGCGGCCAGGCGTCCGGGGAGGCCCAAGGGGAGAGTCAGACCAACGCCTCGGTCTATCAGGATTCCAAGCTCATCCGCCGGGCCCAGCTCCACATCCAGACCGAGACCTTTGACCAGGCGGCCCAGGCTCTGGAGGACCTGGTGGCCCAGTGCGGCGGCTACTTCGAGAGCGCCAGCGTGGAGGGGGGCAGCCTCCGCAACCAGAACGCCAATCGGTATGGAGACTACGTGATCCGCCTGCCCCAGGAGCAGTTTGACAGCTTTTTGGGCCGCACCGGAGAGCTGGGCTACGTGATCAGCCAGAGCGAATCCAGCGAGAATGTCAGCCAGCAGTACTACGACACCCAGGCCCGCCTGAAAGCCCAGCGCACCAAGCAGGAGCGGCTGCTTGCCCTGCTGGAGAAGGCGGACTCCATGGAGACCATCGTGGCTTTAGAGGACGCCCTGAGCGACGTGGAGTATGAGATCGAGAGCCTCACTACCTCTCTCAACCAGTACGACAGTCTCATCAGCTTCTCCACCATTAACCTCACCCTGGAGGAGGTGGGCACCATTACCACGACCCCCGGGGAGCGGGACAGCCTGGGGCAGCGGATGGCGGCCGGGGTGCAGTCCAGCTTCCGGGGCCTGATAAACGGCGGCCAGGGGCTGCTGGTGTGGCTGTCCTACAACCTGGTGCTGGTGGTGATTGTGGCTGTGATCGCTGTGGCAGCGGTAGTTGTGGTTCGGAAAAAGAAGGGCCTTCCTCTCTGGAAGAGAAAAGGACCCAAGGGACCGGAGGATGGCCCTGCTGCGTAACAAAAGATAGATTTCTGCCCGTCGGGACCTCCCGGCGGGCTCTTTTTTAAGGAAAAGGAGAAATAGGGGTTGACAAAAGGGAGGGTACAGTTGTAACCTGTATGTAGGTTACAGCTGTACCCTGTTTGTAGGAGGTCATAAGGATGAAAGAATTGGCGGCAAAAATCTCGTCTTCCGAGCTGGAGGTGCTGGAGGTGCTGTGGGGTTCCCAGGAGCCCATGCCCATCGCGGCCATCCGCACCGCGCTGGAGGGCACCCACAGCTGGGACGCCTCCACCGTCAAGACGCTGCTGCGCCGGCTGCGGGAGAAGGGAGCGGTGGACTGCGAAAAGCGGGATGTGTTCTACTACTGGCCGCTGCTGAGCCGCGAGGAGTACCGCCGCTGGTCTACCCAGTCCTTTTTGCAGCGGGTCTATCAGGGCAGTGCCCGAGATCTGGTGGCGGGCCTGGTGGCGAGCTGTTCCCTCAGCCCAGAAGACCTGAACGAGCTGCGGGGGATTTTGTATCCCCAGGAGGGCCATGGATAAGCTGTTGGTGCTGGGCAGCGTGTCCCTGTCGGGGGCGCTGCTGGCGGGAATCACTGTGCTGCTCAGCCGGATGCTGAGGGGGAGGATTTCCGCCCGGGCGGCCTATGGGCTGTGGCTTTTGGTGCTGCTGCGCTTTCTGTGTCCCTGGACCACGCCCCACAGTCTGATGACCCAGGCGGCCGACCCGCCCCAGGAGCTGCTGGTGGTGGTGCTGCCGGAGGAGGCGTGGGGAGAGGAGCTCCCCGAGCAGGAGGAGGCAGACACGGGCTCCATAGCGCCCAAAGTGCTGCTTTGGGCAGTGTGGGGGACCGGAGCCGGCGTGGTGCTGGCCGTGCGGGCTGTAAGCTACGCCCGGTTTTCCAAAAAAATCCGCCGCACCGCCCGGCCCGCATCTCAAAGCGCCCAGGCAGTTTACCAAACGCTTACCGCCCCATACCGCCGCGCCCCCAAGCTGGTGTGCAGCCCGGCGGCGGCCACCCCCATGCTCATGGGGCTTATTCGGCCGATCCTTGTGCTGCCCTGCCGAACCGTGGAGGAACAGGCCCTGAGAGCCCTGCTCTCCCACGAGCTGACCCACTGGCGGCGGCATGATGTGGCTGTCAAGTGGTTTGCCGTGACAGCAACGGTGGTACATTGGTTTAATCCGGTTTCCTGGTGGCTGCTGGGGCGGCTGGACCGGGCCTGCGAGCTTGCCTGCGACGAGCGGGTGTGCCGGGGCTGGGATCAGAAGCGCCGGGCCTGGTACGGACAGCTGCTGCTGGAGTTTTGTGCCATCCCCCATGCAGGCTTTGCCGCCTGTCTTTCCCAAAAGCAGTGTTTGAAAGAAAGGTTGATACACATTATGGATCATAAGCGCAAACCCTTTGCCGGGGCGCTGGCGGCGGCGGCCTGCGTGGCGGTGCTGTGCACCTCGGTGGCTCTGGGGGCCTACGCCGCCCCGGAAGAAATGCAGGCGGCTGCATCGGCCCATCTGGAACAGGGAGAGACCGTGCTCCAGTGGCCCATGGCGGCCCAGGGCAGTGTTGTCCTGTCCCAGCCCTTCGGCAGCCGGGTACACCCCGTCACCGGGAAAACCACGGAGCACACCGGCATTGACATCGTGCTGGACGCTGGCACGCCGGTGCTGGCGGCGGCGGGCGGCCGGGTGGCCGAGACCAATGTTGACCCGGAGGACGGACAATACATCGTGTTGGAGCACGGCAGCCTCACCACCAAGTACTGCCACCTGCTGGAGGTTCAGGTGACAGTGGGGGAGACGGTATCCGCCGGACAGACTATCGGCGCGGTGGGCCAGACCGGAATGAGCACCGGCCCCCATCTCCACTTTGAGGTGGCCCGGGACGGCAGCCCGATAGATCCGCTGTCTCTGCTGCCCCAAGCGTCCGTAGAATATTACCGCTGAATCTGAGAAAACCCCAGGGAGTATCTCCCTGGGGTTTTTGTGTCCTCCAGACGGGAAATTCTTTGACAAAGGGGGCTTTGCAGGGTACAATATGCCAGGATCACACCGTGATGGAAGAAGGAGGAAATCAATTTGAAGCGATCTTTGACCAAGCGGCTGGCCGCCCTGGCCCTGGCCGCTTTGCTGGCGGTGTCGGCCACCGCCTGCGGCGGAAACGGCGCTGCCTCTGGCTCCGGCAGCCAGGACAGCGCCCAGAACACCAGCGGTTCTCAGACGGAGACATCCGGCCCCATCGTTCTCACCGACCAGGCGGGCCGGGAGGTCACCCTGGAAGGTCCCGCCCAGACCCTGGTGAGCTGCTACTACATCACCACCTATGCCACCATCGCCCTGGGAGTGGACGACCGGGTGGTGGGCCTGGAGAATAAGCCCGAAAGCCGCCCCATCTACCAGATGGCCGCCCCGGAGCTGCTGGAGCAGGCCTCGGTGGGCAGCTTGAAGGAGTTCAATGTGGAGGCCGCCGCCGCCCTGGACCCGGATCTGGTGATCATGCCTCTGAAACTGCAGGACTACGCCGCCGCTCTGGAGGAGCTGGACATCCCTGTGCTCATCGTCAACCCGGAGAGCCACGACCTGCTGGTGGAGATGCTCACCCTCATCGGGAAGGCTTGCGGCGTGGAGGAGCGGGCCAAGGAACTCACCGACTACTACGGGGAGCAGCTCTCCCGCATGGAGGAGCTGACGAAAGACAGTGAGGAGCCGGTGGTGTATATGGGCGCCAACTCCACCTATCTGGAGACTGCCCCCAAGGACATGTACCAGAGCACCCTCATCGACATCGCGGGCGGCGTGAATGCCGCCGGGGAAATGGAGGGGGACTACTGGACCCAGGTGTCCTATGAGAGCCTGCTGGCTATGGCCCCCGACGTATTTATCATCCCCACCGCCGCGGAGTACACCGTGGATGACGTGAAGAACGATCCTCAGCTGTCCCAGCTGCCCGCCGTGGTCAACGACGCGGTGTACGCCATGCCCAAGGGCATTGAGGAGTGGGATTCGCCCATTCCCTCCGGCATTCTGGGTACCATGTGGCTGACCAGTGTGCTTCATCCCGATGTCTATTCCTTTGAGACCTTTGTCTCCGACGCCCAGGACTTTTATAAAACCTTCTACGGATTCGACATCGACACCAGCCTCATCACCAAGTAAGAACACACTAAGCCGGGGGGAGGAGTGCTCCTCCCCCCACTTTTTCTGTGCTTTTGTCCTGCCCGTTTTCGAAAGGCGGGCGGGCCAAAGATACAGAACCTTTGATAGAAAGGGGGAATACCGCCATGAAATCACATACCCGGGAGTCTGCCGCCGTGCTGGCGGTGGCCATCGTCCTGGCCGCTTTGGCGGTAGTTTCCCTTTTTGTGGGCAGCTACCCCCTTTCAGTGGGGGAAATTATGTCCATCTTAGCGGGCAAGCTGGGGGACAGTATGCCCGCCCGGGTGTTCTGGCAGCTGCGGCTGCCCCGGATGTGCATGGGCCTGATCTCCGGGCTGTCCCTGGGGGTGGCGGGCGGCGTGTACCAGACCATTTTCCGCAACCCCCTGGCCTCGCCTGACCTCACCGGTGTGGCCTCGGGAGCCTCCCTGGGTGCCGCCTGCGTCATTGTGCTGGGGGCGGGAGGCAGTGGCGAAATCATGGCCGGAGCCTTCACCATGGGGATGCTGGCCCTGGGGCTGGTGCTGCTGCTGGTGGGGGCCGCCCGGCTGGAGCGCACCGGCAGCTACATCCTAGCCGGTGTGGTGGTTTCCGCCCTGGCGGAGGCGGGACTCATGGCCCTGAAGGTGATGGCCGACCCGGAGCGGGAGCTGGCCGCCCTGGAGGTGTGGACCATGGGTAGTTTGGCCTCTATCACGGCGAGTAAAGTGGTTTTGCCTGCCATAGTAGTGGCGGTGTGTCTGGGGCTGCTGCTCCTGTTCCGCCGAGAGGTGCTCATGCTGTCCCTGGGGGAGGAGAGCGCCCGGAGCATGGGCCTGGACCCGGTGCTGTGGCGGGCTGTGCTGCTGGGCATTACGACCCTGATGGTAGCGGCGGTGGTGTCGGTGACGGGGGTCATCTCCTTTGTGGGGCTCATCGCCCCCCACATCGCTTTTTTGCTCTTAGGACGCCGGGGCGGGGCCTACCTGCCTTTGTGCGGACTGGTGGGCGGGGTGGTGCTGCTGTGCGCCGACCTGCTGGCCCGGTCGGTTTCCCAGGGGGCGGAGCTGCCCCTGAGCATTTTTACCGTGCTGTTTGCCGCCCCGGTGCTGGTGGCGCTGCTGTGCCGGAGGGGGGATCACGATGGCGGCGATGCTTGAGGTACAAAACCTGTGTGCCGGTTACGGCACACCAGTTGTCAAGGATATCTCCTTTGCAGTTGAGGGCGGGGAGCTGGTGGGCCTGTTGGGCCGCAACGGCAGCGGAAAGACCACCCTGCTGCGTGCCCTCACCGGCTCGGCCAAGGTGACAGGGGGCCGGGTGCTGCTGGACGGGGAGGACTGGGGGCGGCTCAGCCACCGGCAGCGGGCCTGCCGCCTGGCCCTTATGCCCCAGCGGCCCCAGCTGCTGCCCGGCCTGAGGGCACGGGAGGTGCTGGAGATGGGCCGTTACCCCTGGACAGGCCCCTTGCGCCCGGCGGGAGAGGAGGGAAAACGGCGGGTGGCCCAGGCCGCCCGGCAGTTTGGTCTGGAGCACCTGCTGGATACCGACTGCGCCGCCCTGAGCGAGGGGCAGCGGCAGATGGTGCACCTGGGGCGGGCCGTGGTGCAGGACGCCCCGGTGCTGCTGCTGGACGAGCCCAACAGCGCCCTGGACTTCTACAACACCCAGCTGCTGTTCCAGACGGTGGGGGAGCTCATCCGCACCCAGCACAAGGCGGGGCTGGTGGTGCTCCATGACCCGGCCCTGGCCCTCACCTGGTGCCGCCGCCTGCTGCTGCTGCGCCGGGGGGAGCTGGTGGGGGAGATCTGCCCCAGGGAGGCCGCGGAGGGGGAGATCCAGACCGTTTTGCGGCGGATCTACCCGGATATTTGCGTCAAACGGGACAAAGAAAGCGGGGCCTACTGGTGCGGACTTGCGAAAAATGGAGAAAAACAGGAAAATTTATGAATATCCTGTGAACGCGCAAAAAATCTGGTATAATGATTGTCGCATTTTAAAAGATCAGGGAGGAAACTTATGGAGCGTTCCGGACAATATGTGACGCCTTTCGATTTTGTGGGGCGTCTTCCCCTGGGTCAGGCCATTCCCCTGGGGCTTCAGCACGTGCTGGCCATGTTTGTGGGCAATCTGACCCCCATCCTTATTATCACCAATCTGTGCGCGGCGGCCGGCGGGGCGGAGGACTTTGCAGCCATCCAGGTCATGCTGCTGCAAAACGCCATGCTGGTGGCCGGTCTGGTCACCCTGGTGCAGTTGTTTTCCATCGGCCCCATCGGCGGCAAAGTGCCCATCATCATGGGTACCAGCTCCGGTTTTATCGGCGTGTTCCAGAGCGTGGTCAACGTGATGGGCGGCGGCGTTGTGGCCTACGGGGCCATTATGGGCGCGTCCATCCTGGGCGGCCTGTTTGAGACAGTGCTGGGCGCCTTCTTAAAACCCCTGCGCCGCTTTTTCCCCGCTGTGGTCACCGGCACCGTGGTGCTGTCCATCGGCTTGTCCCTTATCAGTGTGGGGGTGGGCTCCTTCGGCGGCGGTACCAGCGCCAAGGACTACGGCTCTGCGGAGAACCTGCTCATCGCCCTGGCGGTGATGATCATTGTTCTGGCCCTCAAGCACGGGGCCAAGGGGCTGGCCAGCTCCTCCTGCATCCTCATCGGCATCATCTGCGGCTATATCATCTGTGCCATCCTGCCCATGTTCCTGTCCACCACCGGCGTCACCGCCGACGGGGTGGAGTACACCAAGGCGTGGGTGCTCAACTGGGACAAGGTGGCCCAGGCCAGCTGGTTTGCGGTCCCCGCCATCCTGCCCGTCAAGCCGGTGTTTGACCTGCGGGCCATCCTGCCGGTGATGATCATGTTCATCGTCACCGCCGTGGAGACGGTGGGCGACATCTCCGGCGTGATGGAGGGCGGTATGGGCCGGGAGGCCACCGACACCGAGCTGTCCGGCGGCATCATCTGCGACGGCCTGGGCTCCTCCTTTGCCGCCCTGTTCGGGGTGCTGCCCAACACCTCCTTCAGCCAGAACGTGGGCCTGGTCACCATGACCAAGATCGTCAACCGCACCGCCCTGGCCTGCGGCGCGGTGTTCCTGGTGCTGTGCGGCCTGCTGCCCAAGCTGGCGGCCATCGTGTCCATCATGCCCCAGAGCGTGCTGGGCGGCGCGGCAGTCATCATGTTCTCCTCCATCGTCATGAGCGGCATCCAGCTCATCACCAAGGAGCCCCTGACGCCCCGCAGCATGTCCATTGTCTCTGTGGCCCTGGGTCTGGGCTACGGCCTGGGGGCCAACAGCGCGGTGCTCTCCGGCCTGCCTCAGTGGATCCAGCTCATCTTCGGCGGCTCCGGCATCGTCCCCGCCGCCTTCGTGGCTATCATCATGAACATCCTGCTGCCTAAGGAAAAGGCGTAAGATACAAGTTGATATGATCCAGCCTTCCGGGCGGGTTCTTTTTTGGAGAACCCGCCCGGATTTTGGTTTGTCAGGGCGGAAAAGATATGATATAATAATATGCTTTTCAAACACAATGCCGTGGGCAGGGAGGAAACGCTGTGCTGAAAATCAAAAACTATGTGCGGGTTCAGAGCCTGGAAGAGGCCTACGACCTGTGCCAAAAGAAAAACAACGTGGTGCTGGGGGGCATGCTGTGGCTGAAGATGCAGCGGCGCTCCGTGGGCACCGCCATTGACCTGAGCGATTTAGGACTCAATGAGGTGGAGGAGGACGGGGACTTCTACCGCCTGGGCGCCATGGTGACGCTGCGTACCCTGGAGCTCCACCCCGGTCTCCATGAGCTGACCCAGGGGGCGCTGCGGGAGAGCGTGCGCCACATCGTGGGGGTGCAGTTCCGCAACCTGGCCACCGTGGGGGGCAGCCTGTGGGGCCGCTTCGGCTTCTCCGACGTGCTCACTCTGTTGCTGGCGCTGGACGCCCAGGTGGAGCTCTACCACGCCGGGCGCATGTCCCTGGAGGAGTTTACCCAGCTGCCCCGGCAGCAGCGGGACATTCTCACTTATGTGCTGATTCCCAAGGAGCACCGCCGGGTGGTCTACCTGTCCCAGCGGAACATCTCCACCGACTTTCCCACCCTTACCTGCGCTCTGTCCCGGAAGGATGGAGCCTACACCTGCGTCCTCGGTGCCCGGCCCCAGATGGCCCAGGTCTACCGGGATGAGAAGGGGCTGCTGTCCGGCGGCGTGACCGAGGAGACCGCCCGGGCCTTTGGCGAGGACGTGGCCCAGCGAGCCAAGTTCGGCAGCAGCCTGCGGGCGGGGGAGGAGTATCGCCAAACCATTTGCGCCGTGCTGGTGCGCCGGGGCCTGATGGCCATGGAGAAGGAGGGCTAACATGGAACTGAAACTCACATTAAACGGCCGGGCCGTGTCCGCGTCGGTGGAGGCGGACACTCTGCTCATCGACTTTCTCCGCGCTCAGGGCTGCCTGAGCGTGAAGCGGGGCTGCGAGACCGCAAACTGCGGCCTTTGTACCGTTCTCATGGACGGCACCCCCGTGCTGTCCTGCTCCGTGCTGGCCCTGCGGGTGGCTGGCCACCATATCCAGACCCTGGAGGGACTCCAGGAGGAGGCCGCCGACTTCGCCGTCTTTGTTGCCGACCAGGGGGCGGAGCAATGCGGCTTCTGCAACCCCGGCTTTGTCATGAACACCGTGGCCCTGCTGCGGGAGAACCCCGACCCCACGGACGATGAGATCCGCGCCTTTTTGGCGGGAAACCTGTGCCGCTGCTCAGGGTACGAGGGACAGCTGCGGGGCATCCGGGCCTATTTAGACCACAAGAAGGGGAGGGGCTGACATGGAAAACTTGAAAACCGTAGGGCAGCCGGTGCGGAAAAAGGACGCCATGTCCCTGTTGCTGGGCAAGCCCGCCTATGTGGACGACGTGACCCCCAAAAACTGCTTGGTGGTGAAGGTGCTGCGAAGCCCCCACGCCCACGCCCTGATTGAGGAGATCAACACCGACGTGGCCCAAAAGGTGCCCGGGGTGGTGGCGGTGTACACCTATAAGGATGTGCCCCAGAAGCGCTTTACCATGGCGGGGCAGACCTACCCCGAGCCCTCTCCCTACGACCGGCTGATTCTGGATCAGCGGGTCCGCTTTGTGGGGGACGCCGTGGCCATTGTGGCCGCTGAGGACGAGGCGGCTGCCGACAAGGCCTTGAAGCTCATCAAAGTGAAGTACCAGGTGCTGGAGGCGGTGCTGGATCCCCATGAGGCCCTGGACGGCCCTGTTCTGGTGCACCCCGAGGACAACTGGCGCTCTCTCTGCCCGGTGGGAGCCGACAACAAGCGCAACCTGTGCGCCAGCGAGGTGTGCTCGGACGGGAACGTGGACGAGGTGCTGTCCCACTGCGACTATGTCATCGACCACGTCTACCACACCCCCGCCTGCAACCAGGCCATGATGGAGACCTTCCGCACCTACACCGAGATGGACCCCTACGGGCGGCTCCATGTGATTTCCTCCACCCAGATCGTCTTTCATGTCCGGCGCATCCTGGCCAACGCCCTGGACATTCCCAAGTCCAAAATCCACGTGGAGAAGCCCCGCATCGGCGGCGGCTTCGGCGCCAAGCAGTCGGTGGTGGCGGAAATTT
>CABVDR010000088.1 GCA_902497145.1 uncultured Oscillospiraceae bacterium
GCCGCCCTGAGCGCCGTAGCCGGGCACCAGGAAGAAGGTGTGGGGCAGACGGGCGCGGAGATCCTGAATCTGCTGGGGGTAGGTGGCCCCGGTGACAGCGCCCGCCATGGTAAAGCCGTACTTGCCCTCGGTGCCGGCGGCAATCTGCTCGTTGAGCTCGCCCATCACCTCATAGACGGTGCGGCCGTCAGCGGCCTTCACGTCCTGAAGCTCGCCGGAGCCGGGGTTGGAGGTCTTCACCAGCACAAAGGCGCACTTGTCTTCCCCCTTGGCGGCCTCCAGAAAAGGCTTAATGGAGTCAGAGCCCATGTAGCCGTTGAGGGTGACACAGTCGGCGTCGAAGGACTTGAACACCTGGCCCTCAATGGGAGCGCCGGACAGCCAGCCCTCCGCATAGGCGGTGGCGGTGGAGCCGATATCGCCCCGCTTGATGTCGGCGATGACGAACAGGCCCTTCTCCTTGGCGTACGAAATCGTGCGCTCCAGCATCTCCATGCCCTGCCAGCCCAGATTTTCGTAGTATGCACTCTGGGGCTTGACGGCGGGGACAATGTCGCACAGGGCATCAATAAGGCCCACGTTGAACTGCCAAATGGCCTCCACAGCCCCCTTCAGGCCCACGCCGTACTTCTCAAAGGCCTCTTTGCGGATATATTCGGGGACATACTCGATGCGGGCGTCCAGCCCGGCCACGGTGGGATTTTTTTTCTCTCGGATTTTTTCCTGTAGCACGTCAAAAGACATGGTTGATCTTCCCTTCTGTTGTTAAGTTGGAGGGGAACCCTCTTAAAATTAGTCTTTCGGATAAATGATGTTTCCGCCTACGATGGTGTACTTCACCTTGCCCTTGACCTGCCGTCCGGCAAAGGGGGTGTTCCGGGCCTTGGAGGCAAACTGCTCCGGATCAATGGTCCAGACCTCCTCTGGGTCAAAGATGGTGATGTCGGCGTCGCTGCCCAGGGACAGACGGCCCTTGGAGCTTAAACGCAGAATGGAGGCGGGGTTGTAGGTCATGCGCTTAATGATCTCAGGCAGCTTCATCTTGCCTGTGTGGTAGAGCTCGGTAAGGGTGACGGCCAAAGAGGTCTCCAAGCCAATCATGCCGCTGGGAGCCCGGGTAAGGGTACGGGCCTTCTCCTCGGCGGAGTGGGGGGCGTGGTCGGTGGCGATGGCGTCAATGGTGCCGTCTTTCAGACCGGAGATGATTCCCTTGATGTCCTTGGCAGTACGCAGGGGAGGATTGACCCGGGCCATGGAGCCCTGGGTGAGGATCTCATCCTCGGTGAGGGTGAAGTACTGGGGGCAGGTCTCGCAAGTGATGGCCACGCCCCGCTTCTTCATCCGGCGGATGATGTCTACCGACTTGGCGGTGGACACGTGGCAGATGTGGACGTGAGCGCCGGTCTCCTCGGCCAGCATGGCGTCCCGCATGACCATGATCTCCTCAGCAATGGCGGGCCGCCCCTCCAGCCACAGCTGGCGGGACACGCTGCCCTCGTTTACCGCCCGGCCCTCTACCATGGTGGTGTCTTCACAGTGGCACAGTACGGGAAGTTCCAGACGCTTGGCGTGGATCATCACGTCTCGCATCAGGTTTGCGTTGTCCACATTGCAGCCGTCGTCCGACAGGGCGATGGCGCCCGCCTTTTTCAGTGCGTCGGCATCGGAAGGCTCTTCCCCCCGCATCCCCATGGACACGGCGGCAATGGGGTAGACGTGGACCCCGTTGGCCTGGGCGGCTTTGTCCTTGATATATTGGATCTGTTCGGGAGAGTCCACCACCGGGTCGGTGTTGGCCATGCAGGCCACCGCGGTGACGCCGCCATGGGCGGCGGCGGCAGTGCCGGTAAAAATATCCTCTTTGTAGGTGAGACCCGGGTCCCGCAGGTGTACATGCATATCCACCAGGCCCGGGCAGATCACAAGACCGGTGGCGTCGATGACCTGGTCGGCCTCCTGGCGGATGTCTTTTTCCAACTGGACGACCTTTCCGTTTTCAATATACAGGTCTTGGATGGAGACGGTGCTGTTCACCGGGTCCACCACCCGTCCGTGCTTGATCAGAAGTTTCATAGTGCAGAATCCTCCAAATGGGCAGGGCATACGCCCCAATGCAGTTTGCGAAATCACGCGGTAATACGCGCACACATTCAATCTAAATTATAGCGGAATCCACAAGATTTAGCAACGCATTTTTCCCCGGAAACGGAAAGAATAACAGTGCGCGCCAAAGCAGCTGGAGTTGGCGCGGGAAAGGAAGTGAAGCAGCCATGAACGGATGCGGAACGGGTAAGTTTTTTTTAGGGATGACCATGGGAATGGCAGCAGGCGCCATGATCGGCATGACCATGGCGCCTTCCCGGCGGGAGATGCGGCGGGTGGCCCACAAGGCGGCAAAAAATGTCACCGAGGCGGTGGAGACTCTCACCGACGCCATGGGAATGTAAGGGATCAGCCCGGCGGAGCCGTCTGCCCCGCCGGGCAATCTTTCTCTTGACAAAGTGATTAGCATATGCTAACCTAAAAATAAGTTAGCCATAACTAACCAAAGGAGGGATCATCCTGACCGAATTGGATCGTCTGCTTGCCGCCCACTGTGCCCCTACCTTGGCGGGGATCAAGCCGGCCAGCCTGGTTTCCTGTCAGCGAAGCCGGTTTCCCCAGCTGCCCCGGCTGCTGGAGGTCTATGGCCAGGCTTTTTGCCAAAAGGATAGCTATTTTAAAATCCTGTGCACCTGTCCCGGGCGATATCTGCTGTTGGTTTACCGCCGCACCATGCTGGAGCGCTGTCTGGCGCAGCCTGAGGTGATGAAGCTGCTGGAGCAGTTTGGTTACCGCCGGGAGGAGCCGCTGGAGGCCAAGCTGGAGCGGCTGGGCCGGAGAGCCGCCGGACAGGGGGGATTTCCCCACGAGATCGGGCTGTTTTTGGGCTATCCGGCGGAGGACGTGGAGGGCTTTATCCGCTACGGCGGCGAGGGCTGTAAGCTGTGCGGCTGCTGGAAGGTCTATGGAGACGTGGAACATGCCAGCCGCCAATTTGCTCGGATTTCCGGGGTCTGCCGCGCCTGTGTGCGGCGGGTAGAGCAGGGAGAGACTCTCTTTGAAGTGTTTCATGTGGCATAATGGACTGATTTTTTAGGAGGTTTACTATGAGTAACATTGCTGTGATCTATTGGAGTCAGACTGGGAACACGGAGCTGATGGCCAACGCCATCGCGGAAGGAATCCGGGAGGCAGGCGGAAGCTGTGACCTGTTCAGTGTGCCGGGAATTACGGCAGATCAGGCCGCTGAGTACGAGAAAGTGGCCCTGGGCTGCCCTGCCATGGGGGCTGAGGTGCTGGAGGAGATCGACTTTGAGCCTTTCTTTACCGAACTGGAGCGGCGTCTGGCAGGCCGGTCTGTGGCTCTGTTCGGCTCCTACGGCTGGGGGGATGGCCAGTGGATGCGGGACTGGGTGCAGCGTACCCAGGACGCCAATGCGAACGTCTACCAGGATCAGGGCCTGATCATCCAGGAGACCCCCGACGAGGATGGTCTGGAGCAGTGCCGGGCGTTTGGCCGGGGCTTTGCCCAAGATTAAATACATAAGAAAACCGGGCGGTTCTTCGGAAACCGCCCGGTTTTCTATATGGAAAGGAATGAAAGTAGGCACTTGTTCAGCGTAGTTTGTCCACCACAGTTTTCATAGCATCCCACTGCGCTTCCATGTCGGCTGCCAGCTTAAACTGCGTGCGGCAGCGGTCCAGGTTCTGTCCTTCCCGCTGGATCTGAAAGTAGTGGTCTCCCTCTAGGTAGTCGGTGAGAAAGCGGATGCCGCACTCCAGGGTCATCAGCTTGGCGCCCCAGGGCAGGTAGTCCAGCTCCGCCGACGTAAGAACTCCCTGGGTCCCCTCCAGAAAGCCCCGGGTGTACACGTCAAACAGGGACAGGTCAAACGTTACTTTGGATAGATCCCGTTCATCTTCCGCACAGTGGTTGGCACCGAAGCGGATGGCGTCGCCGAAGTCGTTGATGGAGAGGCCGGGCATTACCGTGTCCAAATCAATGACGCACACGCCCTCTCCTGTGTCGGGATCCATGAGGATGTTGTTGAGCTTGGTGTCGTTATGCGTCACCCGCAGGGGGAGTTTTCCCTCCCGCAGAGCCTGAAGGGCCGCGGAGCAGTCGTCCTGACGAGCTGCCACAAAGTCCAGCTCTGCTTTTACATTCTTTACCCGGCCCATGGTGTCGGCGGCTACGGCGGCCTTCAGCTTGGTCAGACGGTCCTCCGTGTCGTGAAAGCCGGGAACGGTTTCATACAGAGTGTGGGCGGGGTAGTCCCGTAACAGATACTGGAAACGGCCAAAGGCGCGGGCCGCAGCGGCAAAGAGTTCCGGAGTCTCGGCGGACTGGAGGCAGACCGTATGTTCAATAAAGGGGTAGGCCCGCCAGGCGCCTCCCTCCCGGTCCGTATAGAAGCTGCCGCCGTCCCGGGTGGGATAGACCGTCAGGGTTTCCCGGGCGCAGTCGCCGCCGGAGGAAGCAATCACGTTTCGCAAATAGGCAGTGACAGCCTTGATATTGTCCATCACCTGGTCGGGGTGTGGAAAGGCAGCGGCACTGATCCGCTGAAGAATAAACCGCTGGGACGGGGTGCGGACACAGAAGGTGTCATTTACATGGCCGCAGCCGTAGCGGGCGGCCTCCAGCACCCCTCCGCCGAAGTCAAAGGCGTTAAGGGCATCCGATATAAATCGTTCAGCCTGGGACATAGCTTAGTCCCACAGCTTTTCGGGGTAGAGCCCCCGGGCGGTCATGTCCGCGATGGCCTGAACCACCACCGGCTTGTCCTCCCGATAGGTGACACCGTACCACTTGTCGGTGCTGCGCAGCACCTTGACCCGGGCCTTCTTCTCCTCCAGCAGCTGGGTGACGACACTGGGCAGGAAGTATTCTCCCTTCTGGGGATTCTCTTTCAAAGCCTGGTCCAGGAAGGCGGGGAAGCGGGCCTCAGCTTCTTTCATGAAGCTCTGGGTAAAGCCCCACAGGTTCATGGAGACAATGGTATCGCCGCTGAGATGGGTCCAGCTGGCCCCGTCGTCCTCGGTAAAGCGGGCGTCCGCCCCGTCCTTCTCAATGTGGGTGCGCTCGGTCACCCGGGTGAGGAAGTTCTCACTGTCCTCCTCACAGATGCCCCGGGCCACATGGCCGTTCTCCGTGACGGTGTTGCCCAGCAGGTAGCCCACCATGGCAAACTCGTAGCAGCCGGGCTGGTCGGGGTGGGACTCCAGGTAGTCGTAAATCTTTTTGAATCCTTCCGGACCGTAGTAGTCGTCGGAGTTGACCACGGCGAAGGGGCCGTCCACCACCTTGCGGGCAGCCAGGATGGCGTGGGCGGTGCCCCAGGGCTTTACCCGGCCCTCAGGAACCGCATAGCCAGCAGGCAGGTCGTCCAGCTGCTGGTAGGCATACTTTACGTTGATGACCTTACTCAGGCGGTCACCGATAGCGGACTTGAAGGTGTCCTCAATCTCATGCTTGATGACAAAGACTACTGTCTCAAAGCCGGCACGGCGGGCGTCATAAATGGAGTAGTCAATAATCAGCTGATTGTGGCTTCCTACGGGGTCCACCTGTTTGAGCCCGCCGTAGCGGCTGCCCATGCCGGCGGCCATAACCACAAGAACCGGTTTTTTCATAGCATTCAATCCTTTCGCGCTGTTACAGCAGAAAATAATCATCACAAGGTTGAGAACAGCGGTGTGTTTTTTCCATTATAAATCTTAAGTGAAAATTGTGCAACGTTAAAAACAGAGAACAAAAAAACAGGCCTGAGATAAAATCTCAGACCTGTTTGTAAGAAAAGCAAGAGAAGTGAAATTACTTCAGCTCCACCTTGGCGCCGGCCTCTTCCAGCTTCTTCTTCATCTCCTCGGCCTCGTCCTTGGACACAGCCTCCTTCAGGGTCTTGGGAGCGCCCTCGACCATGCCCTTAGCCTCAGCCAGGCCCAGGCCGGTGATCTCACGGACAGCCTTGATGACCTTGATCTTGGCAGCGGCGTCGAAGCCAGCCAGGACAACGTCAAACTCAGTCTTCTCCTCAGCGGGAGCAGCAGCAGCGCCGCCAGCGGCGGGAGCAGCCATAGCAGCGGCGGAAACGCCGAACTCCTCCTCCAGAGCGTGCACCAGCTCGGACAGCTCCAGAACGGTCAGGCCCTTAACTTCCTCGATGAGAGCGGTAATCTTCTCGCTAGCCATGATAAAATACCTCCTAAATGAATGATAATTTCTTAAAATATAATGTGCCGGTATAGCTTACTCGGCGGGGGCAGCCTCGGGCTCGGCAGCGGCCTCGACGAAGCCGCCCTTCTCCTCGGCAATGGCCTTCAGGACGATAGCCAGGCTGGTGATAGGAGCCAGCATGGTGCCCAGGACCTGAGCCTGCAGAACTTCCTTGGCGGGCAGCTCAGCGATGGCCAGGATCTCGTCCAGGGGCAGAACCTTGCCATCCATAAAGCCAGCCTTGATGGTGAACTTAGCACCGTTGAACTGCTTGGCAAACTTATTGATGACACGCATGGGAGCAATGGGATCGCTGTGGCTGATGGCCAGAGAGGTGGTGCCGTTGAGGCAGTCACTCAGCTCGTTCAGACCAGCACCCTCCACAGCAAAGCGGGTGAGGGTGTTCTTGACAACGGCGTACTCCACGTCGTTCTTACGCAGCTCCGTACGAAGCGCGGTATCCTCAGCCACGGTGATGCCCTTGTAGTCTACCAGTACGCCGGAGGCGGCATTCTGCAGCTTCTCCGTCATCTCGGCCACGATGGCCTTCTTGGATTCCAGGACCTTTGCGTTAGGCATTTGGGATTCACCTCCAGAGAAATAATAAAACGCTGTTTCCGCGCACAAAGACGGACACAGCGTGAATCAAATCAAAATAAATTCTCACTGCACTCTCGGCAGGACTTGTGCTTGCGCAGCCTGCTGTCTTTGAACGCGATGACTATTATATCCATTCCCGCGGATTTTGTCAAGCAAAATCCGCGGGAAAAAGGATATTTTTTAAAGAATTACACCAGCTTGGCGCCGTTGACCTTGACGCCGGGGCCCATGGTGGAAGCCACCACGCAGCTCTTGATATACTGGCCCTTGGCGGCAGCGGGCTTAGCCTTCACGATAGCGCCCATGATGGCGTTGAAGTTCTCAGCCAGCTTCTCAGCGCCGAAGGAAACCTTGCCGATGGGGCAGTGGATGATGTTGGTCTTGTCCAGACGGTACTCCACCTTACCGGCTTTGATCTCGTTGATAGCCTTGGTCACGTCCATAGTGACGGTGCCGGCCTTGGGGGAGGGCATCAGGCCCTTGGGGCCCAGAACCTTACCCAGACGGCCCACAACGCCCATCATGTCGGGGGTAGCCACGACCACGTCGAAGTCGAACCAGTTCTCCTTCTGGATCTTCTCTACCATGTCCATATCGCCCACGAAGTCAGCGCCGGCGGCACGGGCCTCGTCCGCCTTGGCGGCCTTGGCAAACACCAGCACGCGCTGGGTTTTGCCGGTGCCGTGGGGCAGCACGATGGCGCCGCGAACCTGCTGGTCAGCGTGACGGGAGTCAACACCCAGCTTCACGTGCAGCTCGACGGTCTCGTCGAACTTGGCGGGAGCGGTCTCCACGACCAGGCTCATAGCCTCGTTGGTATCGTACAGAGCGTTCTTGTCGATCTTCTTAGCGCTCTCCTGATATTTCTTGCCTCTAAACATTTCTTCTCACCCTCCTTACTCGCCCACGACGATGCCCATGGAGCGGGCAGTACCGGCGATCATGCTCATAGCGGCCTCGATGCTGGCGGCGTTCAGGTCGGGCATCTTGGTCTCAGCGATCTTGCGCACGTCCTCCTTGCTGATGGTGGCCACCTTGGTCTTGTTGGGTACACCAGAGCCGGACTCGATGCCGCAAGCCTTCTTGATGAGCACAGCGGCGGGAGGAGTCTTGGTGATGAAGGTGAAGGAGCGGTCAGCGTACACAGTGATGATGACGGGGATGATCATACCCACGTCGTTCTTGGTGCGCTCGTTGAACTCCTTGGTGAAGGCAGCGATGTTCACGCCGTGCTGGCCCAGAGCGGGACCAACAGGGGGGGCGGGAGTTGCCTTGCCGGCGGGAATCTGCAGTTTTACATATCCAGTTACTTTCTGTGCCACGAATGAGCACCTCCATATGAAAAAATGTGGTTTGGTTGGGCGTTAAGCCCAGTTTGGCGGAACGGACGGTGCCGTCCCTCCCACGTTTTGCGGCGCCCGGGCCGCAGGGTTGCGAAGGTTTGTTTTTCCGGGATTACTGCTGCATGGGCTCGACCTGGTCCAGCTCCAGCTCTACGGGGGTCTCGCGTCCGAACATGGACACGACTACCCGGACCTTGCCGCGCTCCAGATCCAGTTCCTCCACGGTGCCCAGGAAGGATTCCAGAGCGCCGTCGGTGATCTTGACACTGTCGCCCACCTGATAGCCGACCACAACCTCGCGCTTTTCCACGCCCAGGGCAGCTACGTCATCCTCAGAGAGGGGGATGGGCTTGTTGCCTTCGCCCAGGAAGCCGGTAACGCCGCGGATGTTGCGCACCACATGCCAGGTCTCGTCGTTCATGACCATTTTCACCAGCACATAGCCGGGGAACACCTTGCGCTCCACTTCCTTGGGGCCGTTGTCTGTGATCTCAGTAACAGTTTCCAGGGGGATGCTGATCTCGAGGATCACATCCTGAAGATGGCGGTTTTCAACATACTTCTCGATGGTGGCCTTTACGGTATTCTCATAGCCAGAATAGGTGTGGACCACATACCAGTTTGCGTTGTCAGCCATATTCGTCTCCTTTAACCCGCTACCAGGTGGATCAGGGCCTGGATCAGGCCACCGGCCACCGCGTCAAAGATCCAGATGAAAACGCCGACGAACACCACGCAGGCGATGACGATCAGCGTATTGTTGAGGGTCTGCTTCCCGGTGGGCCAGACCACCTTCTTCAGCTCAACCTTCAGTTCCCGGAACCAGCGGCCGATGCGGGCGAAGAATCCGGGCTTGGACTTTTTGTCGGACTTCTTGTCCTTCTTGGCCTTCTCAGCCTTGTCGGAAGCAGTCTTGGCAGTCTGCTCCAGCTTTTCGTTCTCAGCCATTCTGATTACCCTTCTTTCCTTTCAGCCTTTTGCGAGAAATCACTTCGTCTCGTTGTGGACGGTGTGCTTTCTGCAGAAGGGGCAGTACTTGTTGAGCTCCAGACGGTCGGGGGTATTCTTCTTGTTCTTCATGGTGTT
>CABVDR010000089.1 GCA_902497145.1 uncultured Oscillospiraceae bacterium
TCGAGCGTGGCCAGGTTCTGTGTAAGCCCGGCTCCATTCACCCCCACACCAAGTTCACCGGCCAGGTGTACGTCCTGACCAAGGAAGAGGGCGGCCGTCACACTCCCTTCTTCAACAACTATCGTCCTCAGTTCTACTTCCGTACCACCGATGTGACTGGCATCATCACCCTGCCCGAGGGCACTGAGATGTGCATGCCTGGCGATAACGTCGACATGAAGGTTGAGCTGATCACCCCCATCGCCATTGAGAAGGGCCTGCGTTTCGCTATCCGTGAGGGTGGCCGCACCGTGGGTTCCGGCGCTGTTATCGACATCGAGGAGTAATTATACTCTCTCTAAGTGCCCTGCCGAAAGGCAGGGCACTTTTTTATTGTGGTTTTATAAGGAAATTCTGAGGGGAAAATGGAGGAATTTGCCGAAATTTAACCCAAAACTGCCTAGGATTAGGAAATCATCTGAGTAGGATTTTGGCAGGATGTGAAAAAAGGGGTTGACAAGCGGGGGAGGGGTGCATATAATAGCACCAACAAGTAAATCCAAGAAACCTATGAGAAAGATTAGTAGCCAGTGCGGCAAACCTTCAGAGAGTCCTGGGTGGTGAGATCAGGGCGGGGCGCGGCTGAGTGAATGGGCTTTCGAGGGCGGCTTGAACGGGAAACCTAGTAGATGCCGACGGGGACCCACCCGTTATCCATCGGGCACGCGTGATGGCGCGTGAAGCGAGCGGACGTGAAAACGTCAATTTGGGTGGTATCGCAGGAGTCAGGCTCTTGTCCCATGTGGGATAAGGGGCTGTTTTTTTATACTCCGAAGCAAGGCCGCTGGCAACGGCCCCTCCATCGCCCACCCAAACAACTTTTGGCCAAATGGCCCAATTATGGAGGTAATCTTATGAAAAAGCACAACATGGTCAAGAAATTTGCGGCTCTGTCTCTGTCCCTTGCTCTGGGCCTGTCCCTGGCTGCCTGCTCCGGCGGCAATGACGCAGCCAAGTCCAATTCCTCGGGCTCCAACGCTGCTTCCAGCTCCGGTTCTGGAAGCGATGACGGCTACAAGATCGCGGTGGTCCGCCAGCTGGATCATGCGTCCATGAATGAGATCCGGGATGCTATTACCGCGGAACTGGACGCCAAAGCCGCGGAGCTGGGTGTGAGCGTTGAATATGGAGATTTTAACGGCAACAACGATACCTCTACTCTGAGCCAGATCGGAGCCGAAATCATTGCCGACGGCTATGACGCCATCATCCCCATCGGCACCCTGGCCGCCCAGCAGATGGCCGCTACCGCCCAGCAGACCCAGACTCCGGTGATTTACGGCACCGTCAGCTACCCTGAGGTGGCAAAGCTCACCGGTATCCCCTACGTCACCGGCACCAGTGATGCGCTGAACGTGGAACTGCTGCTGGACATGATGCTGGCTCAGAATCCCGAGGTCAAGACCGTGGGTCTGCTGTACTCCACCTCTGAGGTAAACAGTGCTCCCGCCATTGAGGATGCCAAGGAATATCTGGACGCGAAGGGTATCTCCTACATTGAGAAGACCGGCAATACCTCTGACGAGATCATCGCTGCCGTCAGTTCCATGCTGGATCAGGTAGACGCGGTGTTTACCCCCACGGATAATGTGGTGCAGGCCGCTGAGTTGGCTATCGCTCCCATGTTGGCTGAGGCTGGGATCCCCCACTACGCGGGCGCTGACTCCTTTGTCCGTAACGGTGCGTTTGCTACCTGCGGCGTGAATTACACCGACCTGGGCACTCAGACCGCCGACCTGGCACTCCAGGTGCTCCAGACCGGCGAGTTCCCCGAGTTCATTACCGTCTCCGGCGACATCATCACCGTGAACACTGACACCGCCAAGACCCTGGGTGTGGATTACTCCATGTTTGCTGACATGGGTTCCAAGGTGGTAGAGGTTCAGACTACCCAGGAGTAACAAAGAAAATCAACAGCCGCCATCCCCCCGCCGGTATGCGGGGGGATGGCCTGTCCATTGAGAGGAGAGATTGCTGTGGTCACCATTCTTCAGACCGCACTGGAGGCGGGCTTTCTCTATGCGCCGGTAGCGCTGGCCCTGTTTCTCAGTTTTTCTATTTTAAATATTGCCGATATGACCACAGATGGGGCTTTCGTTCTGGGCAGTGCGGTTTCAGCCATGATGTGTCTGGCGGGGCACCCCATCCTGGCCTTGCCTGCCGGAATGCTGGCCGCCGCCGTTGCCGGATTTGTGACCGCTTTTCTCCAGACCAAGCTGTCGGTGCCCTCCATTCTGGCTGGTATTGTGACGAACATCGGTTTGTACAGCATCAACCTGATGGTGATGGGGAAGAGCAACCAGTCCCTGTTTATGGCGGAGTCCATCTATACCATGGCCTCGGACGTGGGGTTCGGCGGCAGCTGGTATAAGCTGGCGGTGACCGCCAGCATTGTGGTGGTAGTGGCTATTCTGCTGGTGCTGTTTCTGAGGACCCGGCTGGGCCTGTCCATCCGGGCCACCGGCGACAACGCAGACATGGTGCGGGCATCCTCCATCAATCCTACCTTTACCATTACGGTTGGCCTTTGTGTGGCTAATGCCATGACTGGCCTGTCCGGGGCCATGGTGGCCCAGTACAGCACCTTTGCCGACGTAAACAGCGGCACCGGCATGGTAGTGCTGGCTCTGGCTGCGCTGGTTATCGGGGAGACCCTCATCGGAAAGGGCTCTGTGGTTCGAGGCGTGGTGGGGGTCATTGCGGGCAGCATCATCTACCGCTGCATCTACGCGGCGGCCCTGCGCTTGAATGTCCCGGCCGACTATATGAAGCTGGTCTCCGCCATCATCGTGGGCGCTGCTATTGCCGCTCCTGCTGTGCGGCGCTGGGCAGCTTTTCAGATGCAGAAGCGCCGGGCCATTGCGGCCAGAAAGGAGGAGCGGTAACCATGGGCAAGCTGGAGATGCAAAAACTGACCAAAACCTTTAACCCCGGTACGGTCAATGAGAAGACCGCTCTGTCCGGATTGAGCCTGACGGTGGAGGATGGAGACTTTATCACCATCGTAGGTTCCAATGGTGCAGGAAAGTCTACCCTGTTTCACGCCATTGCCGGAGTATTTTATGTGGATGAAGGAGCCATTTTGCTGGACGGAGAGGACATCACCTACAAGCCGGAGTACCGGCGCAGCCGGGAGATGGGCCGCCTGTTCCAGGACCCCATGCGGGGGACCGCGCCCCACATGACCATTGAGGAGAATTTGGCCCTGGCTTACCTCCGGGCTTCCAAAAAACAGCACGCCTTTTTCAGCCGCACCAGCAAGGCCGACCGGAAGCTCTTCCGGGAGCAGCTGGCCAAGCTGGATATGGGGCTGGAGGACCGGATGCGCCAGCCGGTGGGACTCCTGTCCGGCGGCCAGCGTCAGGCGCTGACCTTGTTGATGGCCACCATGGTTCCGCCTAAGGTGCTGCTGCTGGATGAGCACACCGCCGCTCTGGACCCCGGCACGGCAGAGAAGGTGCTGGAGATCACCAAGTCCGTGGTGCGGGAGCACAAGATCACCACATTAATGGTGACCCATAACATGCACCAGGCCCTGGAGCTGGGCAATCGGACCCTGATGATGGATCAGGGGCGGGTTGTGTTCGACGTGGCAGGGGAGGAGCGCAGCGCCCTCACCGTAGATGACCTGCTCTCCAAGTTCCGTCAAGAGGCGGGCAAGGAGTTGGACAACGACCGCATCCTGCTCTCCTAAGGAAAAAAGACAGGGAGGACGGCACGACCGCCCTCCCTGTTTGCACGAAAAGGAAAAAAATGTTCCAGCCCCTTGCAATCTAAGCGGGGCTGTGGTATAGTTATTTAAGAATTATGGTAGTATTGGCTAGAGTGGGGTTTCGGCTCCGCTCTTTTTGATTGACCAAATGGGCCCGACCACCGCCGGCCAGCGGGGTGCCCAACACCGTTTGGAGGTTTTGAACATGGCAAAAGTGACCGAGATGGCGGCCCAGCTTGCCCGGCCCTTCGTGGAGGCGGCGGGCTGCTCCCTGTGGGATGTGGAATATGTCAAGGAGGCGGGGGAGTGGTATCTCCGCTTTTACATTGATAAGGAGGGCGGCGTGTCCATCAACGACTGCGAGGCGGTCTCCCGTCCCCTGTCCGACGCCCTGGATGAAGCGGACCCTATTGAGGGAAGCTACACCCTGGAGGTGTCCTCCGCGGGGGCGGACCGGGCCCTGAAAAAGCCAGAGCATTTCGCCCAGTTCCAGGGCGCTGAGGTAGAGGTCAAGCTCTACCGGGCCCGGGACGGCCGGAAGGACTATGTGGGGATTCTGGAGTCCTATGAGGATGGCGATGTGACCCTGAGTGTGGGCGGCGCGCCCATGAAGTTTGAAAAGAAAGAACTGGCGCTGGTACGGCTGTACCCCCGCTTCTGAGAATATAGGAGGAGACCGAAGTGGCTAAGAGAACGACGAAAAAGGTCAATAACAACGAGCTGGACGGGCAGGAATTCTTTGCCGCCATTGCTCAGATCGAGCAGGAGAAGGGCATTAAGCCCGGCTATATGATGGAGAAGATCACCCAGGCTCTGGTGTCGGCATACCGCCGGGACCATGAGGGTGTGGGCGACAACCTGATTGTGGACGCCAATCCCGAGACCAACACCGTGCGCATGTTCCTGAAGAAGGACGTGGTAGAGGTGGTGGATAACCCCAACACCGAAATTAGCCTGGAAGAGGCCAAGGCCGCTCTGCCCCGGGCCGAGCTGGGCGACGTGGTGCGCATTGAGGTCAAGCCCAAGAGCTTTGGCCGCATTGCCGCCCAGACCGCCCGCCAGGTCATCATCCAGGGTATCCGGGAGGCCGAGCAGGGCATGGTATACGACGAGTTCTCCTCCAAGGAGCACGAGCTGCTTACCGGCGTGGTCACCCGCATCGACCCCCGCAACGGGGCGGTGACCCTGCGCATCAGCTCCGGCTCCGAGTTCACCGACGCCTATCTGGGCGCTAACGAGCAAGTGAAGGGTGAGAGCTACGTGGAGGGCCAGCGCCTGAAGGTGTACATGGTGGAGGTGCGCAAGGCCACCAAGGGCCCCCAGGTCATCATCTCCCGCACCCATCCCGGTTTGGTCAAGCGCCTCTTCGAGCTGGAAGTGCCTGAAATCTATGATGGCACTGTGGAAATCCGCTCCATTGCCCGCGAGGCCGGCTCCCGCACCAAGCTGGCGGTTTGGTCCGCTGACCCCAATGTGGACCCCATCGGCGCCTGTGTCGGTCCCCGCGGTCAGCGTGTGAACACCATTGTGGAAGAGCTCAAGGGCGAGAAGATGGACATCATCAAGTACTCTGACGATCCCGCCGAGTACATTGCCGCTGCCCTGTCTCCCGCTGACGTGGTCAGCGTGGAGCCCCTGCCCGACGGCAAGAGCTGCCGGGTCGTGGTGCCTGACGACCAGCTGTCCCTGGCCATCGGCAAGGAGGGGCAGAATGCCCGCCTGGCCGCCAAGCTCACCGGCTGGAAGATCGACATTAAGCCCGCTTCCGCTCCCCTGGAGCCCATTGAGGCCCCGGAGGAAGACGATCTGCTGGAGCAGCCCGCTGAGGAGACAGAGGAGCAGGAGGCTCCCCAGGTTGAGAGCGAGGCGGACGAGGCTCCCGAGACCGAAGCGTAACCAATATTTTATCCATTGCAGCGAAAGGGGTGAGATCTGTGCCCAAAAAGATTCCCATGCGCCAGTGTGTTGGCTGTCGGGAGATGAAGCCAAAAAAGGAACTGATCCGGGTGGTCCGTTCCCCCGAGGGACAGGTGTCCCTGGACTTTCGGGGAAAGCTCCCCGGCCGTGGGGCCTATGTGTGTCCTGATCCGGCCTGCCTGGCCAAGGCCAGGAAGACCAAGGCGCTGGAGCGGGCCTTTTCTGCCCCCCTTCCAGCGGAAGTGTTTGAGGCCCTGGAAGAGCAGATGAAGGAGGTGCCCAAAGATGCCCAATGACCCCATTCTCCACCTGCTTGGCCTGGCACGAAAGGCGGGACGGCTGGAGATCGGCGAGGAGCCGGTGGGCGCCGCCTGCCGGGCCCGTCAGGCCCGTCTGGTGCTGCTGGCCAGCGATGCGGCTGCCAACACCAACCGCCGGGCCGCCCACTTCGGTGAGGCGGGCAACGTGCTCTGGCTGGAGCTGCCCTTTACCAAGGAGGAGCTGGGGTTCCACCTTGGTCGGGGTTCCTGCGCCATGCTGGCCCTCACCGATGCCGGCTTTGCCGCATCAGTGACCGAGAAGCTTGCCGCCCGGGATCCGGAGCGCTATGGCCCTGCTGCCCAGCAGCTGCGGCAGAAGGCGGACCGGGTTCTCCAGCGGCAGAAGGAGAAACGCCAGCACGAGAAAAACCTGCAGCACGGCAAAAAGAAACCCTGGGCGGTACCCAATCCTGCCCCGAAAAAGTCCGCCGCCCCCAGTGGGCAGCACAAGCGTAAGGGGGAGCCCTCCGGCGCGCCGGAAACACGTTCTCCCCGGTCCGGAAGCCCGCGCCCGGGCCTGAAGCATCGACCCGGCCCAGGCGGCCGCAAGCTGTCCGGAAAGTTCCGGCATAATCCCTAAGAAACGAGGTGGCTCCCGAATATGATGATCAAATATCCCATCCACAAGGTGGCCAAGGATTTTAAGAAGGGTTCCAAGGAGCTTCAGTCCAAGGAGATCATGGACATCCTGACCCAGTACGGACATCCTCCCAAGAACCACATGCAGCCCCTGACCGACCAGGAGCTGTCCCTGGTCTTTGAATATCTGACCCAGCACAACCAGGTGGACTCCATTCAGTCCATCTATGCCGATGTGTACCATGAGCCCGCCGCCCCCAAGGCGGAGGCGCCCAAGGCCAACCAGAGCAAACCGGCTCAGCAGGGCAAGAGCGTCCAGCGTCCTGCCCAGCAGCAGGGCAGCAAGGGCGGCCAGCAGGCCCGTCCCCAGCAGCCCCAGCAGACCCAGCCGGCTCATAACAAGGGTCAGCAGCCCCAGCAGACCGTGACCCAGCCCACCAGCCGCATCCCCGCCAAGAAGGTGGTGGATACCCGCGGCGGCGGCGCGGTGAACCTGGATAAGTACGACGAGCGGCTGGAGTCCTTTACTGACCAGCGCCAGCAGGACCGGGGCGGCAAGGAGAAGTTCCAGAACCGCAACTCCCAGCGTCAGCGCGGCCGTCAGCAGGGCCCCGGCAACAAGCGCAAGCAGGAGGAGCAGGACCGTCTGCGCCGCCTGCAGCTGGAAATCGCCAAGAAGGCCCCCGTCAAGGTGCTCATCCCCGATGAGATCGGCGTGGGCGAGCTGGCCAGCCGCATGAAGAAGACCGGCGCTGAGGTGGTCAAGACCCTGATGAAGATGGGCGTCATGGCCTCCCTCAGCGAGATTATCGACTACGATACCGCCGCCCTGGTGGCCATGGAGCTGGGCTGCAAGGTGGAGAAGGAAGTGGTCGTCACCATCGAGGAGAAGCTCATCGACACCACCGAGGATAAAGAGGAGGATCTGATCCCCCGCGCTCCCGTTGTGGTGGTCATGGGCCACGTTGACCACGGCAAGACCTCTCTGCTGGACTATATCCGCAACGCCCACGTGGCGGCCGGTGAGGCCGGCGGCATTACCCAGCACATCGGTGCCTATCAGGTGGAGGTGCAGGGCAAGCCTATTACCTTCCTGGACACCCCCGGCCACGAGGCCTTTACCGCCATGCGTGCCCGCGGTGCTATGATCACCGACGTGGCCATCCTGGTGGTGGCCGCCGACGACGGCATCATGCCCCAGACCGTGGAGTCCATCAACCACGCCAAGGCCGCCAAGATCCCGGTGATCGTGGCCATCAACAAGATGGATAAACCCACCGCCAACCCCGAGCGGATCAAGGAGCAGCTCACTAAGTACGAGTTGGTGCCTGAGGAGTGGGGCGGCGACACCATTATTTGCCCCATCTCCGCCAAGACCGGCGAGGGCATCGACAACCTGCTGGAGATGGTCAACCTGACCGCCGAGATGCAGGAGCTGAAGGCCAACCCCAACCGCTCCGCCCACGGCGCCGTCATTGAGGCCCGGCTGGATAAGGGCCGCGGTCCTGTGGCCACGCTGCTGGTGCAGAACGGCACCCTCCACCAGGGCGATGTCATCATCGCCGGTACCGCCGTGGGCCGCGTCCGTGCCATGGCCAACGCCAAGGGGCAGAAGCTCACTGAGGCCGGTCCCTCCGTCCCTGTGGAGATTATCGGTATGAGCGAGGTGCCGGAGGCCGGCGACGATTTCCACGCCGTGGCTGATGAACGTATGGCCCGCGAGCTGGCTGAGCAGCGTAAGGCGGAGCAGAAGAGCAGCTTGAACAGCAATGTGGGTAAGGTCACCCTGGAGGATCTGTTCAGTCAGATCCAGGCCGGTGAGATGAAGACCCTGAACGTGATTGTCAAAGCTGACGTCCAGGGCTCCGCGGAGGCGGTGAAGTCCTCCCTGGAGAAGCTGACCAACGAGGAAGTCCGGGTGCGGGTCATCCACTGCGCCGTGGGCGCCATCAATGAGAGCGACGTCATGCTGGCTGGCACCTCTGGGGCTATTATCGTGGGCTTTAATGTCCGTCCCGACTCCAACGCCAAGGAGAGCGCTGCCCGGATGAAGGTGGATATGCGGATGTACCGCGTTATCTACGATGCCATCAACGAGATTGAGGCGGCCATGAAGGGTATGCTGGCTCCCAAGTTCAAGGAAGTGGACCTGGGCCGGGCCGAGGTGCGCAACGTGTTCCGCATCACCGGCGTGGGTATGGTGGCCGGCTGCTACGTGCTGGACGGAAAGATGCAGCGCGGCGCGCAGATGCGTCTGCTGCGGGACAACATTGTCATTTACGATGGTGCCATTGCCTCTCTGCAGCGCTTTAAGGACAGCGTGAAGGAGGTTGCCGCCGGTTACGAGTGCGGCATCACCTTCGAGAAGTTCCAGGACATCAAGGAAGGCGACATCATTGAAGCTTACCTGATGGAGCAGATTGAGGTATAATGCCGCACGAGTAACCCCGCACAGCGGGGGCGGCGCATTTGCGCCGTACAAGCGGTTTGCCGCAGGCAAAACCTTGGCGCAGGGCGAATTCAGTTCGCCCGAGCGGTTCAAGGGAAGGGGCCCCCGCAGGATGGAACATCCTGTGGGGAGGTGCGGCATCACCTTTGAGAAGTTCCAGGATATCAAGGAAGGCGACATTATTGAAGCTTACCTGATGGAGCAGATTGAGGTATAATGCCGCACGAGTAACCCCG
>CABVDR010000090.1 GCA_902497145.1 uncultured Oscillospiraceae bacterium
GTGGAGCTGGCCAAGGCGAAAAAGGAGATCCAGCAGGCGGACGCGGAGCTCAGCCGGCGCAGCAAGATCGCCGGCACATTCTGCAAGGCGTATGAAAAAGCGGTTTTAGTAACCCCCACGGAGGAGAATGTGCGGATCTGGGTGGAGTGTACCCGGATGACGCCGGAGGAGATGGAGGATACCATCCGGGAATCCGAGGAGCTGGCGGAGATGTTTGCCGAGGTGGCGCGGATCATCCGGGAGCAGATCATCCCCTCGGATTGGCGCAGCGCCGGCCGGAGTGAAGGGGATGCCGAGACTGAGGAGCAGGCTGAGGAAGGAGGACATGATGAGCGTGAATGAAGAACGTGTCTCTGTCCGCCAGTGGCAGGAGCTGTACCGCGTCGGCGTCTTCCGTACCTCCGAGTATTTCGCAATGGAAAAGGCGGGATGGTACTACTGGGACTGTCCTTCCGAGTTGCTTGCAGGCCGCTTGAAAAAGCTGGCCGGAGTGGTCATGGGTGTTACGCATCCGTTTATTTTGGACCATTACTTTATCCTGTGCCGGAATCTCTCCTCTCGGTTTGACAAGTTATACGATGAAGTGGGGTTCGTCCCTCTGGTGGAAGCAGACCAAAGGAAATGCTTTTGGGCCACGCTTAATGATCCCCATCACCGGAAGAAATGGTCGCTTTTCACGGGCCGGTATGGCGAGGATGCTCCGGAGTTTGACTGCGGAGATATCCGGGCGTTACTTCGATACATCAACAGAATCGCCCACGAATTAGAGCAGGACCTAGCGATGCCATTTGTTCAGGAGAAGCGGGTTGCCGCCAGATATGCGCATAGATTTCATGGTGAGCCTGGAGAAATCAGGCTCTACCGCAACGGGGATCACCAATATAGCTACCACTCCAAGCTGGATGGGCGCGAACATATGATTATGGTGACCGCTGATCTGAAGGATACGCCGCTTGGTTTCATTTCTGACCATGCGAAGCAATACAGCGGCTTTTACCTCTACTGCCCGGAGGACACAGAACTGGCAGCCCCAGGACGAAAGCAGCCCAATCCTCTCCGAAAAAATGGGGTGCAGCGGTGACACAAACCAGTCAACCGATACAATATCGGCTGGAGCGAAGGGGACGCCCGGGGCCGAGGAAGGAGGATACAGCGAATGAATGAGGGACACATCTCCGTCCGCCAGTGGCAGGAGCAGTTTCGGGCAGGAGCATATGAGAGCAGGGAGCGGAGTGTGCAGTGCGAGGCCGGCTGGTATGATTGGTTTTGCCAAGATGGGGCCCTGGCCGGACGCCTGAAGAAGATATCCAGAGTGGTCATGGGCATCACAGACCCATATATTCTGGACAACTATTATGTCTGGTTCAAGAACAACTGTCCTGTTGTCGGGGGTCTGTATGACGATGTGCGCTTTGAGCCCCTGTCTGGAGACCAGGACGGAAAATACTTCGTGGTGAGTTTGGACAGCCCCTACGAAAGCCGGAGATGGACGCTGTTTACAGAGCGGTATGACTTCGGGGCCCCGGAATATGGGTGTGAAAATGTCCGGGATATGGTCAGATACATCAACAACATGGCTCATGAGCTGGAACAGGGTATCATACCTGCCTTTACAGTGGAGCGGTGGGCGGTTCTCAAGTATATGCAGCGGCACGACAAGACGGTCAATCGCCCGGTACACAGGAACGGAGAGCACCGCTTTTCCTACACAACCTTTCCCGGCAAACAGGCCAAAAACATCATTGTAACCTCTGATTTAAAGGATGCGCCGCCTGATTTTGTTTCAGACCACGCGGAGCAGTACGGTGGTTTTTATCTCTACTGCCCGGAGGATGCGGAGCGGCCTGTCCCGGAGCAGAAAAGGAGCAAACCGGCCCGGAAAAAGGAGGCGGAGCGATGACGGGCCCCAGTAGACCCATCCTGCCCCCAGAGGCCGAGCAGGAGATCCTCTCCCTGCTGTTTGAAGGGATGGGGATTGAATCGGTGGAGATCGCGGCAATCCTGAAAAAGCACGGGGTCTCCGGGGATATGGAGGCCCTCCAGGACAGCTACCGCAAGCGGCTGGGCCAGCGTCTTATGGCCAGCCTCCGGGACGAGAGCGGAAAGCGTGAAGTGCTGGCCACCGGCAAGGGAAGGTATGTGGTGCTGGAGGGCTGTGGAGACCGGAAGCAGCTTCAGACCATCCGCCGCCGCATCCAGGGGCAGATCAATGGGCTGAATGAGTCCGCGGGTAAGGTGCAGACCCGCCTCCGTGTGCTGGACCGCCTGAGAGCCCGCCTCCTGCCTGGGAAGAAAAAGAAGGTAGCCTGACGATGACATGGAGGGAGCGGTTTGCCGCAGCCTGGGACTACCCCAGGCTGCGGAAGGAGCTGGCGGACAGCCAGGTCAAATGTGCCCAACTGGAGGATAATCTCCTCCGGTTGGTGGCGAAGTGTGATGAGTTGAGCGATACCGCACAGAGGCGCGGCGATATATTGGCTCGTACCCGGCAGAGTATGAAAGCATATCGGGCCGCCCTGCTGTCCTTCTGCCCTGAGCTGAACAGCGTGGAACGGCTCCGCCAATTTTATGACTGCGTCGCCCCGGAATTTGACCCGGATGGCTTTCGCCTCTACTACGCAGCCAAGGAGATTACCGGCATCCGCAACCTGTACGGATATTTCCCATACGAGGACGCCCGCGGCTGTTTTGAGGAAGCGGACGGCCATGCGCTCCTGCGCTATCTCACCGCCGCCCATTTTGGGGCGGTTTCCTGGGAGGTCGTACCTGGAACCACCTATGAACGGGCTGTTTTGCAGGAGGTAGACACATCCACGGCGGAGTATCAGACGTTTGAACGGCAGTTTTATGCCAAGGCCCTGGAGCGTATGGGGTTCCAGGAGTTCCTGCCGCCAGAACCCGGTAAGGTACAGGAACAGACAAAGCAACGAAATGAAAGCAGGTGATCACAATCGAATATAACAGAGCGCGCAATACGGAAATCACAAAAAAGGACAAGGATACCTTTTGGGAACTGATCGCCCAGGCGAAAGCGCAGTATGGGCAGGATATGGACGCCGCTGAAATCTGGCTGACGGACGAACTGGTAAAGCGGGGGCCAGCGGCTGCCCTGAGCTTCCATGACATCGTACACGCCTACACCGACCTGGCTGATCGATACGGCCTGTGGGATGCCGCCGGTATTATCAAGGAATACGGCTGCGGCGACGATGGATTTCTGGACTTCCGCCCCTGGCTGATTGCCCAGGGGAAAGAAGTTTATCTGGCCGCTCTAAAGGACCCGGATTCCCTGGCAGATGTTGAGCCGTATGGAGACTGCCGCTTCGAGCGTCTGGCCTATGTAGGGGATTATGCCTACGAGCGACTGACGGGCCGCAGCGCCTATGATGATACCGACCGCACAGCATTCAATGAACTGAAGCATGAGTTAAGTAAGGAGATTACCTACAAGGATGGAATCCAATATCCCAGAGAACCGCGGGATCTGCCTGCTTTTCTGCCTAAGCTGTGTGCCAGATACGGCGGCCCGGACCGATTTCGTGTGCAAGCCAGCACGTGGAATCACGACCACCATGAGATTCGGAAACTGCTGGATTCCAGGAAACTGCATGACCGGAAGAAAGCTGCGAAAAAGGAAAAACAGCGAGGTGACACCAGATGAGTGAAATGCTCATAATCGGCGTGGATCACGGCTATGCGGCGATGAAAACCACCCACTTCACCTTCCCCACCGGGCTGGTGGAGTACGAACACGAACCCTACACGCAGAGGAATGTGCTGGAATACGGAGGCAGATATTTTGTGGTGGGCAGTGGGCGGCAGCCGCTCCAGAAGGACAAGACCCGGACGGAGGACTACTATCTGCTTACTCTGGCAGCCATCGCCAAGGAACTGGAGCACCGGGGTGCGGAACACGCCGCCAGCATCCACCTGGCGGCGGGCCTGCCCCTGACCAGCTTTGGCCGAGACAAGAAGTCCTTCTGTTCGTATCTGTACCGGGATGGGAGCGCCATTCCTTTTCGCTACGAGGGGCAGGACTATACCATCACCATCCAAGAGGTGTCCCTGTTCCCCCAGGGCTACGCCGCCGCGCTGACCCAGACGGAACTGCTGGACGAGCCGTCCGTCATTGTGGCGGACATCGGGGGCTGGACGGTGGATCTGATGCGGCTGGACAACCGCATCCCCAACGCCGCCACCTGCCGGAGCCTGGAGCTGGGCATGATCCGCTGCATTGACGGGATCAGTGAACAGATACGGCGAATGTTTGGCGTGTCCATGACCGACGCCCAGATCGAGAGCGTTCTGCGTGGCGACGCCGGCAGCGTGGATGAGCGGATCAGAGCCGTCATCCACGCCCAGGCGGACAGGTACATCCAGGGGCTCCTCTCTGCCATCACCGAGAGCGGCCTGGACATCCGAGCCATGCCCGCCATCTTCCTGGGCGGCGGCGCGGCGCTGATGAAACGCCGCGTGGCGGCCACGGAGGGACTATGCCGGCCTTTTATCCTGGACGACGTATGCCTGAACGCCAAGGGCTATGAGCGCCTTGTGGGCCAGATGTCGCGGAGAGAACGGAGTGGGCAGGATGGCTGAGAAACGGAGGCTGAACCTCTCCTTTTCCCTGGCCTCTCCCCAGCAGAGGGAGGCTTGGCACATCCTGCACGCCATACCCGCCGGGCAGCGGACAGACGCCGTGTGCAGAATGGTCTGTAAGGCCCATGAACAGGATGCCCTGCTGTCTGCCATCCGGGGGCTGATCCGGGAAGAACTGCGCCATTTGGATCTGACAACAGAAAAAAGCCGGCAGGCACAGGCCGGGGACATGGATGAGAATGTCCTCGGCTTTCTTCTTGCCCTGCAGCAGGAAGGAGATGAGATCACCTGATACGCTATTTTGATATGTTCGCCGGGATCGGCGGCTTCCGGGCCGGACTGGACCGAATCGGAGGTTTCCAGTGCGTCGGCCATTGCGAGATCGACAAGTACGCCGACGCCAGCTACCGCGCCATCCACGACATCCGAGAGGAGGAACGATACTATCCCGACGCCAGAAAAATCGACCCAAACGACCTGCCCGGCTTCGACCTCCTGTGCGGGGGATTCCCCTGCCAGGCATTTTCAAATGCTGGCCGAAGAAAGGGATTTGAAGATGCCCGAGGCACTCTCTTCTTTGAGATTGCCCGCCTGGCTCAAGCCAGACGACCTGCGTATCTTCTGCTTGAGAACGTTCCAGGACTGCTTACGCATGACCAGGGCCGGACGTTTTCTGCCATCCTCGCCACGCTTAATGACCTGGGGTACCGCGTGGAATGGATGGTGCTTAACAGCGCGGATTTCCGTGTCCCCCAGGTCCGAAAGCGGGTGTTCATTGTCGGATATCTTGATCCCCGATGCGCCGGAAAAATACTTCCTGTCTTCGGAACAGACGGAAAAGCTCTTATACAAGTCCTCGGCGGGCCGCAGGGATCGAGAGTCTATGACCCCAGAGGGACCGCCTGTACACAGACTGCCGGAGGTGGAGGAAAAGGAGTAAAGACCGGGCTGTATCTGATGGAGCCGGACACAGCACGATCCTGTTTTGTGGATCTGTGTATCGGCAGGCCGACACCGACCGAGAACGCCAGGTGCCTTACCGCACGATACAGCCAAACTACACTCTGCAACCACCGCGGAGAACGCTCTGGGGTCCTGCTGATCAAAGAGGCAACCAAACGCGGCTACAAGGAAGCAGCGATAGGTGATACTGTCGATCTGGGGTATGCGGGCAGCAACACACGCCGTGGGCGTGTGGGCCACGATATCGCACACACCCTGGAGACCAGCTGCATCCAGGGAATCGTGGAGCGCGGCGGGCGCATCCGCCGCCTGATGCCCCGTGAAAGCCTTCGGCTCCAGGGATTTGCGGAAGAGCAGATCGACAAGATCCTGGCATTCACCTCAGATGCCCAGGCCTATAAGCAGGCCGGAAACAGTGTCACCGTTACGGTGATCGAAGCCATTGGCCGCCGTATCCTGGCGGTGGATGAAGAACCGCGGAAGATGGGTGATGCGGCATGACCGGCCTGAAAGACCAGTGCTTCGGCGTAGAAGTGGAGATGACCGGTATCACCCGTAAGCAGGCCGCTCAAGCGCTGGCGGACTACTTTGGGACCATACCGAAAGCCAAAGGCGGCGTCTATGATACCTGGAAAGTGAAGGACCCCACGGGCAAGGAGTGGAAGCTGGTCAGCGACGCCAGCATTATTGGGGAGCAGTGGACCGGAACAGAGTATCTGGAAAATGACATCAAAGATTTTCGTGTGGAGCTGGTCACCCCCAAGCTGACCTATCCAGAACTCCCCAAACTCCAGGAGTGTATGCGGCGCCTAAAGCAGATCGGCGCCAAGGTCAATGACTCCTGTGGTATCCACGTTCATGTAGACGCCGCCAACCACAACCGGCAGAGTCTGAAGAACCTCATCAGCATCATGTACTCCAAAGAGGATCTTCTGTTTAAAGCCTTGCAGGTAAATGAGGTGCGGGCCATCCGTTTTTGTAAAAAGGTACGAGAACCTATGCTGCGGGAGGCCCGCCAGCTGCTCTCCGCAGAGGAGACTACAGATCTGACTCAACTGGAGCAGATCTGGTATGAGGGCAATGTGAGCAGCAGTGATCACTATAACTGGACACGTTATTACGCACTGAACCTCCACTCCGTTTTTTACCGGGGCACGGTGGAGTGGCGGTGCTTCAACTCCACCCTGAACCCCGAACTGGCCGCTGCCTATGTGAACCTCTGTCTCGCCATGTCCGCCCAGGCCATCGCCCAGCGCAGCACCATCATGCGCAAGACCCACAGTGACAACGAGCTGTTCACCTTCCGGGTGTGGTTGGTGCGCCTGGGCCTCAATGGCGATGAGTTCAGGGAGACCCGCGATCTGCTGTTGGCGCATCTGGATGGAGATCGGGCCTGGCGCTTCGACAAGGACAGCTATGAAGTCAATCGAAACAAGAAGAAAAAACACCGTGAGGCGGAGAGGTGACCATGAAGATACGAATTGATGACACTATTTATGAGGGGACTGGGGCGGAGATCCTGGAACAGCTCCGGCTGGCCGCCTTTGACCCCACTGAGTTCCCGGACACGGAGAGCTATCTCTGGCAGCTCCGCAGCAGCTTCATCCGCATGACAGACCGGGACTGTGTCCTACCGGAGCACGGCCTGGAGGAGCAGGCTCAAGCCCTGTTTGGGGAGCTGGCGAAAATCGGTGCGCTGGAGGTGCTGGAGGATGGCTGAGGGGAAGCTGTATTTCGCCTACGGGAGCAACATCAACCTGGATCAGATGGCCCAGCGCTGCCCAGACGCCCAGGTGGTTGGGCCGGTCATGCTGGAGAATTATGAACTTCTGTTCCGCGGCAATCTGCGGGGCGCCGGAGTAGCCACCATCGCTCCCAAAGAGGGGAGCACGGTACACGGTCTGCTGTGGAACATTACTCCAAAGTGCGAGCGCGCTCTGGATTATTATGAGGGGTACCCCCGCCTGTATGGGAAGGAGCCGGTGACAGTCCGGGACCGCGAGGGACAGGAGCACACGGTCATGGCCTATGTGATGACGGAGCTGTGCAAGGAGCCATCCATCCCCTCCTTCTATTACTACGGCGGCATCCTGGAGGGCTACCGGCAGAACGGACTGCCCACACAGGCACTCAAGCAGGCATGGGATCATTGCGTGGACGAGGTCCACCGGGAGACAGAGCGGATCAACCGCAGCGCCTGCGGCCAGCTCTCGTCCAGGAGTAAGAAAGGACGGGAGCGCTAAACTTCAAATCAGTCAGGAGGCAGAATCTATGCCAAACAAAAGCATTTCCCTATCAGGGGAAGTACATATCAGCACAGAACAGGTTTATACCACCGTGGACGCGCTGGAGGCGCTGAAGGCCATTGGTCTGGCCTATGGCCTCTACAGCCGCGCGGAGGAGCTCCACGGGCAGCGCGTCCACCTGATAGGCCGGGACGGACATACCGCCCTGGTGGTGCAGGAGGATTTCAGTTGTCACGGAAGCCCCTGCTGGGAGACGGTTCGGACCTTGACCGAGGACCCGGCAGAGATCCAGCAGTACATGGCCTTTCGGGATGTGCTGCATATCGTCCAACAGCGGGACCGGGAGGAGCGGCTGCCCACAGAACAGCGGGCAAAGGACATCGCTCCTGAGCATCCACCCAAACAAGGCGGAAGATCCCATGAGCGATGAACCGCACCAGTTCTTGACCAGCGGTGCGCTTGATGTCAACGACCTGTTCACGACAAAATTACAGGAGGGCGCCTGTGCGGCACATCTGCGTGGGGTGTTTACCAATACGGGCGAAGTCGAAATCACCCTGTTCAAGAAGAATGAGGAGCTGGCCTCCCCAGCGTTCCAGGCGGAATTGAACACCTTACTGGGAGCCCTTCGGGGAGACAACGGGCCGCTGCGGGATCTCCCTTCCATGCGGGCATATTGCAGCGCGCATCCCCAGGCCGTCATGTGTGGCAGACAAACCTTTTACGCATTCCGGATCGACACCAGCAAATACCGATATTATCTACGATTTTTCCCACAGCGGGAACTCCATAAATTTTTTATCTTCTGCTACCAGACAGACCGGCTTCGGGAATATCTCCCCAAGCCGGATTTTCATTCCCTGTACAGGAAAAGAAATCATAAAAAGAAAGCCGAAAGGGGTGAAAGATCATAAAGGTTTTAATCGTGGAGCCCATGAAACCCTGCTATGTGCGGGAGATCAGCGGGCTGAAAGATATGCAGGAAATCGTAGGCGGCCATATTGAAGCAATCTACCCATTCAAGGAGC